>NZ_MZMO01000001.1:1622066-1946479 GCF_002240565.1 Clavibacter michiganensis subsp. insidiosus | reverse complement strand
GGCAAGACGACCCTCATGCGCATGGTCAACCGGATGGTCGAGCCCACGTCGGGCCGCATCGAGATCGACGGCACCGACATCGCCACCGAGGACGCCGTGAAGCTCCGCCGCAGCATCGGCTACGTGATGCAGAACTCCGGCCTCCTCCCGCACCGCAAGGTCGTCGACAACATCGCGACCGTGCCACGCCTCACTGGCGTCGACAAGCGCACGGCGCGCGAGGGCGCCCTGAAGCTCATGGACACCGTGGGCCTCGACCGCTCGATGGCCGACCGCTACCCGTCGCAGCTCTCCGGCGGCCAGCAGCAGCGCGTCGGCGTGGCCCGCGGCTTGGCGGTGGACCCGAACATCCTGCTCATGGACGAGCCGTTCGGCGCCGTCGACCCGCTCGTGCGCGACGACCTCCAGCAGGAGCTCATCCGCCTGCGGACCGAGCTCGACAAGACCGTCGTCTTCGTGACGCACGACATCGACGAGGCGTTCCTGCTCGGTGACCAGGTCGTGATCCTCGAGAAGGGCGGCCGCATCGCCCAGCAGGGCACGCCGCAGGAGATCCTCTCGAACCCGGCGAACGACTTCGTCCGCGACTTCGTGGGCGCTGACAAGGGCAAGCGCGCGCTGCACGTCGAGGACACCGGCACGGGCCAGGTGCTCGTCGACCGCGACGGCCGGCTGGTGGGCGTGCTCGACGACGAGGGCCGCGCCGCCGCCCCATCCGCATCCGCACCGACCGAGGCGGGGGGCGCGCACGCCCCCGGTGCCCCGGCGCAGGGTGCGGGACCCGCGTGAACTGGGTCATCGCCAACATCCAGACGGTGCTCGACCTGACGGTCGCGCATGTGACGCTCTCCGTCGTGCCCGTGCTCCTGGGCCTCGTCATCTCGCTGCCGCTCGGCTGGCTCGCCAACCGGTACCGGCGTTCGCGCGGCGCCCTGCTCACCCTCGGCGGCGCGCTCTACACGATCCCCTCGATCGCGCTCCTGCTGGCGATGCCGGCCATCCTCGGCACGAACATCCTCGACCCGTTGAACATCGTCGTCGCACTGACCGTCTACGCGGTCGCGCTCATGATCCGGATCACGTCGGACGCGCTGGCCTCGGTGTCGCAGGACGTGAAGCAGTCCGCCACGGCGATGGGCTACGCGGGGTGGGCCCGATTCTGGCGGGTCGAGCTGCCGCTGGCCGGACCCGTGCTGCTCGCCGGGCTCCGCGTGGTCTCCGTCAGCACGGTCAGCATGGTCACCGTCGGGTCGCTGTCCGGGATCCAGAGCCTGGGGACCATGATCCTCACCGGCTACCGACGCCAGTTCTACACCGAGATCATCACGGGCATCGTCGGCATCGTCGTGATCGCCCTGGTGTTCGACCTCATCCTCCTGGTCGCCGGCAGGCTGCTCATGCCCTGGTCCGCCCAGCCGTCGCTCCGCGCCCGCACCCGCGCGGCCCGCCGCGCCTCCCTCGTCACGGATGCGAGCGCCTCGTGAACCTCTTCGCCGAGGCCTTCGGTCTCCTCCTCGACGGCTCCCGATGGGGCGGTGCCACGGGCTATGGCACCAGGCTCGTCGAGCACCTGGGCTACACCGCCCTCGCGATGGGCGTCGCCGCGCTGATCGCGATCCCCGCAGGCCTGTACATCGGTCACACGGGGCGCGGGCGCACCGTCGCCGTCGCCTTCTCCGGTGGGCTCCGCGCGCTGCCGACGCTCGGCGTCCTGGTCCTGCTCGGCCTCCTCTTCGGCATCGGGCTGACCGGGCCGATCCTCACCTTCTCGCTGCTCGGCATCCCCCCGCTGCTGGCCGGGGTCTACTCCGGCGTGCAGGCCGTGGACCGCGCCGCGATCGACGCGGCGCGCGCGGTGGGCATGACCGAGTGGCAGATCCTCGGCCGCGTGGAGATCCCGCTGGCCCTGCCGCTCATGATCAGCGGCTTCCGGGCCGCGATCCTCCAGGTCATCAGCACGGTGACCCTCGGCGCGTACCTCGGGCTCGGCGGCCTCGGCCGTGACATCTTCACCGGGCTCACGACGAGCAACTACCCGCTGCTGCTCGCCTCCGCCTTGCTCGTCACCGCCCTCGCCCTGGTCGTCGACGCGTTCTTCGCGATCGTCCAGCGCGCCGTCGTCCCCCGCGGCGTCGTCGCCGCCTCCGGACACACCCCCGACTCACCGCGCACCTCGTCGAGGTCCGCGGTCAGCACCACTCCCTGAAAGGAACACAGCACATGACCCACAGCATCACCCGCCGGCTCCTCGTCAGCACCGTCGCCCTGGGCACCGCGATGGCCCTCGCCGGCTGCGCCTCCGGCGATCCCCTCGACACCTCCGGCGGATCCGCCTCCGCGGCGCCCACCGACACCATCTCCGTCGGCTCGGCCGCCTTCGGCGAGAACGTCATCCTCGCCGAGGTCTACGCGCAGGCCCTCGAGGCCAACGACGTGAAGGTCACGCGCAACCTGCAGATCGGTGAGCGCGAGGTCTACCTCAAGGCCCTCAAGGAGGGGTCCGTCGACCTCATCCCCGAGTACACGGGCAACCTGCTCTCCGCCTACGAGCCCGACTCCACGGAGACGTCGAGCGACGACGTCTACACCGCCCTCCCCGGAGCGCTGCCGGACGGCTTCGAGGTGCTCGACCAGTCGCCGGCCGAGGACAAGGACTCCTACAACGTCACGAAGGAGTACTCGGAGGCGAACGGCGTCACGACCCTCTCCGACCTCCGGGGCAAGACCGTCCGCGTCGGCGGCGGCGCGGTCCTGGGTGAGCGTCCGTACGGGATCCCCGGTCTCACCGACGTCTACGGCATCGATGCGAGCCTCGTGAACATCGAGGACCAGGGCGGCCCCAACACCGTCAAGGCCCTCCTCGACGGCCAGGTCGACATGGCGAACATCTACACGACCACGCCGTCGATCCTCGACAACGACTTCGTCACGCTCGAGGACCCGGAGAACCTCATCAAGGCCCAGAACGTCGTGCCGCTCGTGAACACCGCGAAGATGAACCCCGACGTCACGGCGATCCTCGACAAGGTGTCCGCCGCGATCACCACCGAGGACCTCACCGAGATGAACCGCCGCAACCAGGGCGACGAGAAGGCCGAGCCGAAGGCGATCGCCGCCGACTGGCTGAAGGAGAAGGCCCTCTTCTAGGAGGCGCCGGCAGGGCGGCGACGCCCGGCACCCGCGAGGGGGCGACGCATCAGCGCCGGCCCCTCGCGTCGTCCGTCGGTGCCCGGCCCGGGTACGACGGAGCATGATGGATCCACCGAATGTACGTCCCCGATGGCAGGAGCCCGCGCATGGCCAAGAAGAAGTCCCCGACCGGCGAGGTGAGCGTCATCGGCGCCGTGACCACGGTCGCCCGCGAGGTCCGCAAGCACAAGGCGGTCGCCGAGTCGGCGCCGCACGGCGAGGGCGCGAACATCCCGCCCGCCCCCAAGCGCAGCCCCGAGGAGCTGAAGCGCGACATCCAGGCCGGCCGTGACGAGCTCGCGCGCACCGTCCGGGATCTCGAGACGGCGCTCGACGTGCCGGCCCGCGCCTCCGAGCTGAAGGCCGACGCCCGCGCCCGGGCCTCCGAGCTGAAGGCCGACGCCCGCGCCATCCGCGACGACGTCACCTCCCGCGTCCGCACGACCGGCCGGGACGTCGCGCGCCGCACGCGTGCGTTCACGAAGAAGGACCCGGCCGTCGCCGCGTCGATCGGCGCGGGTGCCGTCGCCGTCGTGCTCGCGGTCGGCGCCGCCGTCGTCTCCGGCGGCCGACGCTGATCGCCTCCATCCGGTCGATCGCCACGGCCCTGCCGCCGACGGTCCTCGCGCAGGACGGCGTGCGCGACCTCTTCGGCAGCCAGCCCGAGCTCGGGCGGCTCGGCACCCGGCTCGTGTCGGCGGCCTTCAACGCGTCGGGGATCCGCACGCGCCACACGGTGATCGGCGAGCTCGGCACCGCGCCGGGCATGGCGGGAGCCGACGCACCCGCCGAGGTCGACGGCGAGCCCGTCTTCTACGACCGGGCCAGCGGGCGGATCCTCACCCCCGGCACCGGCGCGCGCAACGACACGTACATCCGCGAGGCCCCCGCCCTGCTGCTCGGGGCGGCGCGCCAGGCGGTCGACGAGGCAGCCGGGATCGAGGCGGCCGACGTCACGCACGTCGTCACGGTCTCCTGCACGGGCTTCTACGCGCCCGGCCCCGACTACCAGGTCGTCCGCGGCCTCGGCCTCAGCGCCTCCACCCAGCGCTTCCACCTCGGCTTCATGGGCTGCTACGGCGCCTTCCCGGCGCTCCGCATGGCCGCGCAGTTCTGCGCCGCCGACCCCGACGCCGTCGTCCTCGTCGTGTGCGTGGAGCTCTGCTCGCTGCACCTGCACTCGTCGAACGACGCGGACACGATCGTCGCCTCGTCGGTCTTCGGCGACGGGGCGGCGGCCGCCGTCGTCACCGCGCGGCCCGCGCCCGCCGGATCCACCGTGCTCGACCTCGAGGCGTTCGAGACCGTGCTCACTCCCGTGGGCGAGGACGACATGGCGTGGACCATCGGGGACCAGGGCTTCGACATGATCCTGTCGAGCTACGTGCCGAAGATCATCGACGAGCACATCACGGGCGCGCTGGCACCGCTCTGGGCGCAGGTGCCCGCGCTCCAGGGCGTCGCGCCGGCGGAGATCGCGGGCTGGGCGATCCACCCCGGCGGACGCAGCATCCTCGACCGGGTCGAGGACCGGCTGGCGCTCGCGCCCGCGCAGCTGGAGGCCTCGCGGTCGACGCTCGCGGAGGTGGGCAACATGTCGAGCGCGACGGTGCTGTTCGTGCTCCGGCGGATCCTGCACGGGACGCCGCGGGCTGACGTGCCCGGCCGCCCCGACGTCGCGGAGCCCGCGCCGATCCCGGCGTCCGGGCCCGGAGCGGGACGCGTGTGCGCCATGGCGTTCGGTCCCGGCCTCACGGTGGAGACGGCGCTCATGACCCGCCGGACCACCTGATGGACCTGTCCCGGCGCGACACGGAGCTCACCGAGCTCATGGACGACCCGGACTGCGACCCCGTGGCGCTCGACCGCACCTACGCGCGGTTCGGGATCGTCAACCGGGCGGTCGCCGGCTGGCGCGGGGTCTTCCGGTCCCGCATCCGCCCGTTGCTGTCCGCCGATCGGGAGACGACGCTCCTCGACATCGGCTCGGGCGGCGGCGACGTGCCGCTCTCCCTCGCGCGGTGGGCGCGCCGCGACGGGCTGCGGCTGCGCGTCACCGGCATCGACCCGGATCCGCGGGCCGCCGCCTTCGCGCGCGGCCGGCCGCGGGACCCCGACGTCGAGTTCCTCGCCGCGTCGAGCGCCGAGCTCGCGGCCGATGGCCGCCGGTTCGACCTCGTGACGAGCAACCACGTGCTGCACCACCTCGACGCCGCCGCCTTCGACGCCCTCCTCGCCGACTCGGCCGCGCTCGCCCCGCGGGCCATCCACAGCGACATCGCGCGCGGCCGCCTCGCCTACGCCCTCTACGGCCCGGCCTCCCGGCTCGTCGCGCGCGGATCCTTCGTGCACGTCGACGGGCTCCGGTCGATCCGCCGCAGCTGGACGCCCGTGGAGCTCGCCCTCCGGGTGCCGGCGGGCTGGCGCGTCGAGGGCGCCGTGCCGTTCCGCGTGCTCGTCGTGCGCGACCCGGCCGCGGGCGGCGCCGGCCCCGCCGACCGCACGGGCCGATGACCCGCGTCGACGCGCTCGTCGTGGGCGGCGGGCCCGTGGGGATCCACCTCGCCGCGCTCCTCGCGCAGGCCGGCCTCGACGTGCGCGTGTGGGAGGCACGGACGACGCCCGCGCTGCTGTCGCGCGCCATCGGGATCCACGCGCCCTCGCTCGACGCGTTCGACCGGCTCGGCGTCGCGGGCGAGATGGTCGCGGAGGCGATCCTGGTCCGCACGGGCATCGCGATGGGGCCGCGCGGGGAGCTCGGTCGCGTCTCGTTCGCGGGGGTCTCGACCACGCACCCCTACGTCGCGGCGCTGCCGCAGTGGCGCACGGAGGCGATCCTCGCGAGGCGCCTGGCCGCCCTCGCGCCCGAGGCCCTCACCCGCGGCGTGACGCTCACCGGGCTCGACGCGGATCCCGCCGACCTGCCCGGCGGCGTCGTCCGCGCGACCGGGCGGGACGCCGACGGCGCCGCCGTGGAGGTCACCGCCCCCCTGGTGATCGGGGCGGACGGCACGCGCGGCGTCGTCCGCGGGTTCCTCGGGATCGCCGTCGACGAGCGCCCGCTGCCCGACCGCTTCCTCATGGGCGACGCGCCCGACCGCACCGGCGGCGGCGACGACGCCGTCGTCACGCTGCACCCGGACGGCGTGGTCGAGTCCTTCCCGCTTCCGGGCGGCCGGCGGCGGTTCGTCGTGGGCGTCCGCGCGGGGGAGCGCGACGGGGATCCGGCCGCCCTCATCGCCCGCGCGGTGGCGGCGCGCACCGGGCACGTCGTATCGGCGGCGGAGCTGGATCCGGTCAGCGGCTTCGGCGTGCGCCGCCGCCTCGCCCGCCGCATGGTCGCCGGACGCGGCCTCCTCATCGGCGACGCGGCCCACGAGATCAGCTCCATCGGCGGGCAGGGGATGAACCTCGGCTGGCTCGACGCGGACGCCCTCGCGCCGATCCTCGTCGACGCCGTCCGCGCGCGCCGCGGCGTGCCCGATCCCGCGCGCCTCGCCCGCTGGGAGCGCGACCGGCTCGCCAGCGCGCGCCGCGCGGCCGTCCAGTCGGAGGTCAACACGGCTCTCGGGCGTCCCGTCCGGGGGCTCACCCGCCTCGTGCGCGACGCGGGACTGCGCGCCGTGCTCACCTCGCCCGCCGCGGCCGGGCTCGCCTCCGTCTACGCCATGGGCCGGGACGCGGGCGCGCGCGTCAGGTGAGGCGCGTCGCGTTGAGCGCGAGCTGGGCGACGAGCAGCAGGGACGCCGCCATGATCAGCTGGAACAGCAGGCGCCCGGGCTGCCGGGTGACGACGCGCACGGCGCCCCACGCGGCGATGCCGAGGGTCAGGACGAGCCCGGCGACCGCGAGCGGGGTGACCGCGTGCGCGGGATCCGGCAGCACGGGACCGACGGCGACGACGACCGCCCCCAGCGCCAGCGCCCCGAACGCGACGAGGCCCGACGGCACGCGCCCGAGCCGGTGCGGCAGGCCGCGCACGCCCGTGCGGGCGTCGTCCTCGAGGTCGGGCAGGACGTTGGTGAAGTGGATGGAGACGCCGAGCACCGCGCCGGTCGCCATGGCCCACGCGGCCGCGGGCACGGGATCCGCGGCGCCGAGGGCGACCACCGTCGGCAGGATCCCGAAGGCCACGACGAACGGCACGACGCTCGCGGCGGTGCGCTTGAGCCCGGCGTTGTAGGCCCAGCCCGCGCCCACCAGCACGCCGTGCGCGAGGAGGAAGGCGGGCCCGAGCGCGGCCGACGCCACGCCGCACGCCGCCGCCGTCACGAGGGCGGCCGCCCGGACCAGGCCGACCGAGACCTCGCCGCGGGCGACCGGCTTGTCGGCGCGGGCGACGCTGCGGTCGCGCTCGGCGTCGATCCAGTCGTTGGAGAGGCCGATGGACAGCTGCCCGAGGACCACGGCCAGCGCCACCGCGGCCACGCGCCCCGGTCCGAAGCCGAGCGCGACCGCGAGCACCGCGGCGAGCACCGTGACGGTCGCCGTCGGCCCCGGGTGCGAGGACAGGGCGAGGAGCCGGAGCCGGCGGATCACGCGAGCGTCAGCGCGTAGCAGCGCGAGCCCTCGGAGTCGGCGTAGGCGCCGAAGCGCGGGATCTCCGTCCAGCCCTCGCGCACGTAGAACCGCATCGCGTCGGGCTGCTCGGGGCCGGTCTCGAGCACCAGGTCGACCACGCCGAGCTCCCGCGCCGTGTCCTCGAGGGCGCGGAGCACGGCCGTCGCGACGCCCGTGCCGCGCACGGCGGGCACCACGTACATGCGCTTGAGCTCCGCCCACGGCGTCCCGTCGCCGCGGTCGCCGAGCGGCCGGATCCCGCCGCAGCCGACGGGCGTCCCGTCCGCGTCGCGCGCCACGAGGAACGCGGCCATGTCGGCCGCCGTGGGCTTCGTGCCGGGCTCCGTGTCGCCGCCGTAGCGGAGGTCGAGCTCGGCGCGCTGGGCGGCGCGGAGGGAGGTCGCGGCGTCGTCGTCCCACGCGACCCGCGAGATGGTGAGGTCCATGCGTCGATCCTGCCGCACGGCGCCCGCCGACGGCTCCACTACCCTGCTGGCATGAGGATCCGCCCCGCCGAGCCCCGTGACGTCGACGACCTGCTGGCGATCCGCAACGACGCGATCCTCCACGGGACCGCCCTCTGGACGGAGGAGCCGGTCGACCGCGCCGAGCGCGAGCGGTGGTTCCGCGAGACGACGGAGGCGGGCGACCCGATCCTCGTCGCCGAGGTCGACGGCGCGTTCGCGGGCTACGGCACCTACGGGCCGTGGCGCCGCCTGTCCGGCTACCGCTTCTCGGTGGAGGACTCGGTCTACGTCCGCGACGCCTTCCAGGGTCAGGGGATCGGCCGCGCGCTCGTCGAGGCGGTCGTCGAGCACGCGCGGGCGGCAGGGAAGCGCGCCGTGTTCGCGGACATCGAGGCCGGCAACACGGGATCGATCCGCCTGCACGAGCGGCTCGGCTTCCGGCGGGTGGGGCTGCTGCCCGGCATCGGGTGGAAGTTCGGCCGCCCGCTCGACCTCGCCATCCTGCACCTGCCGCTGGTCGACGACGCGGAGGCGCAGCAGGACGCGGACGGCCGCACCGCCAGCTGATCCGCGCGCCGGTCCCCGCGGGCGATCGCACGCCGGACGATCGAGAGGCCCGGCACGGGGCGCGGGAACGCCACGGGTGCCGGGCCTCTCCGGGGATCACGGTCCTTCGGGGGACGGGTGATCTCCGTGGTCCGGGAGCCGTCCGATCCGGGGGGAGTGGACGGACGTGCTCGTCGGGTTGCGAGCGCATGGTCCAGGGGGGGTAAGGGCCGTGCGCTCATGGACGACTCTAGCCGGGTCCTCATTTATGCGGACACGCGGGTGTGGCCCCAGAAGGAGGGGCGCGCCCGTGGATCGGGGCGGTGGCCTCCGCCGGATCAGTCCTGGGACTCGTCGAGCTCGCGCCCGCCGCCCGCGACGACGGCGTCGCGCAGCGCGTGGAACTGGTCGACCGTCAGGCCGTTGCGGAGGAGGTAGGGCTCGACGCCGCCGCGGCCGGCCAGCGAGTGCAGCGCCTGGATGACGGGCGCGGGATCCCCGTCGAGGGCGTGCTGGGCGGCATCGCGGACGTCGAGCCCGCCCGCCACGAGCGCGAGGGCCACGACGAGCGCGTCCTCCGCGGACGCGGCGCGGGCGTCGTAGCGCTCCGCGGGCGCTCCGGCCTCGAGGCGGTCGGCCGCCTCGGCGACCCGCTCCGTGAGGTGCGCGCCGTCGGCCACCAGCAGGGCGACGAAGGCGGATGCGGGGGCGCCCGCGGCGGAGGGGACGGTGGTCGTCGCGGATCCGAGGACGCGGTCGGACGCCGGCGAGGCGGGAGCGGAGGAGGTCATGGCGGCGGCCCTTCGGTCGACGTGCGCGGTGCGGGTGGGTGCGGTGCCGGATCCGAGGGCCGACGGCGGGTGCGGAGCCGGTGCCGGCCCCGCGCGTGGGCGCACCGGGTCGACTCCGATCCGGATGCGTGATCCGACCCTCGCCCGGCCGCGTGAACGGCCGGTGTCGCGCGCGCCGCCGGGCGGCCAACGCGACGCGGCCGGATACGCGCACCGGGCTCGCGCGGAGCGTCTACAAGTCGTAGAATCGGGGCGTCGCGATGGAGCCTCACCACCCGCATGATCCGCCCTCCACAGGAAGCGCATCCGGTCGCCATGACACCGCACCCCGTTCCCGCAGAGCACCACCCCGCCGACGCCCGCCCCGCAGCCCCCGACGCGGCCGGCCGCCGCCCGAGCGGTCGCCCCGAGTGAACGAGCTCCTCGACCCGCTCGTCCTCTCCCGCTGGCAGTTCGGCCTCACGACCGTCTACCACTTCCTCTTCGTGCCGCTCACGATCGGCATGGCCTTCGTCTGCGCGCTGTACCAGACGGCCTGGGTCCGCACCGGCAAGCAGCACTACCTGCGGCTCACGCGGTTCTTCGGGAGGATCTTCCTCATCAACTTCGCGATGGGCACCGTCACCGGCATCGTGCAGGAGTTCCAGTTCGGCATGAACTGGTCGGAGTACTCCCGCTTCGTCGGCGACGTGTTCGGCGCCCCGCTCGCGCTCGAGGGCCTGCTCGCGTTCTTCCTCGAGGCCTCGTTCATCGGCGTGTGGATCTTCGGCTGGGACAAGCTGCCGAAGAGGCTGCACCTCGCGTCCATCTGGGTGGTGTCGGTCGCGTCGATCCTGTCGGCCTACTTCATCCTCGCGGCCAACGCCTTCATGCAGAACCCGGTGGGCTACCGCATCGACGAGGCCCGGGGACGTGCCGAGCTCACCGACATCGGGGCGCTCCTCACCAACAAGGTCGCCCTCGCCGCGTTCCCGCACACGATCTTCGCGGCCTTCATGTGCGCGGCCGCCGTGATCATCTCGGTCGCCGCCTGGCACCTGTCGCGCGACCAGCACCTCGAGACGATGATGCCGGCGATGAGGTTCGGCATGTGGTTCATGGTCGTCTCGGGCGCGCTCACCATCCTCTCGGGAGACCAGCTCGGCCTCGCCATGGTGCAGACGCAGCCCATGAAGATGGCCGCCGCCGAGGCGCACTACGACACCTCGTCCGGCGCCGCCGCCTCGTTCTCCCTCTTCACCTGGGGCACGCCGGACGGGTCGAGCGAGCTGTTCTCCATCCGGATCCCGTACCTGCTGTCGTTCCTCTCCACGCACACGCTCGACGGCACCGTGCAGGGGATCAACTACCTGCAGGCGCAGTACGTCGCCAGCTACGGCCCCGGCGACTACACGCCCACCATCTGGGTCACCTACTGGGCGTTCCGCTGGATGATGGGCTTCGGCATGGCCGCCATCGGCGTCGCGGTCGCGGGCCTCTGGTTCACCCGCCGGGGCCGCCGGATCACGAAGCCCTGGATGTGGAAGGCCGCCATCTGGGCCGCCCCGCTGCCGCTGCTCGCGATGACGGTCGGCTGGATCTTCACGGAGATGGGCCGCCAGCCCTGGATCGTATTCAGCCTGCTGCAGACGTCGTCCGCGGTCTCGCCGAACGTCACCGGGATCCAGGTGCTGCTCTCGCTCGTCGCGTTCACCGTGGTCTACGGGTCGCTCGCGGTGGTCGAGTTCCGCCTCATCCTGAAGGCTGCCCAGAAGGGGCCGGAGCCGGAGCGCGAGCCGGATCCCGTCACGGGCGAGGTCGCGCGGGAAGCGAGCGTGTACTGATGGAGCTCACCACCCTCTGGTTCGGCGTCATCGCCTTCCTGTTCGTCGGCTACTTCGTGCTCGACGGCTTCGACTTCGGCGTGGGCATGAGCCTGCCGTTCCTCGCGAAGGACGACACCGACCGCCGCGTGCTCATCAACACCATCGGACCGGTCTGGGACCTCAACGAGACGTGGCTCATCGTCGCGGGCGCCGCGCTCTTCGCGGCCTTCCCCGAGTGGTACGCGACGATGTTCAGCGGGTTCTACCTGCTGCTCGTCGCGATCCTCATCACGCTCATCCTCCGCGGGGTCTCGTTCGAGTTCCGGCACCAGGGGGCGTCGGACCGGTGGCGCGGATGGTTCGACGCGATGATCGTCGTGGGCTCCGTCGTGCCGTCGTTCCTCTGGGGCGTCGTGTTCGCGAACGTGGTGAGCGGGGTGCCGATGGACGCGAACCACGACTACACGGGATCCACGCTCGACCTGCTGAACCCGTACGCGCTCCTCGGCGGGCTCACGACGCTGTCGCTGTTCCTCGTCAACGGGCTGCAGTTCGCGGCGCTCAAGACGGACGGGCCGATCCGCGCCCGCGCCCGCCTGCTCTCGATGCGCGTCGGCGCCGTGACCATCGTGATCGCCGCGGCCTTCCTCGTCTGGACGACGCTCGCGCACGGGTCGGCGCTGTCGGGGCTCGTCTCCGCGCTGGCGGCCGTCGCGCTCGTCGGCTCGTACCTCGCCAACGTGCGGGGTCGGGAGCGCTGGGCGTTCGGGCTGCTCGCCCTCACCATCGCGCTCGCGGTCGCCAGCCTCTTCACGGCGCTGCACCCGTACGTCATGCCCGCGTCGAACGACCCGGTGTACGGCCTCACGCTCGAGAACGCGTCGTCGTCGCCGTACACGCTCACGATCATGACGTGGGCCGCGGGCTTCGCGCTGCCGCTGATCCTCGCGTACCAGGCGTGGACGTACTGGGTGTTCCGGAAGCGCATCACGCGCGCCGTGATCGCCCAGGCCGCGCACTAGGGGCGCCGTGAAGCCCCTGGATCCCCGGCTGCTGCGGCACTCCGCGTCGGCCCGCGCCATGCTCGCCGTGGGCGCCGTCGTGGGCGTGGTGCAGACGGCCGCGCTCGTCGCCTTCTGCTGGTCGCTCACGCAGCTCGTCGTGCGGGCGATCGGCGGGGCGGACCAGTCCGCGCTCGCGCCCGTGCTCGCGCTGGCGGTCGGATCCGGCGTCGTGCGCGGCGCCGCGGCCTGGCTCCTCGACGTGACCGGCGCGCGCGGCGCCGCCCGGGTCACGGCCGAGCTGCGCCGGCGCGCGCTCCGGGCGATCGCCGACCTCGGGCCCGCGTGGACGGCCGGCCGCAGCCGCGGACGCCTCGCGACCATCGTCGGCCCCGGGCTCGACGCGCTCGACCCGTACTTCGCGCGCTACGTGCCGCAGCTCATCCTCACGGCGCTCGCGACGCCGATCGTCGTGGCCGTGCTCTTCCTCTCCGACCCGCTGACGGGCGTGACCGTGCTCGTGACGCTGCCCGTGATCCCCGTGTTCATGGTGCTCGTCGGGTGGGCGACGCAGGAGGTGCAGCGGAGGCAGTGGTCGCGCCTCACCGAGCTCGCGTCCGGTTTCCTCGAGGTGGTCGACGGGCTGTCGACGCTCCTGGTCTTCGGGCGCGCGCGGCGGCAGACCGCGCGGATCCGCCGGGTCACGGAGGAGTACCGCGTCGAGACCATGCGGGTGCTGCGGATCTCGTTCCTCTCCGGCTTCGTGCTCGAGCTCGCGGCGTCGCTGTCGGTCGCGCTCGTGGCCGTGTCGGTGGGCGTGCGCCTCATCGGCGGGCAGCTGGACCTCGAGGTGGGCCTGTTCGTGCTGCTGCTCGCGCCCGAGGCCTTCCTGCCGATCCGGCAGGTGGGCGTGCAGTTCCACGCGGCCGCCGAGGGGGTCGCGGCCGCCGACGACGTGCTCGGGATCCTCGAGGAGGAGCGGGCGACGCGCGCGACGCGTCCCGTGCCGGGCCCCGCGACCGCGACGCCTCCCGCGGGCGACGCGCTCGCGATCCGCGACCTCGCCGTCGCGCGCGACGACCGCGCCGTGCTCTCCGGCGTCTCCGCGCGATTCCCGCGGGGCCGCGTCACGGCCGTGACCGGGCCGAGCGGCGTCGGCAAGTCCTCGCTGCTCGGGGCGATCCTCGGCCAGCTGCCCGCGGGCGGAGCCGTGGGCTGGATCGGAGCGGCCGACGCGGCCGGGCTGCGACCGCCCGTCCCGACCGAGATCGCCTGGGCGGGACAGCGTCCGGGGCTCGTCGCGGGGACGGTGCGCGACAACGTGGCGCTGGGCGTCGCGGATCCCGACGACGCGCTCGTGCGGCGCGCGCTCGCGCTCGCGGCGGCCGACGGCATCGACCCCGACCTCGTCCTCGGCGTCGGCGGGCAGGGCCTGTCGGGCGGTCAGGCCCAGCGGGTCGCGGTCGCGCGCGCCGTGCACCGCGCGCTCGCGCTCGACTGCCCGCTCGTCCTGCTCGACGAGCCGAGCTCCGCGCTCGACGCGGCGTCCGAGGAGCGGCTCGCCGCGGGGATCCGCGCGCTCGCCGACCAGGGTCGCGCGGTCGTGGTCGTCACGCACCGCGGCGCGCTCGTGCGGGCGGCGGACGCCGAGCTGCGGCTGGGCGGGGCATCCGGCGAGGACGACGCACCGGCTGCCGTCGCATCACCGGTCGGCGCCGCCCGCGTGGCTCCCGCCCGCATCGCGCCGGAGCCCGCCTGGCGCGCGCAGGTGGCGCCGTGAACCGCGACGACGTCCTCCGGCTCGCCCAGCCGCCCGCGCGCCGCGCCCTGCCCGGCCTGCTGGCGGGCCTCGCGAGCGCGGTCGGCGCGGTCGCGCTCCTCGCGACCGCGGCCTGGCTCATCACGCGCGCGTCCGAGCAGCCGCCGATCCTGTTCCTCGGCATGGCGATCGTCGGGGTCCGCGCCTTCGCGCTCGGGCGCGCCGCGTTCCGCTACCTCGAGCGCATCACGAGTCACGACGCGGCCTTCCGCGCGCTGGCGACGCTCCGCGTGGGCGTCTTCGAGCGCCTCCTCCCGTTCGCGCCCGCCGGCCTCCGCGACACGCGCCGCGGCGATCTCCTCGCCCGCCTCGTCGGCGACGTCGACCGACTGCAGGACCTCCCGCTGCGCGTCGTCCAGCCGCTCGCGGTGTCGGTGCTGGTGCAGGCGGCGAGCGTCGCGGTCGTGGGGGCGGTGCTCCCGGCGGCGGGGATCGCCCTCGCCGTCGTGCTCGGGGTCGCGCTCGTCGTCGGGATCGGCGCGACCACGGCTCTGGCGGGGCGCGCGGAGACGCGGATCGCGCCGCTCCGCGCCCGCCTGCAGGATCTGGTGCTCGACCTCATCGGCGGGCTCGACGTGCTGACCGCGTTCGGGGCGGTGGACGCGCGCCTCGCCGCGATCGACCGCGCTGCCGCCGACCTCCGGCGCGCGGAGCTCCGCAGCGCCGCGGCCGCGGGCATCACCACGGGCGTCGTGCTCGCCGGCACGGGCGCGGTCGCCGGGTGGACCGTCCTGCAGGCCGTGCCGGGGCTCGCGTCGGGGACGCTCGATCCCGCCTGGCTCGCGCTGGCCGCGCTCGTGCCGCTCGCGCTCGTCGAGCAGGCGACCGCCGTCCCGCTCGCGGTGCAGGCTTGGCGGCGCGTGCGCACGAGCGCGGAGCGCGTGGCGGGGGTCGTCCCGGAGACGGTGCCCGACGAGATCCCGCGGGAGCCGGACGGCGCCGACGCGGAGCCCGTCACCGCCGACGCCTCGCCCGCGGGAACGACGCTGGAGGTCCAGGACCTGGTCACGCGCTGGCCGGGCGCCGACGCGGACGCCCTCGCACCGGTCTCGCTCGTGGTCCGGCCGGGGGAGACGGTCGTCGTGCGCGGCCCGAGCGGATCCGGCAAGTCGTCGCTCGCGGCCGCCCTCGCCCGCTTCCTCGAGTCGCGCGGCGACTACGAGCTGGACGGCCGCGACGCCCGCGTGATGCCCACGTCGGCCGTGCGGCGGATCGTCGGCCTCTGCGAGCAGGCGCCGCACCTCTTCGACGCGAGCATCCGGCAGAACCTGCTCTTCGCGCGCGACGACGCGACGGACGACGAGCTCGTCGCCGTGCTCGCCCGCGTGGGCCTCGCGGACTGGACGGCCGAGGGGGGCGGCCTCGACGCGCGCGTCGGCGACCGCGGCGGCCTCGTCTCCGGCGGGCAGGCGCAGCGGATCGCCCTGGCACGGGCCCTGCTCGCCGACTTCCCGGTGCTCGTCCTCGACGAGCCGACGGCGGACGTCGACGTCGAGCGCGCCCGCGCCGTGCTGCGCGACGTGCTGACGGCCGCGCGCGACCGCGGCCGCGGGGTGCTCCTGCTGACGCACACGGACGTGCCGGGCGACCTCGTGGACCGGACGGTCGAGCTGCGGGTCGCCGGCGACCGCGTC
Source organism: Clavibacter michiganensis subsp. insidiosus (assembly GCF_002240565.1). Classification (GTDB taxonomy): domain Bacteria; phylum Actinomycetota; class Actinomycetes; order Actinomycetales; family Microbacteriaceae; genus Clavibacter; species Clavibacter insidiosus. The sequence continues at coordinate 1,930,667 of NZ_MZMO01000001.1, read as the reverse complement.
CGGACGGGCTGACGCGCCGTCGTCAGCCCGCGGGCAGCTCGCGCCGCAGCGCATCCAGCCGCGTGCGCCACGCGCGCGCCCGGCCGGGCTCGGCCGCGGTGGCCGGGCCGTCGATCCAGCCGCGCACCAGCCGGATCCCGTGCAGGGCGCTGACCGCCCACACCTCGCGGCCGTCGAGGTCAGCCGGCCGCGGACGCTCGTGCAGCACGTCGACGCCGAGGGCCGTCGCCAGGGCGACGATGCTGCGCTCGGTGACGCTCGGGATCCGCGGCACGTCGCCCTCGACGACCGCGAGGGCGTCGCCGTGCCACCACAGGATCGCGCTGTAGGCGCCCTCCACGATCGTGCCGTCGGCCGCGAGGATCACCGCCTCGCCCGCGCCGTACCGGGACGCGCGGCTGCGCAGGGCTCCCAGCGCGTGCAGGTCCGGTCCCTTGACGCGCGGCATCGTGCGCGGATCCGGCCCGTCGTGGTCGCGGAGCACCACCGACGCCGTGCGCTCCGGCGCCGGCCGCACGAGGAGCCGCGCGGTGTCGCCGTCGGGTCCGCGGAGCGCCTCGACGCGCGGGAACCACGCGCCGTCCCGGGGCAGCGCGGCGACCGCGGCGTCGAGGAAGGCGGCGGGATCCGGCACGGCCGCGCCCTGCAGGCGCAGCGACGCGAGGAACCGCTGGCGGTGCACGTCGAGCGCGAGGACGCGGCCGTCGTCGACGAGGAACGAGTCGGCCGCGAGCACCCGGTGCCCGGCGGGTCGCGCCTCCTCGATCCCTCCACCGGCGGGATCCGCGGGCTCCGCCGCCCAGCCCGCCGCGGTCCACCGGAGGATCGTCTCGGAACTCATACCCTTGAGGCTAGGCGGCCACCGGGTGCGCTCACGACACCGGGAGGCCGAGCATGCACGAGGCCGACGCGCGCGCCGCGGGGCAGGTCGTCGGCCGACGGCTGGACGCCTGGCACGACCCGGAGGCGGTGTTCCTCGCGATCTTCGCGGACGAGCGGGCCGGCGACGTCGCCTGGCTCGACGACTCGGCGGGGGAGGGCTGGAGCTACCTCGCGGCGTCCGCCGGCACGACCGCGGAGTGGCCACGGGGCGTGTTCGCGGGACTGGCGGGGATGCTGCCCGCGTCCCCGGGCCCGCGCTCCTCGCCCGCGCCCGCTCACGCCGCCGAGGCCCCGCTCCCGGACGGCCTCGCCTTCCGGCTGGGCGTGGTCGGCTGGATCCCGCACGACGCCTGGACGGAGACCGTCCCGCTCCACCACGCCCCGCCGAGCGCGCCCGCCGACGCAACGTCCCCGGTGCCCGCCGCCGCCATCCGCGTCGACCGCCTCCTCGCCTTCGACCACGCGGCGGGGGAGGTCTGGGCCGTCGCCCGCGCCGGGGATCCGTGGCCGCACGCCGTCGAGGAGGAGCTCGCCCGCACGGCCGCGTCGGGCGCGCCTCCCGTCCCGCGCACCGCGGACGAGGACGTCGACGCCACCCCCGTCTGGCGCCACGACGACGACGCCTACCTCGACCTCATCCGCTCCTGCCAGGAGTCCATCCGCCGTGGCGACGCGTACCAGCTCTGCCTCACGAACAGCGCGGAGGTCCCGGGAGCCGTCGACTCCGTCCGCGTGCACCTCGCCCTCCGCGCCCTCAGCCCCACCCACCACGGCGCCTTCCTCCGCGTGGGCGGCACGGCCCTCGTCAGCGCCTCGCCCGAGCGGTTCGTGGAGGTCGACGCGGGTGGCACGCTCCGCACCCTGCCCATCAAGGGCACGCGACCCCGCCATGCCGATCCCGCCGCCGACGCGCGGGCGCGCGCCGACCTCCTCGCCAGCGAGAAGGAGCGCGCCGAGAACGTCATGATCGTCGACCTCATGCGCAACGACCTCAGCCGCGTGTGCGTGCTCGGATCCGTGCGCGTCACGAGCCTCTTCGCCGTCGAGGCCTACGCGCAGGTACACCAGCTCGTGAGCCGCGTCGAGGGGGAGCTGGCCCCGGGCGTCTCGGCCGTCGACGCCGTGCGCGCCCTGTTCCCCGCGGGATCCATGACGGGTGCCCCGAAGTCCGCGGCCGTCGGCATCCTCGCCGCGCTCGAGGGCGGGCCGCGCGGCGTCTACGCGGGCGCGTTCGGCTGGTTCGGCGACGACGGCCGCGTCGACCTCGCCATGGTGATCCGCTCGGTCGTCGTCACGGACGGCCGCGCGACGGTCGGCGCCGGCGGCGGGATCACGGCGCTGTCCGTCCCCGAGGAGGAGCTCGAGGAGGTGCGCGTGAAGGCCGCGCCGCTCCTGGCCGCCGTCCGGGCGGGCCGCCTGGAGCCGCCGCGCGGCGAGCCCCGCTCGTCGCGTCCGCCCCTCCCCAGCGCGCCCGATCCGGCCCGACCGGCAGCCCCTCCCACCGGTTCGGGACCGCGCCCGCGCGTTCACTAGTCTTGTCGAGGCCTTCACGGCCGCGACCCCCGCATCGAATCGAGAGCGCCCTTGGCACACGAGACACCCGACACCCCCGGCGACACCTACGACTTCCGCGCCATCGAGGCCGAGTGGTCGGCGGTCTGGGAGCGCGAGCAGCCGTTCCGCACGCCGGACGCGAGCGACAGCCGCCCGCGCAAGTACATCCTCGACATGTTCCCGTACCCCTCGGGCGACCTGCACATGGGCCACGCCGAGGCGTTCGCGCTCGGCGACGCGGTCGCGCGCTACTGGCGCCAGCAGGGCTTCAACGTCCTCCACCCCATCGGCTGGGACTCGTTCGGCCTGCCCGCCGAGAACGCCGCCATCAAGCGCGGGGTCGACCCGCGCGAGTGGACCTACGCCAACATCGACCAGCAGAAGCGGTCGATGAAGCGCTACGGCCTCTCCTTCGACTGGGAGCGCGAGCTCCACACGAGCGACCCCGAGTACTACCAGTGGAACCAGTGGCTGTTCCTCAAGATGCACGAGAAGGGCCTCGCCTACCGGAAGGACAGCTGGGTCAACTGGGACCCGGTGGACCAGACCGTGCTCGCCAACGAGCAGGTGCTGCCCGACGGCACGTCCGACCGCTCGGGCGCCGTCGTCGTCAAGAAGAAGCTCACGCAGTGGTACCTGCGCATCACCGACTACGCCGACCGCCTCGTCGACGACCTCAACCAGCTCGAGGGCACCTGGCCCGCCAAGGTCATCAGCATGCAGCGCAACTGGATCGGCCGCTCCATCGGCGCCGAGGTCGACTTCGTCGTCGAGGGCCGCGACGAGCCCGTCACGGTCTTCACCACGCGTCCCGACACGCTGCACGGCGCAACCTTCATGGTCGTCGCGCCCGACAGCGACCTGGCCGCGGAGCTCGTCGAGGGCGCGTCCGAGGAGATCCGCGAGGACTTCCGCGGCTACCTCGAGCGCACGCAGCGCCTCAACGAGATCGAGCGCTCCACGACCGACCGCCCCAAGACCGGCATCCCGCTCGGGCGCACGGCGATCAACCCGGTCAACGGGGAGCGGATCCCCGTCTGGGCCGCCGACTACGTGCTCGCCGACTACGGCACGGGCGCGGTCATGGCCGTGCCCGCGCACGACCAGCGCGACCTCGACTTCGCGCGCGCCTTCGACCTGCCGGTGCGCGTCGTGGTCGACACGACGCAGCCCGTCACGGGTGCGATCCGCATCATCCCCGAGGACGGCGAGCTGCCCGACCTCGAGGAGGTGCTGCCCGGGCGCACGGGCGTGGCGCTCCCCGGCGAGGGCCGCCTCATCAACTCCGGCGCGCTGAACGGCCTGAGCAAGCAGCCGGCCATCAAGCGCGTCATCGAGCAGCTGGAGGCGGAGGGCCGCGGCCGCGCCGCCAAGAGCTTCCGCCTGCGCGACTGGCTCATCTCGCGCCAGCGCTTCTGGGGCACGCCCATCCCCATCGTCTACGACGCCGAGGGCCGTGAGATCCGCGTCCCGGAGGACCAGCTGCCCGTCCGCCTGCCGGGCACCGAGGGCCTCGACCTCACGCCGAAGGGCAAGTCGCCGCTCGCCGCCGCCACGGAGTGGTCGAACGTGCCGAGCCCGGTCGACGGCAGCCCCGCCACGCGCGACCCCGACACCATGGACACGTTCATGGACAGCTCCTGGTACTGGCTGCGCTTCCTGTCGCCGAACGACGCCACGAAGGCGTTCGACCCGGCCGACGCCGACCGCTGGGCGCCCATCGACCAGTACGTGGGCGGCGTGGAGCACGCGATCCTGCACCTGCTGTACGCGCGCTTCATCACCAAGGTCCTGTTCGACCTGGGCTACGTCACCTTCACCGAGCCGTTCAGCGCGCTGCTCAACCAGGGCATGGTGCTCTCCGGCGGCAGCAAGATGTCGAAGAGCAAGGGCGGGGTCGACCTCGGGAGCGAGATGGACCGCCACGGCGTCGACGCCATCCGCCTGACCATGGCGTTCGCCGGCCCGCCGGAGGACGACATCGACTGGGAGGACGTCTCCCCGTCCGGATCCGCGAAGTTCCTGGCGCGCGCCTGGCGGCTCACGGGCGACATCACGAGCGCCCCCGAGGTGGAGTGGAAGACGGGGGACGAGGCGCTGCGCCGCGTCACCCACCGCTTCCTCGCCGAGGCGCCCGGCATGCTCGAGGCGTTCAAGTTCAACGTCGTCGTCGCGCGCACGATGGAGCTCGTCAACGCCATCCGCAAGACCATCGACCAGGGCCCGGGCGGCGGCGACGCGGCGGTGCGCGAGGCCACCGAGGTCGTCGCCATCGCCCTGAGCCTGTTCGCGCCCTACACGGCGGAGGACATGTGGAAGCGCCTCGGCCGCGAGGGCTCGGTCGCGTTCGCGGGCTGGCGCAAGGCGGAGCGCAACCTGCTCGTCGTGAACACGGTCACGGCCGTGGTGCAGGTCGACGGCAAGGTGCGCGACAAGCTCGAGGTCGACGCGAAGATCGGCGCCGACGAGCTCGAGGCGCTCGCGCGCGAGACGGCGGGCGTCAAGCGGTCCACCGCGGGACGCACGATCGACAAGGTCATCGTGCGCGCGCCGAAGATCGTGAGCATCACCACCACGCCCGCGCGCTGAGGGGCGGCCGGCGACACGACGCCGCGGTGAGACGAGGGCGGCCCGGAGACGGCCGCCCTCGCTCCATCCCAGGGCGGATCCGCGTCGGCGATCCCCAGACCGTTCCGTGCGGCCGGGCTGCCGCCGCGCACCGCCTACCGTGCCCGCATGCGCCCCCTCCGCCGTCCCGGACCCGAAGCCACCGAGCAGCCGGCATGGACGGACGACGGCTCGGTGACCGACTCCGCCTGGCCCTCGGACGCCGTGCGGCCGTGGCGTGAGCGATCCGACGTGGAGCCACGCGACGAGGAGCCGGTCGACGAGGAGCCGCTCATCGACGACGTCCCCGCGTCCCGCGCACGCGCCGACGCGCGTCCGCTGCCCGGTCAGCGGGTGCGCGTCCGGCTCCGCGTCGGCGTCGGGGCAGCGGCCGTGCTGGTCGGCGCCGCGCTCGTGGTGACGATCCTCGTGACCGCAGTCCAGTCGGCCGGCGACGCCTCCCCGACGGCGCCCGCCGCCGCGCGTCCGAGCTCGGCGGCGCACGCGAGCACGGGTTCCGACCCATCGGACGGTCCCGCGCACGCTGATGCGGCCGGCGACGCCGGGGACGCGGGCACAGCCGGCGCGGGCGACGCGGACGGCGGGGGAGGCGGATCCGCGGACGGCGCGCGGACGCCCATCTACGTGCACGTGGTCGGCGCGGTCGTCTCCCCGGGGCTGTTCCCGCTGGCTCCGGGCAGCCGCGTCGTCGACGCCCTCGCCGCCGCGCACGGCTTCGCCGACGGCGCCGACACCGCGGGCGTGAACCTGGCGCGCGTCCTCTCCGACGGCGAGCAGCTCGTCGTCCCGCGCCAGGGGGAGACGCCGACGGCGGCCCCGGCAGGAGCGGCCGGCGGCGGCGCCGGGAGCGCGAGCCCGTCCGCACCGGTCGACCTCAACACCGCCACGGCGGAGCAGCTGGAGACGCTCCCGCGCGTCGGCCCGTCCCTCGCCGCGCGCATCATCGCCTGGCGCTCCGCGCACGGTCGCTTCGCGCGCGTCGCCGACCTGGGACGGGTCCCGGGCATCGGCGACCGCACGCTCGCGTCGCTCACCCCGCTGGTGCGGGTGTGACGCGGAGGTCAGGGGCTTCCGGCGGCTCGGGCGGCCCCAGGCGATGGCGGTCGGGTGCGGTCGACCTCCGACTGGCGATCCCGGCAGCCGTCGGCTGGTCGGCCACCGCGCTCGCGATCGGCGTCCGCGGGGCGTCCGCGCCGTCGGCCGTCGTCGCCGCGTCGGTGGCGCTGGTGTCCGCCGGGATCGCCGTCCGGTCGGCGGTGCGCGCGCGGGCACGATCCACCGCGACGGGTCCCGTGCACGCCGAGCGGCGCGTCCCCCGTCGGCGGTCACCGCTTGGGGCGGAGGCGTCGGCGGCCCGGTTCCGCCGGCGTGCGGCCGTGCTGGCGGTCGCCTCCGGGTTGACGGCCATGCTCCTCGGGGCCGCCGCCGCCCGGGAGCCGTCGCGCCACCCGGAGATCCTGGACGCCGCCGCGCACGCGGACGGCACGGTGGTCGCGGACGCCGTCGTCGATGAGCCTCCCGCCCCGGTCGCCTCGCGCTCGGGGAGCGGCTCCGGCCGCGTCGACCGGGTGCGGATCGTCGCGCACCTCACCGCGGTCCACGTCGGCCGCGAGGCGGGCGGGCGGACGGTGGACGACACGCTGCTGCTGCCGGCCCCGGTGCCCGTCGTGGTCTTCGCCGCTGCCGGCGACCCCGGCGATGGTCCCGGGCGGGATCGACTGGGCGTGGGGGCCGTCGTGCGGCTGACCGCCGCCGTCCGGGCCGCGGATGCTGGTGATCGCGCGGCCTACCTCCTCCTCGCGCGCGGCGCACCCGAGCCCGTGGGCGATCCCGTCGGCCCGTTCGGGATCGCCGACGGCCTCCGCTCCGGCCTCGCCGGCGCCGCCGCCGACCTCGGCGGACCGGGGGCGCAGCTGCTGCCCGGGCTCGCGATCGGCGACGTGTCGGCGGTGACGCCCGCCCTCGCGCAGACCATGAAGGACAGCTCGCTCACGCACCTCACGGCCGTCTCCGGCGCGAACTGCGCGGTCATCGTGGGGCTCGTGCTCGCGCTGGCGGCCGCCGTCGGGCTCCGGCGACCGGCGCGAGCGGTCGCGGCGCTGGCGGCCCTTGGCGCGTTCGTGATCCTGGTGACCCCGCAGCCCAGCGTGCTGCGCGCCGCCGTCATGGCCGCCGTGCTCATCGTCTCCACCGCGTCCGGCCGGCCCTCCCGCGGCCTGCCCGCCCTCTCCGCGGCCGTGGTCGCCCTGCTCACGGGTGATCCTTGGCTGGCCCGCGACCTCGGCTTCGCCCTGAGCGTGCTGGCGACGGCCGGGCTCCTCGTGCTCGCGCCGCCGCTCGCGGACCGCCTGTCGCGCCGCATGCCGCGCCGCTTGGCCGAGGCGCTCGCGATCCCGGTCGCCGCGCAGGTGGCGTGCCAGCCGGTGCTCCTCGTGCTGCAACCCGGCCTGCCCGTGCACGGCGTGCTCGCCAACGTCCTCGCCGAGCCCGCCGCCGCCCCCGCCACCATCGGCGGGCTCGTCGCCTGCGTCGTCCTGCCCGTCTGGCCGGCGGCGGGCGGTCTCGTGCTGCGGCTGGCGTGGCTGCCCGCATCGTGGATCGCCGCGGTCGCGTCCGTCACGTCGCGTCTCCCCGCGGGCCGCGTGCCCTGGGCAGCCGGGCCCGTCGGCGTCATCGCCCTCGCGGTCGCGATCGCCCTGGTCGTCGCGGTGGTCGCGCTCGGTCGACCCGCAGCGCCGCGACGACCTCCGGACGCCGTCGCGGGGCCGGGCGACGTCGCCCCCGGCGGCTAACCTGGATCCGCCCGACCACCCGCCCACCGCCGGGCCACCCGGTGCACGTCGACGCACCCGCACCCGCACCCGCACGCTCCCGGAAGGACCCGCATGGCGACCAGGACGTCCCGCAGCACGGCCGCGAAGCCCTCCGCGGCCATCCCGCAGCTCCCGTGGGACGCGGTGCGGCCGGCGCCCATCGTCCTCGTGTCCGGCACCGAGGCCCTCCTCGCCGACCGGGCGATGCGACGCCTCCGCGACATCCTCACGGCGGAGGACCCCCGCATCGAGGTCTCGGACATCGAGGCCGACTCGTACGCGCCGGGCGAGCTCATCACGCTGGCGAGCCCGTCCCTCTTCGCCGAGCCGCGGCTCATCCGGGTCGTCAACGTGGAGAAGTGCTCGGACCAGTTCCTGCTCGACGCCGTGGCCTACCTCGACTCGCCGGCCGACGACACCTACGTGGTGCTCCGGCACGCCGGGGGAGTGCGCGGCAAGAAGCTCCTCGATGCCGTGCGCGCGGGCACCGGCGGCGGCATCGAGATCGTGTGCGCGGAGCTCAAGAAGGACAGCGAGAAGCACGACTTCGCCGTCGCCGAGTTCCGGGCAGCGAAGCGCTCCATCACGCCGGGTGCCGTGCGGCAGCTCGTCGCGGCGTTCCAGGACGACGTGAGCGAGCTCGCGTCGGCGTGCCAGCAGCTCATCTCCGACACGGCCCACGAGATCACCGAGGTCACGGTCGACCAGTACTACGGCGGCCGGGTCGAGATCAACGCCTTCGCGGTCGCGGACGCGGCGATCGCCGGCCGCAGCGGCGAGGCGCTCGTGCTGCTCCGGCATGCGCTCACCTCGGGCGCGGATCCGGTGCCCCTCATCGCGGCCTTCGCCATGAAGATCCGCACGATGGCGAAGGTGTCGGGCGTCTCCGGCGCGTCGGGCCAGCTCGCGTCGAAGCTCGGCATGGCGCCGTGGCAGGTCGACCGCGCCCGACGCGACCTGCAGCTGTGGGACGACGCGGGCCTCGGCCGGGCCATCGAGGCCCTCGCCGAAGCGGACGCGCAGGTCAAGGGCGGCGGGCGCGATCCCGTCTACTCGCTGGAGCGCATGGTGCGCACCATCGCCTCCCGCGGCCGCGACTGACGGTCGCCGACGGCGCCGACCGGCTGGCTCGCGACCCGCACCCGGATACGACGACGGGCCCCGCGCGATGCGCGGGGCCCGTCGTCCACACCAGGGGCGGTCAGCCGATCTTGGCGACCTGCTTGGCGATCGCGCCCTTGCGGTTCGCGGCCTGGTTCTTGTGGATGACGCCCTTGCTGGCGGCCTTGTCGAGCTTCTTGCCGGCGAGGCTGACGGCCTTGACGGCCGCGTCCTTGTCGCCCGCGGCGATGGCGGTCTTGACGGAGCGGATGGCCGTCTTCAGCTCGCTCTTGACGGCCTTGTTGCGCTCCTGGGCCTTCTTGTTGGTGCCGATGCGCTTGATCTGCGACTTGATGTTTGCCACGTGTTATGTCTTCCGTTCGAATTGTCGTCGTATGAGTTGCCGCTCAGCGAGAGAGGGCGCCTGCGGCGATACCGCGTGATCGGGGAGGATCACACGCAAGCCAACAGGCGACGATACCAGGTCCGGGCCGGGAAATCAGGCGGCAGGGCCCCGCGCGTCGCCGGCCGGACGCGGGACGTCGTCGCCGGGTCGCACGAAGCGGGTCCCGGGTCCGTCATCGAGCGCGTTCCGGATCCGCGCGAGGAAGTCGGCGGACATGTCCGGCAGCGCGTCCACCGGCCACCACGCGACCTCGAGCGACTCGTCGTCGTTGACGCGCGCCTCGCCCGACACGTAGCGGCAGCGGAACGTCAGGTCGAGGTAGCTGGCGCGGTCGCCGTTGGGGTAGGTGATCTCGCCGGTCGTGCCGACGGCCACCAGCCGCTCCACCTCCACGGCCACGCCGGTCTCCTCCTCGGCCTCGCGCCAGGCGGCCACGGCCGGCCCCTCGCCGGGATCGAGGATCCCCGTCACGGGCGCCCACTCGCCGGTGTCGCTGCGTCGGACGAGGAGGACGCGCGGCCCGTCGAGGATCACGGCGGTGACGCCCGAGAGCCACAGGGGAGCGGTGCCGATCCGCTCGCGGAGGGAGACGATGAAGTCGGGGATGCCCATCCCGCGAGCGTACCGACACCCGCTGCACCGCCCGCGCTCCGCGGGTGCGGCACCCGCGGAGGCCCGCGCCCGCGGAGGCCCCGCGCCGCCCGTCACGCCCCGTCTGCGTCCTAGGCTCGGAGCATGCCCCTCTCCGACAGCACGTCCCCCGTCCGCGCCTCCGCCTCCTCCGTCACCGCCATCGTCGGCGGCCACGTCGTCCCCGTCGACGGCGCGCCCATCCCCGGCGGCACCGTCCTCCTCCGCGACGGCCTCGTCGCCGCGGTCGGGCAGGGCGGAGACGTCGACGTGCCCGAGGGCGCGACCGTCATCGACGCTGCCGGCAGCTGGGTGCTCCCCGGCTTCGTCGAGGCGCACGGCCACGTCGGCATCCACGAGGAGGCCAACGGCCCGGCGGGCAACGACACCAACGAGATGACAGACCCGGACATGAGCTCGGTGCGCGCGATCGACGCCATCGACATCGACGACGAGGGCTTCCGCGACGCGCTCAAGGGCGGCGTCACGACCATCGTCGTCAAGCCCGGCTCCGGCAACCCGATCGGCGGCCAGTCCGTCGCGATCAAGTCGTGGGGCGGCCGCACGATCGACGAGCAGCTCGTCAGCGACTCCGTCAGCGTCAAGAGCGCGCTCGGCGAGAACCCCAAGCGCGTCTACGGCGCCAAGGACCGCACGCCGTCGACGCGCCTCGGCGTCGCCATGGTGATCCGCCGAGCGTTCCGCGACGCGGAGGACTACCGCGCCGCCCGCGACCACGCCGCGAAGGAGGGCAAGCCGTTCTCCCGCGACCTGGGCAAGGAGACGCTCGTCCGCGTGCTCGACGGCGAGCTCGCCTGGGACCAGCACACGCACCGCCACGACGACATCGCCACCGCGATCCGCCTCGCCGACGAGTTCGGCTACCGCCTGGTGGTCAACCACGGCACCGAGGGCGACAAGATCGCGGACGTGCTCGCCGAGCGCGGCATCCCGGTGATCTTCGGCCCGATGATCACCTCGCGCTCCAAGGTCGAGCTCCGCGACCGCGCCGTCGCCAACCTCGCGGCGCTGCACCGCGCGGGCGTCCTCGTCGCGATCACGACCGACGCGCCCGTGGTGCCGATCGACTTCCTGGTGCACCAGGCCTCCTTCGCGGTGAAGGACGGGCTGCCCGCCGACGTCGCCATCCGTGCCATCACGGCGAACCCGGCCGCGATCCTCCGCCTCGACCACCGCGTGGGCGCGCTCACGCCGGGCCTCGACGCCGACGTCGTGATCTGGTCGGGGGACCCGCTCGACGTCCAGTCCCGCGCCGAGCACGTCATCATCGGCGGCGACACGGTCTACACCTGGGCCGACGGCACGGGCACGACGGTCGAGCGCCGCACGCGCTTCGGCGCATGAGCGACGCACAGGGAACCGCCGCCCCGCGCACCGCGGTCGTCGCGGGCGCGTCGGGCTTCATCGGGCAGGTGCTCGTCCGCGAGCTGGCCGACGAGGGATATCGCGTCCTCACGATCGGCCGCTCCGGCGCGGACGCGCGCTGGGGCGACGAGGACGGGATCCGCCGCGTCGTCGACGGCGCCGACCTCCTCGTGAACCTCGCGGGCAAGAGCGTGAACTGCCGGTACGGCGTCGCGAACCGGCGGGAGATCCTCCGCTCGCGCGTCGAGACGACCGCCGAGCTCGCGCGCGCCGTCGCCGACAGCGCGCGGCCCGTGCCGCTCTGGATCAACGCCTCCACCGCCACCGTCTACCGGCACGCCACCGACCGTCCGCAGACCGAGTCGACCGGCGAGCTCGGCGAGGACTTCTCGCCGTCGGTCGGCCGCGCGTGGGAGCGGGTGTTCTTCGCGCCCGAGCTGCCGTCCACGCGCCGCGCCGCGTCGCGCTCCGCATCGCGATCGTGCTCGGCCGCGACGGCGCGCTGCAGCCCCTCCTCGGCCTCGCGCGCTTCGGCCTCGGCGGTCCGCAGCTCGACGGGCGCTTCCCCGGCCGCCCGTCGCGGATCCGCGCGGGCGCGCACCACGTCTTCCAGCCGACGAAGGGCCGCCAGGTCTTCAGCTGGCTGCACATCGACGACCTCGTCGGCATCATCCGCTTCGTGCGCGACACCCCGTCGCTCGAGGGCCCGGTCAACGCGTCGAGCCCTTCGCCCGTCACGAACCGGCGGCTGATGAAGGTCCTCCGCGGCACGGTCGGCATGCCCATCGGGCTCGCCGCGAACCGGTGGATGCTCGAGGTCGGCATGTGGCTGTTCCGCACCGAGCCCGAGCTCGTGCTCAAGAGCCGCTGGGTCGTCCCGGAGACGCTCGAGGCCGCTGGGTACCGGTTCCGGTGGCCGGAGCTGGATGCGGCCGTCGCCGACATCGTGCGCCGCTGACCGTCCCGCGGCGCGGTCGGGCCGGTCGGCCGCGCGCCGCGGGGACGGCCCCCGGGCCTCCCGTGGGATGATCGGGGTTCCGCTCCACCGACGAGACCCGTAAGGAACGCGTGAGCCCCCTAGCAACGAAGGCCCTCCGGCCCGCCGCGACCGACCCCGCGTCCATCCGCAACTTCTGCATCATCGCCCACATCGACCACGGCAAGTCCACGCTGGCCGACCGCATGCTGCAGCTGACGGGCGTCGTCGAGTCGCGCGCCATGCGCGCCCAGTACCTCGACCGCATGGACATCGAGCGCGAGCGCGGCATCACGATCAAGAGCCAGGCGGTCCGCATGCCGTGGGAGCTCGACGGGCAGACGTACGCGCTGAACATGATCGACACCCCGGGCCACGTCGACTTCTCCTACGAGGTCTCCCGCTCGCTCGCCGCGTGCGAGGGCGCGATCCTCCTCGTGGACGCCGCGCAGGGCATCGAGGCGCAGACGCTCGCGAACCTCTACCTGGCGCTCGAGAACGACCTGACGATCATCCCGGTCCTCAACAAGATCGACCTCCCGGCGGCCGACCCCGACAAGTACGCGGCCGAGCTCGCGTCCCTCATCGGCGGCGACCCGGACGACGTCCTGCGCGTCTCGGGCAAGACGGGCGCCGGCGTCGAGGAGCTGCTCGACCGCGTCTCCCGCACCATCCCCGCGCCCGTCGGCGACCCGAACGGCGCCGCGCGCGCCATGATCTTCGACTCGGTCTACGACGCCTACCGCGGCGTGGTCACCTACGTCCGCATGATCGACGGTAAGCTCAGCCCGCGCGAGAAGATCGCGATGATGTCGACGCGCGCCACGCACGAGATCCTCGAGATCGGTGTCAGCTCGCCCGAGCCCACGCCGTCCGACGGCCTAGGCGTCGGCGAGGTCGGCTACCTCATCACGGGCGTGAAGGACGTGCGCCAGTCGAAGGTCGGCGACACCGTCACGACGGCCGCGCGCCCCGCGACCGAGGCGCTGCCCGGCTACACCGAGCCGCTGCCCATGGTCTTCTCCGGCCTCTACCCGATCGACGGATCCGACTACCCCGACCTCCGCGACGCCCTCGACAAGCTCAAGCTCTCCGACGCCGCGCTCGTCTACGAGCCCGAGACCTCGGTCGCGCTCGGCTTCGGCTTCCGCTGCGGCTTCCTCGGCCTCCTGCACCTCGAGATCATCACGGAGCGCCTCTCGCGCGAGTTCGGACTCGACCTCATCACGACCGCGCCCAGCGTCATCTACGAGGTCACGAGCGAGGACAAGAAGACGGTCACGGTCACCAACCCGAGCGAGTTCCCGGGCGGCAAGATCGTCAGCGTCTCCGAGCCCGTGGTGAAGGCCGCGATCCTCGCGCCCAAGGACTACGTCGGCACGATCATGGAGCTGTGCCAGTCGCGGCGCGGGATCCTGCTCGGCATGGAGTACCTCGGCGAGGACCGGGTGGAGATCCGCTACACGATGCCGCTCGGCGAGATCGTGTTCGACTTCTTCGACAACCTCAAGAGCAAGACGGCCGGCTACGCGTCGCTCGACTACGAGCCCGCGGGCCAGCAGGACTCGGACCTCGTGAAGGTCGACATCTTGTTGCAGGGCGAGCAGGTCGACGCGTTCAGCGCCATCGTCCACCGCGACAAGGCCTACGCGTACGGCGTGCTCATGACGGGCCGCCTGCGCGAGCTCATCCCGCGCCAGCAGTTCGAGGTGCCGATCCAGGCGGCCATCGGCGCGCGGATCATCGCCCGCGAGTCCATCCGCGCCATGCGGAAGGACGTGCTCGCCAAGTGCTACGGCGGCGACATCACCCGCAAGCGCAAGCTGCTCGAGAAGCAGAAGGAGGGCAAGAAGCGCATGAAGATGGTCGGACGCGTCGAGGTCCCTCAGGAGGCGTTCATCGCCGCGCTCTCGGGCGACACGGAGAAGAAGGCCAAGTAGCCGGCTCCCGCACGCACGACGCGCCCCCTGCCTCGAGAGGCAGGGGGCGCGTCGTGTGCAGGGAGGGAGCGTCAGCAGGCGGTCGGCGTCCGCGAGCCGGCGGCGACCCACTGGCGGAACGTCAACGCGAGCCCCTCGGGAGCGGCCATGCCGACGTAGCGGATCTCGGCGCTGCCCGGGGTGGAGCAGTACTTGTCGAACGGGAACGCCTGCAGGACCTTCGGCGTCGGGCGACCGGCGTCGAGCCACGTGTCGTAGCCGATCGGGCCGTCCCCGGCCTTGACGGGGTCCGGGCCGACGATCGTGTCGAGCCAGGCCAGCCGTGAGAAGCCGGTCCCGGGGCGGTAGTCGACGGCCGGGTAGCCGAGGGTCCGCCACTCGGAGAAGGTCATCGTGTGCCACTCGGCGGCGTCCGACCCCAGAGCGTGCCGGTGCGGACGAGCAGCTCGTCGGACGTGTCGTACTGGACGACGAGGGAGGAGATCGGGAGCACGTTGCGCGTGGGGGTCGGCGATCCCGCGCGGCGCCACTCGGCGCCGGACAGCGTCGCGGTGAGGCCGGAGTGCGTGCCGATCACGTCGGCGAAGACGGTGCTGTCCCAGGGGAGGACGCGGTACTCCGCGTCGGCGGGCACGGGGCGCGGGAAGCCGTCGGCCTTCCACTCCGCGTAGGACGCGTACCCGACGCCGGGCTCGTCGGCGGAGATGGAGGACTCCAGGATGAGGGAGTCGCTGAAGGGGACCGAGTAGTAGGTCCCCCCGGCGGCGGCCTGGGCGGGCGCCGCGGCGAGCAGCGAGCCGCCGAGGGCGAGCGCCCCGACGAGGGCGAGGGCGGGCAGTGAGCGGTTCATGGTGGCCTTCCGGTGGTCGACGACGAGCGTCGGAGAGGGTGGATGGGGTGGAGGGGAACAGGAGCTGCGGCGCCCATGTGGCACGTGCGCATCGGGTGACCCGATCCGCTCCGACCCGTTCCGGCTTGCCGTCGCACGCTCAAGCTAGCGGTTCCCCGCGTCACCGGAATCCCTTTCTGATCACGGTTTCATCACTTAGGAAATGACCCCCGGACGGGGTGGCGCGCGGGGAGGAGGGGCCGTCACCACACGGGGTGATGACAGGGGATCCGACCCGTGCTACGTCCCGATCGGCTGCCGGAGCCCAGACGCACGACGCGCCCCCCGCCGAGGAGGCGGGGGGCGCGTCGTGCCGTGCGGACAGGCTCAGCAGGTGGCGGGCTTCGGCGATCCAGCCGCGACCCACTCGCCGAACGTCAGCGCCATGCCATCCGGAGCGGCCTGGCCGATGTAGCGGATCTCGTCCGCTCCGGCAGCCTGGCAGAACTTGTCACCGTCGTAGGAGGCGACCACGGCGGGCGTGGGGCGGGCGAAGTAGTCCCACACGTCGAACGGCACCGGGCCGGTCTCGCCCGTGCTCGAGATGGGCCCGACGAGCGTCGGGTTCCACGAGAGCTTCGTGAAGATGCGCGGCGAGGTCTGGTCCACCGCCGGGTAGCCGAGGTGCGCGTACTCGGCGAAGGTCAGCTGGTGGTAGCCCGGGTTGTCATCTGCCCAGGAGGGTCCGCCGTCGACGACGAAGAGCTCGTCCGAGCCCTGGTACTGGAGGATCGTGGCCGAGGGGGTGAGTCGGTCGGTGCGGGGTGCGGGGGATCCCACGCGCCGCCACTGGGCGCCGTCGATGTAGGTGGAGAAGGAGGCGGAGCCCGCCGCTGAGACGGCGTAGATCGTCGCGTCCCAGGTGAATCGTCGATAGTCCGTCGGGGCGGCGACCGGCTTGGGGAAGCCGGCGGAGCGCCACGACTCGAAGGACGCGGGCTCGACGTACGGGCGACCGTCGACCGTAGAGACCTCGAAGAGCGTCGAGTCGTAGGGCACCGAGTAGAACGTGCCGCTCGCCGATGCGGCGGATGCGGGGGTCGCGACCACGAGACCGCCGACGGCGAGGGTGCCGACGACGGCGAGGGCGGTGAGGGAGCGGAGCATGCGGGAGAGCCTTCCGATGATCGACGGGGAGCGTCGGGATGGGGTGGGGGCGGCGCCGGGAGGCCCGTCGTCGTGTGAAGGCTAGGGGGCGCGGAGGTCGCCCCGCGCTCGTCCAGGTCACGATCCGGTGACGCTCCGGTGGGCGCTACGGCGCCGGGATGACGGGCGGGGCCCGCACGTCCTCCGCAGGGATGACGGATGATGTCCACCCCCGATCCGGCGGCGCGACGGATGGCAGAGGCCGCGTCGTCGGCACGCGCGGGACGCCCAGCGACACGCCGTAGTCTTGACGGCATGCGCCGTAGCACCTACACCGCGACCGCCGTCACGTACGGCTCCGTCGGCGGCACCCAGGCCGTCGACATCATGACCTACCCGCCCGAGGGCTACCGTCCCGCCGAGGCGAGCGCCCGGCTCGGCAGCGGCGACGAGCGCTTCGAGCAGGCCGTCGCCCTCCTCATGACGTGGGGCGTGCAGCGCGGCAGCGGGATCAAGGTCACGCGCATCGAGCAGGAGGTGCCGGACGACCCCGGCTACACCGGCCTCGAGTTCGACGAGGACGGGGTGCCCCAGGTGCCCGTCGACCGGCCGCGCGAGACGCTGTACGGCGACGACGGCACTGCGTGGATCACGTCGGGCACGTCAGCCGTGCTGCGCATGCCGTTCGGTCCGTTCCACCCCGAGGCACCCGTCCGCGTCGTGTACACCGTGCAGGAGACCGACCGGGTCGGCTTCGCGTACGGCACCGTGCACGGGCACCCGCTGAGCGGCGAGGAGGCGTTCCTCGTCTCCCGGGAGCCCGACGGCAGCGTGTGGCTCACCCTGCGCGTCTTCTCGCGACCGGCGTCGTGGCCGATGCGGCTGGCCAGCCCGGTGCTCCGGATCGTGCAGGGCGTCTTCATGCGCCGGTACCTGCGGTCGCTGCACCCGGCGGTCGCGTCCGCCTGATCCGCCGCCCGCCGCACGGGATCAGCCCGCGGCGAGCCCGTCCAGGTACGCCATGACCTCGTCGTGGCCGGCCTGGAGATCGGGGACCACGACGGCCGCGTGCGCGTCCGGCGACCGGAGCTGCGCGACGTCGTAGGCGCCCGTGGCGACGGCCACGAACGGGAAGCCGGCCGCCTCGGCCGCGACGCCGTCGGCGGGGGTGTCGCCGATGATCACGACCGCGGCCCCGGCCAGCGCCTCCGCGGCGCGGAGCGTGAGGTCGCTGCGGATCCGCGCCTCATGCCCGAAGAACGACGCGTCCCAGTCGAACAGGCCGACGTCGAGCCCCGCCCCGTCCAGCTTGTAGCGCGCGCGGAGCGGCGAGTTGCCGGTGAGCAGCGCGTTCACCCAGCCGCGCGCGGCGACGTCGGCGACGAGCCGCGGCACGCCGACCGGCACCTCGCGGCGTCCGGCACCGTAGTGCTCGACGCGCGACATCCCCTCGAGCTGCTCGCGGACCGCGGCGTGCAGCGAGGCGGGCAGGCCGTAGAGGTCGAGCGTCTCCCAGATGATCTGGCCGTCCGTCTTCCCGTGCGCGTGGACCGTGCGGTCCTCGAGCTCCTCGCCCGCGGCGAGCTCGATCGCGCGGTGGTACATGCCCCCGGCGCGCGGGCCGTTGAGCAGGAGCGTGCCGTCGACGTCCCACAGGACGTGCAGGGGCCGGGGCGAGGAGGCGTCGGTCATGCGCCCATCCTGCCGGAGGGCGGGGTCGGGCACGGACCGCACCGAGGTGCTCCCCGCGCGGGGGATGATGGACGGATGCCGTCCGCCCTGCCCCTCGCCGATCCCGCCCCCGCCGACGGGCTGCTGCCGGCCTCCGCCGCGGTCGACGCCGAGACCCGCGCGTTCGGCGTCTACCTGCACGTCCCGTTCTGCCGCGTCCGCTGCGGCTACTGCGACTTCAACACCTACACGGCACCGGAGCTGCGCGGCGTGAAGCAGTCCGACTACGCATCGCAGGCCGTGCAGGAGGTGGGCTTCGCCGCATCCGCGCTGCACGAGTCGGGCGTCCCCCCGCGTCCCGCCTCCACCGTCTTCCTCGGCGGCGGCACGCCGACGCTCCTCCCGGTGAAGGACCTCGTCCGCATGCTCGACGCCGTGCGCGACACGTGGGGCATCGCCGAGGGCGCCGAGGTCACCACGGAGGCGAACCCCGACAGCGTCGACGACGCGTACCTCGCGGCCCTCGCGACGGGCGGCTTCACGCGCGTCTCCTTTGGCATGCAGTCCGCCGTGCCGCGCGTGCTCGCGACGCTGGAGCGTACGCACGATCCCGCGCGCATCGCGCCCGTCGTCCGCGGCGCCCGGGCGGCCGGCCTCGAGGTGAGCCTCGACCTCATCTACGGGACGCCGGGGGAGACCATCGACGACTGGCGCGCCTCGCTCGAGCAGGCGATCGCGCAGGAGCCCGACCACCTGTCCGCGTACGCGCTCATCGTCGAGCCGGGGACGAAGCTCGCGCGGCAGATCCGCCGCGGCGAGGTGCCCGAGCCCGACGAGGACCTCCAGGCCGACATGTACGAGCTCGCCGACCGCCTGCTGGGCGAGGCCGGCTACGAGTGGTACGAGGTGAGCAACTGGGCGCGCGACGGCCGTCGCAGCCGCCACAACCTCGCCTACTGGCAGGGCCACGACTGGTGGGGCGTGGGACCGGGCGCGCACAGCCACGTGGGCGGCGTCCGCTGGTGGAACGTCAAGCACCCCGCCGCGTACGCCGACCGCGTGCTAGCAGGCGCCTCACCCGGCGCGGGACGCGAATCGCTCGACGACGCGACGCGCGAGGTGGAGCGCGTGCTCCTCGGCGCCCGCATCCGCGACGGGCTGGCGATCCCGACGCTCACCGCGGAGGGCCGCCGCCAGGTCGCGGGCCTGATCGCGGACGGCCTGGTGGATCCGCGTGCCGCGCTCTCCGGCACCCTCGTGCTCACGCTGCAGGGGCGCCTTCTGGCCGACGCCGTCGTGCGCCGGCTGCTCGAGGACTAGCCGCGGCCCGGCCGGGCGTCAGAGGACGACCGCGCCCACCTCGTCGCCGGCCTCGCGCTCGGCGTCGCTGCGCTCCACGCAGAACTCGTTGCCCTCGGGATCCGCGAGCACGACCCAGCCGCTGCCGTCCGCGTTGCGCCGGTCGGCGACGAGCGACGCTCCGAGCTCGAGCACGCGGTCGACCTCCTCGTCGCGCGTGCGGTCGTCGGGCGCCAGGTCGAGGTGGAGCCGGTTCTTCGTCGTCTTGGGGCTGTCCGCCCGCTGCAGGATGATCCCGAGTCCCGAGACGGGGTCGCCGAGCCATGCCACGTCCTCGCCGGGGAGGTTCGGCTCGTCCGGGTCCTCCGCGAAGCCCGTCACGCCGGCCCAGAAGAGGGAGAGCGCGTGCGGGTCCCCGCAGTCGATGGCGACGTGCCGGATCCGGGCGCTCACGGGCGACCGCCTACTTGATCCAACGGATGTTGAGCGGGTAGCGGTAGGGCCGGCCGGCCTGGACGCGCGTGCCGCCGATGATCGCGAACACGATGTTGACCACGACCACCGCGAAGATCACGAGGCCGAGGAGGAGGTTGAGGATGATCCCGAGGAAGGGGATCACGAGGAACACCGCCTGCAGCACGTTGAGGACGACGAGGGCGCCCGCGACGTTGATGGTCCAGTTGGTCGCCTCCTTGCCCTCCTGGTCGGTGAACCGGCCGCGCTCGCGGAACACGAGCCAGACGATGAACGACGGCACGATGAGGATCGCGAGGAAGTGCGTGAGCGACGCCCAGAGGCGGTCCTCGCTCGGCGTGAGCGGAGCGGGCGCGCCGTACGGGTGGGGATCGGGTGCGGACATCGCGGAGAGCCTCTCGGTGCCGGGCGACGACCGGGGATCGGCGGACGCGGACGGATCGTGCGTGGAGCCAGGCAGCACCGGGCTCATCCACGGTACCGCCGACGGCGCGCGCCCGGCAACGCCGAGCACCCGCGGACCCGCGGTACGATTGGCAGTCAGAACCGACGAGTGCCAGGAGGGAGCCGCCATGGTCTCGGAACGCGGACTCGACGTCCTCCGGGTGATCGTGAAGGACTACGTGTCCTCGCGGGAGCCCGTGGGCTCCAAGTCCATCGTCGAGCGCCACGCCTTCGGCGTCTCGGCCGCCACCATCCGCAACGACATGGCCCTCCTCGAGGAGGAGGAGCTGATCGCCGCGCCGCACACCTCGTCCGGGCGCGTGCCGACGGGCAAGGGGTACCGCTTCTTCGTTGACCAGCTCGCCGACGTGCGTCCGCTGACGCCCGCGCAGCGCCAGGCGATCCACGTGTTCCTCGGCGAGTCCGTCGACCTCGACGACGTGCTCGCGCGCACCGTGCGCCTCCTCGCGCAGCTCACCAACCAGGTCGCGCTCGTGCAGTACCCGTCGCTCGCCACGAGCCACGTGAAGCACGTCGAGCTCGTGGCGCTGTCGACCACGCGCGTGCTCACGGTGCTCATCACCGACACGGGCCGCGTCGAGCAGCGCGTCGTGGAGCTCGCGGGCGATCCGGACGACGCGTTCCTCGCGGTCATGCGCACGCGGATCAACCAGGCCGTCGGCGGGCTCGGCCTCGCCGAGGCGGCCGCCCGGCTCGAGACCCTCTCCGACGAGGTCGAGCCCGGCCAGCGCGCCGCGGCGTCGGTGCTCGCGGGCACGCTCGTGGAGCAGGTGCTCGCCAACCGGCAGGAGCGGCTGCTGCTGGCGGGATCCGCGAACCTCGCCCGCACCGAGCGCGACTTCCCCGGCAGCATCTCGCCCGTCCTCGAGGCCATCGAGGAGCAGGTGGTGCTCCTCCGCCTGCTCGGCGAGATGGAGGCCGACCAGCACGGCGTCTCGGTGAGCATCGGCCGGGAGAACGCCCCGTTCGGCCTCGGCGAGACCAGCGTGCTCACCAGCGGCTACAGCTCGTCCGGCGGGGTGCTCGCGCGCCTCGGCGTGCTGGGCCCGACCCGGATGGACTACTCCACCAACATGGCGTCGGTGCGCGCGGTCGCGCGCTACCTCTCGCGCCTGCTCGAGGAGCGGTGACGGCCCCGCGCCGGCGCACCGCCCCTGTTCCCCACGACCATCACCACCGAAGGGCCCGACGTGGCTGACCACTACGAAGTACTCGGCGTGAGCCGCGAGGCGACGCCAGAGGAGATCAAGAAGGCGTACCGCAAGCAGGCGCGCCAGCTCCACCCGGACGTCAACGACGCCCCCGACGCCGCTGAGCGGTTCAAGCTCGTCACGCACGCGTACGACGTGCTGTCGGATCCCCAGCAGCGCCAGCAGTACGACCTCGGCCCGCAGGCCGGGTTCGGCGGCCAGGGCGGCCAGGGCTTCGGCGGGTTCGGCGACATCTTCGAGACGTTCTTCGGCGGCCAGCAGGGCGGGGGCGGACGCGGCCCGCGCTCGCGGCAGGAGCGCGGCCAGGACGCGCTGCTGCGCGTGGAGGTCGAGCTCGAGGAGGTCATCTTCGGCGTGCACCGCGACCTGGAGGTCGACACGGCGGTCGTATGCGACACGTGCCACGGCTCCTGCGCCCAGCCCGGCACGAGCGCCGTCACGTGCGACATCTGCCGCGGCTCCGGCAGCATCCAGCGCCAGGTGCGCTCGCTGCTCGGCAACGTCATGACGTCGAGCCCGTGCGGCACCTGCCGCGGCTACGGCACCGTCATCCCGCACCCGTGCCCCACCTGCCAGGGCCAGGGCCGCGTCCGCGCGCGCCGCACCGTGCCGGTCGACATCCCGGCCGGCGTCGACACGGGCCTCCGCCTGCAGATGCCCGGCTCCGGCGAGGTCGGCCCGGCGGGCGGCCCGAACGGCGACCTCTACCTCGAGATCAAGGTCACGCACCACGAGGTGTTCAGCCGCAACGGCGACGACCTCCTCGCGACCGTCGAGGTGAGCATGGTCGACGCCATCCTCGGCAGCGACGCGCACATCGAGGCGCTCGACGGCGACGTCGACCTGGAGCTGCGCCCCGGGATCCAGAGCGCCGAGATCATCACGGTGCGCGGCCGCGGCGTGACGAAGCTCCGCGGTTCGGGGCGCGGCGACCTCAAGATCGGCATCCAGGTGGTCACGCCGCAGAAGCTCGACCACAGGGAGCGCGACCTCATCCAGCAGTTCGCGCGCCGCAACAAGGCCCCCGCGCCGCACCTCGCGCACTTCCAGCAGGGCCTGTTCCAGAAGCTCCGCGACCGCTTCCTCAACGTCTGACCGTGGCGCACTTCCACCTCGCGGACGACCTCGACGCGGCCGACCTCGCCGTCGGCCGCGTCGTCGCGCTCGGACCGCAGGAGTCGCGGCACGCCGTCACGGTGAGCCGCGTGCGCGCAGGGGAGGGCCTGCTCGTCGGCGACGGGCGCGGGACCATCGCGTCCTGCGTCGTCACGACGGCGGATCCGCAGCGCCTGGAGCTGCGCGTCGAGTCCGTCGAGGCGCACCCGGCGCCGTCGCCGCGCGTCGTGCTCGTGCAGGCGCTCGCGAAGGGCGACCGCGACGAGCTCGCCGTGCAGGCCGCGACCGAGCTGGGCGTCGACGCCGTGATCCCGTGGCAGGCGCAGCGCTCGGTCTCCCGGTGGGAGGGCGCCAAGGTCGCCAAGGGTCGGGAGCGCTGGCGCGCGATCGTCTGCGAGGCCGTGAAGCAGTCCATCCGCCCCCGCGTGCCCGAGGTGGAGCCGCTCGCGACGACGAAGGACCTCGTGCGCATGGCAGCGACCGCGCGCGTGCTCGTGCTCGACCCGACCGCCGAGGCGCGGCTGTCGCGGCTCGACCTGGCCACGGCCGACGGCGACGCCGCGAGCGACGTGCTGCTCGTGGTCGGCCCCGAGGGCGGCATCGGCCCGGCCGAGGTCGAGGCGCTGCGGGCGGCGGGCGCGATCCCGGTGGCGCTCGGCCCGGGGATCCTCCGCACGTCCACCGCCGGACCGGCCGCGCTGGCGCTCGTCAACGCCGCGCTCGGGCGATGGTGACGTCGCGGGTCCCGCGTAGGCTGGGCGCATGACCAGCAGCCCAGAGCCCACCGTCTTCGAGCGCATCGTCGCGCGCGAGATCCCGGCCGAGATCGTCGCGGAGACCGACCGCGTCATCGCCTTCGAGGACATCGCGCCCAAGGCGCCCGTGCACGTGCTCGTCGTGCCCAAGACGGCCGCGTACCGCGACGTCGTCGAGCTCGCCGCGGGCGACCCCGCGCTCCTCGCGGAGGTCGTCGACCTCGCGTCGCGCATCGCCGCCGAGCGCGCGGGCGGGCAGTTCCGCCTCCTCTTCAACACGGGGGCCGACGCCGGCCAGACCGTGTTCCACGTGCACGCGCACGTGCTCGCCGGATTCGACCAGGGGGACCATGTCGGGCTCTGACCCGCGCGGCGACGCATCGACGGCGGATGACCGCGTCGAGCAGACGGCGACGATGGACGGCGTGCTCATGGTGCGCCTCCTGGGGCCGCAGGACCGGCTGCTCCGGCAGATCGAACGCGAGCACCCGGACGTCGACGTCCGGGTCCGCGGCAACGAGATCACGCTCGTCGGCACCCGAGCGGATGTGGCCGCGGCCCGTCGGCTCATCGACGAGGTCGTGGCGATGGTGGAGGACGGACAGCACGTGGAACCCCAGGAGATCGAGACGAGCGCGCGCCGGCTCGGCGAGGACGACGCGCGGACCCTGTCCGACGTGCTGAGCGAGGCCATCGTGCAGTCGCGCGGCCGCACCGTCCGGCCGAAGACGCAGGGCCAGAAGCAGTACGTGCAGGCGATCGACGAGAACACCATCGTGTTCGGCATCGGCCCCGCGGGTACGGGCAAGACCTACCTCGCGATGGCGAAGGCCGTCCAGGCGCTGCAGCGCAAGGAGGTCGAGCGCATCATCCTCACGCGCCCGGCCGTCGAGGCGGGGGAGCGGCTCGGCTACCTGCCCGGCTCGCTCACCGACAAGATCGACCCGTACCTGCGCCCGCTGTTCGACGCGCTCAACGAGATGATGGATCCGGAGCTCGTCCCGAAGCTCATGGCCTCGAACACCATCGAGGTCGCGCCCCTCGCCTACATGCGCGGCCGCACGCTGAACAACGCGTTCGTCGTGCTCGACGAGGCCCAGAACACCACGCCCGAGCAGATGAAGATGTTCCTCACGCGCCTCGGCTTCGGCTCGAAGATGGTGGTCACGGGCGACATCACCCAGGTCGACCTGCCCACCGGGTCCAGCGGCCTGCAGCTCGTCACGCGCGTGCTCGACGGGATGGACGACATCCACTTCTCCCGTCTCACGAGCGACGACGTCGTGCGACACACCCTGGTCGGCCGCATCGTGGACGCGTACACGCGCTACGACGCGGAGCGCCAGGCCGCCGACCACCTCCGCGCCGAGCGCCGCACCGCCCCTGGGAGCACCCGATGAGCATCGAGATCAACAACGAGTCGGCGATCGAGGTCGACGAGCCGCTCATCCAGCGGCTCGCGACCTACGCGCTCGACACCCTGCACGTGCACCCCGACGCCGAGCTCGCCATCGTGATGGTGGACGAGGGCGCGATGGAGCAGCTGCACGTGCAGTGGATGGACGAGCCCGGCCCCACCGACGTCCTCAGCTTCCCGATGGACGAGCTCCGGCCCGGCACCGAGGACCGGCCGACGCCCGCCGGGCTCCTCGGCGACATCGTCGTGTGCCCGCAGGTCGCGGCCGAGCAGGCAGTGGCGGCGGGGCACTCCACGATGGAGGAGATCCTGCTGCTGACGGCGCACGGCATCCTGCACCTGCTCGGCTTCGACCACGCCGAGCCCGACGAGGAGCGCGAGATGTTCGGCCTCCAGCGCGACATCCTGATCGGGTTCGCCATGAGCGAGCGCGGGCGCTGACCGCCTCGATGCTCACCCTCCTCCTCCCCGCGTCCCTCCTGGTCGTGTTCGGCGGCCTGTTCGCGGCCGCCGAGTCCGCCATCTCGTCGCTGTCCCGCGCGGACATCCAGGAGCTCGCCCTCACCTCGCGCGCCCGCCGGTCGATGCTCGCCATCTCCAGCGACACGGGCGCGTACGTCAACTCGCTGAGCTTCGTGCGCATCATCGCGGAGACGAGCGCCGCCGTGCTCGTGACGCTGGCGCTCGCGTACACGATCGACGAGTGGTGGATCACGATGCTCGTGGCCGCCGCGATCATGACGGCCGTGTCCTTCGTGCTGGTGGGCGCCAGCCCGCGCTCGGTGGGCCGGGTGCACGCGCGCCCGCTCCTCGCGTGGACGGCGCTCATGGTGCGGGTGATCCGCGTCGCCATCGGCCCGGTCGCCGACGCCCTCGTCGCGCTCGGCAACCGCGTCACCCCCGGCCGCCCCAAGACCGTCGCGACGTTCACGAGCGAGGAGCAGCTGCTCAGCATGGTCGACGAGGCCACGGAGCTCGAGGTGCTCGAGGAGGACGACCGGGAGCTCATCCACTCGATCTTCGAGTTCAACGACACCGTCGTGCGCGAGGTGATGATCCCGCGCACGGACATGGTGGTGGTCGAGCAGACCGTGCACGTCGGATCGGCGCTCGGCCTCTTCCTCTCCCGCGGCATCTCCCGCGCGCCCGTGACGGGTCGCGACTCCGACGAGATCGAGGGCGTCCTCTACCTCCGTGACCTCGCGCGCATGGTCCACGAGCGGCCCGAGGAGGCGGAGCGCACGACCGTCGACCAGCTCGCGCGCCCCGCCGTCTTCGTCCCCGAGTCGCAGAAGGCCGACGCGCTGCTGCGGCAGATGCAGCTCGAGTCGAACCACCTCGCGATGGTGGTGGACGAGTACGGCGGCATCGCCGGGCTCGTCACGCTCGAGGACCTCATCGAGGAGCTCGTGGGCGACATCAGCGACGAGTACGACCGCGACGTGCCCGAGTTCGACGACCTCGGGGACGGCGTGTACCGTGTGAGCGCCCGGCTCCCGATCGACGAGCTGGGCGACCTGTTCGGGCTCGAGCTCGACGACGACGACGTGGACAGCGCCGGCGGCCTCCTCGCGAAGACCCTGGGGCGCCTTCCCGAGCGCGGATCCGTGGTGCGCGTCGGCGGGCTGGTCCTCACGGCCGACCGGGTCGAGGGGCGCCGCACGCGCATCAGCACGATCCTCGTCGAGCGCGACCGCGCGGGCGACGCCGACGACGACGACGACCACCACGAGGCGGCCCCCGCCAGCAGAGGACACGCCCATGACTGACCCCCGGGACGACGAGACGGCCGCTGAGGCCGCACCGCGCGACGGGGCGCCCGCCGACGCGGCGCCCGCCGACGCGACGGCCGAGCCGGCCCCGCTGTCCGACGAGGCCTGGGGCATCGACCGCGCCGCCGAGCCGTCGCGCGCGAAGCGCAAGCCGCGCGGCGGGGCGCCCGCCTACCGCGCCGGCTTCGTCTCGTTCGTCGGCCGCCCGAACGTGGGCAAGTCCACGCTCACGAACGCCCTGGTGGGGGAGAAGGTCGCCATCACCAGCTCCAAGCCGCAGACGACGCGGAAGGCCATCCGCGGCATCGTGCACCGGCCGGACGGGCAGCTCATCCTCGTCGACACCCCCGGGATCCACCGCCCGCGGACGCTCCTCGGCGAGCGGCTCAACGCGCTGGTGCAGACCACGCTCGGCGACGTGGACGTCATCGGGCTGTGCATCCCCGCGGACGAGCGGATCGGCCCGGGTGACCGCTTCATCAACGAGCAGCTGGACGAGTACCCGCGCGCCCGCAAGATCGCCATCGTCACGAAGACGGACTCCGCCTCCCGGCACGCGGTCGCCGAGCAGCTGCTCGCGGTGCAGGAGCTGCGCGACTGGGACGCGATCGTGCCCGTCTCCGCCGTCGAGGCGATCCAGCTCGACGCGCTCGTGGGCGAGCTGCTGAAGGCGCTGCCCGTCTCGGAGCAGCTCTACCCGTCCGACGCGGTCACCGAGGAGGGGCTCGAGGCGCGCATCTCGGAGCTCATCCGCGAGGCGGCGCTCGAGGGCGTGCAGGACGAGCTGCCGCACTCCCTCGCCGTGACGATCGACGACATGATCCAGCGCGAGGACAAGGAGCTCCTCGAGATCTACGCGAACCTCTTCGTCGAGCGCGACAGCCAGAAGGGCATCGTCATCGGCGCGCAGGGGTCGCGGCTCAAGCACGTGGGGCAGGTGGCGCGCGCGCAGATCGAGCCGCTCGTCGGCACGCGCGTGTTCCTGTCGCTGCGCGTGAAGATCGCCAAGGACTGGCAGCGCGACCCGAAGCTGCTCGGCCGCCTCGGCTTCTGACCCGAGGTGCCGATCCCGCGTACATCCCGCGGATGAGATCGGCGCGCCGCGGCGGGGATCCTCGGCCGCCGCGGGCTCCTCGGCGGGGCGCGGCACGTACGGTGGTCGCATGCTCCGACGGATCCCGAGGTACCAGCTCGTCCTCGACGTCGTCCTCGCGGCGGCGTTCGTCGCCGTCCTCGCTCCCGGCTCGATCGGCGTCGCGGCCGCGAGCGCGTTCGGGGTCTTCTCGTTCACGACCTCCGAGGTCTCGCTGGTCCTCGTGGTCCTCATGGGCGCGGCCCTCGCCGTCCGTCGGCTCGCGCCGGGGCTCTCGCTCGCCGTCGCCTGGGCGGGCGCGATCATCCAGATGGGGGCGGGAGCCGCGGTCGAGCCCGGCGACATCGCCATCGCGGGCGTCGTCTACTGCACCGCGGCCTACGGCGGCCGGATCGTCCGGGCGCTGGGCCTCGCCTCCGCCATCGTCGGCGGCGTGGTCGCCGCCTCCTACCTCTCGTACGCCTCGGGCCGAGTGCCCATCGGCAGCGCCGCGTTCAACTCGGGGGAGTGGACCGCGTTCGCGACCCTGTTCCTGCTGCTGTGCGCGTGGAGCGTGCTGCTCGCGTCGTGGACGGCCGGCCGCCTCGTCGTCGCGTCCCGCGCGTCGCACGCGAGCCGCGACGCGCAGGAGGCCGCCGAGCGCGACCAGGCGCGCGCTGCAGGACGTCGTGGTCGAGCAGGAGCGCAACCGCATCGCGCGGGACATGCACGACGTCGTCGCCCACTCGCTCGCCGTCGTGATCGCGCAGGCCGACGGCGCGCGCTACGCACGGCTGGTGGATCCCGAGGCGGCGGACGAGGCGCTGCGCACCATCTCCACCACCGCCCGGCAGGCGCTCGGCGACGTGCGGATCCTCCTGGCGCAGCTCCGGCATAGCGAGGACGACGCCCCGCAGCCCGAGCTCAAGGAGCTGAGCGACCTCATCGACCAGATGCGCTCCACGGGCCTCACCATCGAGTTCGTCGAGTCGGGCCAGCCCGGCGAGTTCGGCACCGGGCAGCAGCTCGCCGTATACCGGATCGTGCAGGAGGCGCTGACCAACGTGCTGCGGCACGGCGACGTCGGGCACCCCGTCGAGGTGGAGCTCGCCTGGGAGCCGGACGGCGTCTCGGTGTCGGTGCGCAGCCGGACGCTCCCGGATCCGGTGCGCCCGGCGCGCACGACGACGGGCATCATCGCCCTCCCCGTGCTGCCGCCCGCCCCCGCCACCCCGGCGCAGCCGGTCGGCCACGGCCTCGCCGGCATGCGCGAGCGCGCCACGCTGTCCGGCGGCCGCTTCTCCGCGGGCGTGCGCGAGGGCGTGTGGACCGTGTCCGCGTGGATCCCGTTCGCTCCCGCCACGCGCCCCGTGCCCCGAGTGCCCGTCGCGGGAGCGTCCGTCAGCACGGGCGCGGACGCGCCCAGCCGCCCCCTCACCCTCGACGAGCTGTTCCCGCCGGAGGCCGCGGCCGCGGGCACCGCGACGCCCGGCAGGCCCGCCGCGCACGTCAGCCCGCACCGCACCGCCGCCGCCCGCGGGGCATCCGCCTCCGCGGCACGCCGCGCGCGCGACGACCGGCCCGGCGGATCCTGACCCGTCGCGCCTCCGCGATACCCTTCCCACGCCGCCCCCGATCGAAGGACCCCCGTGCCCACCCCACCCATCCGCGTCGCCCTGGTCGACGACCAGGCCCTGTTCCGCACGGGCGTCCGCATGCTCATCTCCTCGCAGCCCGACCTGGAGTTCGCCGGCGAGGCCGCCAACGGCCAGGAGGCCGTCGAGCTCGCGCGCACCGAGCACCCCGACGTGATCCTCATGGACATCCGCATGCCCGTGATGGACGGGATCCAGGCCACGGCCGAGGTCCTGCGCGCGGCGGACGCGCGGGGCGACCGCCCGCCGCGCGTCCTCGTGCTCACGACCTTCGACCTCGACGAGAGCGCCGCGCGCGCGATCCGGGCAGGGGCGAGCGGCTTCGTGCTGAAGGACGCCGACCCCGAGTTCCTGCTCGCCGCGATCCGCACCGTCCACGCGGGCAACTCCGTCATCGCGGCGTCCGCCACCCGCCAGCTGCTCGAGCACTTCGACCCGGGCTCCCGGCCCCGAGTCGCGCCGCCCGCGTTCGCGTCGCTGACCTCGCGCGAGCGGGAGATCTTCGTCCTCGCGGCACGCGGCCTCAGCAACGCGGAGATCGCGCAGGCGGAGTTCCTCAGCGAGGCGACGGTGAAGACGCACGTGAGCCGCATCCTCGCGAAGCTCAGCCTCCGCGACCGCGTGCAGCTCGTGGTCTTCGCCTTCGAGCACCGGTTGAACGGATCCCCGACCCAGGGCTAGCCGCTCCCGATCGGCGGGAGGCCGCTCGCATCCCCGTCGGCTAGATTCCTGTCGCCTGCCCGCTCCCGTCGCCAGAGGACCACCATGCTCCACGATCTCGAAGACCTGTCGCTGCTGAGCGCGTCGACGGTCACGGCCACCACGCTCGCGCCCGTGATTGGCATCGTCCTCCTCGCTGTCGTGGCCCGTCGCGCGCGCCAGACGACGGGCGCGCGCGCCGCGGATCCCCGGCGCACGGCCGGCGAGCTCGCCCTGGGCGCCCTCATCGGCGCGCTGGGCGGCCTGGCCCTCGCCTTCGTCCTCGGCGACGTGATGGACCTGTTCGGGGTGGTCCTGTCCCTGCCGACACGCGGCTGGACGGCCGTCGGCGGCATGGGGCTCGGCATCCTCGTCGTCGCCGTCGTGCGCAGCGGCCGCAGCGTCACCGGGGTGGGCGGCACCGGGCGGCCGACGCGACGTCTGCGCGTCCTGCACCGGGTGCTCGCCGTGCTCGTGGTGCCGCTGGTCGTGCTGACGTCCGCCATCGGCATCAACGCGGACCTGCAGGAGTACCCGAACGTGGCGGCGGCCTTCGGCCTCACCCGCGTCGGTCCGCTCGACACGACCGACCTCCCGTCGGCCCAGCCCGCGGACGGGGAGCCGGCCCCGGACTCCACCGTGCCGATCGAGGAGTCGTGGACGCCGGGCGAGGAGCTCCCCGCCCACGGCCGCGTCGGATCCGTTGCCATCCCGAGCACGCAGTCGGGCTTCACGGCGCGCGACGCCATCGTCTACCTCCCGCCCGCGGCGCTCGTGCCGGACGCCCCCCAGCTGCCCGTGGTCATCGCCATGTCGGGGCAGCCGGGCAAGCCGCTCGACCTGCTCGCGTCCGGCCGATTCGAGTCGATCCTCGACGCCTACGCCGCGGACCACCACGGCCTCGCGCCCATCGTCGTCATGCCGGACCAGCTGGGCGCGTCGGACGCGAACCCCATGTGCATCGACTCGTCCCTGGGCAACTCGGAGACCTACCTCACGGTCGACGTACCCACCTGGATCCGCGCGAACCTCCGCGTGCTCGACGATCGCACGTCGTGGGCCCTGCTCGGCTTCTCGCAGGGCGGCACGTGCGCCGCGCAGCTCGGCGCCGCGCATACCGACCTGTACGGCTCCTTCGTCGACATCTCCGGCGAGATCGGCCCGTGGGCCGGCCCCGAGACCATCGACGTCGCCTTCGGCGGGTCGCGCGACAGGTACGCGGCATCGATCCCCTCGGCCGTCATGGCCAGCCGCGCCCCCTACGCCGACACCCAGGCCGTGTTCTGCGTGGGCGAGGAGGACTCCGGGTACCGTCCCGGCGTGGAGCAGGTGGAGGCAGCCGCTGTCGCCGCGGGGATCGACGCGCGGCTGAGCCTCGCGCCCGGCAGCTCGCACGACTGGGGGACGGTCAAGTGGTGCACGGCCGACGCCCTCCCCACCCTCGGTCAGCGTCTGGGGCTCACCCGATGACGACGCGCCCCCGCATCCTCACGTTCCAGGGCGCAGCCCGGGCGCTCCTCACGCGCCTCGTCGCGCAGCCGGTGACCCTGGGGATCGCCGCGGCGATCCTGCTCCTCGCCGTCCTGCCCGCCGTCTCCGCCACATGGCGCCGCGTCGTCCGCCACGAGCTCGCGACGGGCTACGAGGCGGTCGTCGAGCGCGGCCACTGGTGGACCACCGCCACCGCCGCCTTCCTCACGGACGGGCCCGTGGAGCTCGTCGTCTCGCTCCTGGCGGTGCTGGTGCTCGTCGGCGTCGCGGAGCACCTCATGGGCTGGTGGCGCACGCTGCTCGGGTTCGTGCTCACCGGCACCGTCGGCTCGCTCCTCGGCATCGCCGTCCAGGCCCTGGGCCTCGTGGACGGCGAGCTCTGGTCGCACGGCGTGCGGGGCATCGCGACGGCGGATCCGCTCACGGCTGTGGCGGGCGTGCTCGCGCTCTCGAGCGCGTGGGCCGGCGTCCTGTGGCGGCGGCGCATCCGCGTGGTGCTCGTCGTGGTGGTGCTCGTGTTCCTCCTCTACTCGGGCCAACCGAGCGACCTCTACCGGCTCCTCGCGATCCTCGTCGGGGGCGTCGTCGGCGCCCTGCTGCACCGGCCGGCCGGGGGAGCGCTCTGGCAGCGCAGCTCCCACCACGAGGTGCGCGTGATGCTCGCCTGGGTCGTCGCGATCCTCGGCACCGGCCCCGTCATCGCCCTGCTGTCCCGGAGCCGCTACGGTCCGCTCGCGCCCATCGCGCTGCTGTTCGTCGACGACCGGGTGCCGGGCGACGCGATCTCCACCCGCTGCCTGTCGAGCGACTTCACGCACGACTGCCTGCAGGAGATCATGCTGGCGCGGATCGGCGGCGGGGTCGGCCCGATCCTGCTCTCCGTGGCGCCGCTGCTGGCGCTGCTGGTCGCCGCGTACGGCCTGGCGCGCGGGCGGCGCTTCGCCGTGTGGCTCGCCGTGAGCGTCAACCTGCTCCTCGCCGTGCTGTCCGCCTACGCGTTCGGCATGCTCGTGCACCGCGACATGGTCTCGCCGCGCCTGTCCGCGTCGCCGTCCGCGCACCCGGAGGCGGTGGCCGCGCTCATCGCGTCGGTGACGCTGCCGCTCGGCAGCGCGATCGTCCTCGTGCTCCTACGCCGGCACTTCACGATCCTGTCGACGGCCCCCGCCATCCGGCGCTTCCTCGTGACGACGGGCGTCGCCCTGGCCGGGCTCATGGCGCTCTTCGTGGCCACCGGGCTCGCGCTCTCCGACGCCTTCACCCGGCCGGTGGACCTCAACGACCTGCTGGCCGAGGCGCCGGACCGCTTCATCCCGGCCTCGTTCCTGCGCGGGGAGTCGCTCGACTTCCTGCCGACCGACCCGATCACCGACGTCGTGTACCGCGGCGTGGGGCCGGTGTTCTGGATCATCCTGGTGGTCGCGAGCCTGCGCGCCATCGCCGACGTCCGCATCGCCGCCGTGCCCCGGGCGCAGGCGCGCGTCGCGCCGGCCCTCCGCCGCGGCGCGATCGGCTCCCTGTCGCACATGGCGACATGGCCGGGCAACTCGTACTGGATCGCCGCCGACGGGCAGACGGTCGTGGCGTATCGCGTGGTGGGCAGCGTCGCCATCACGACGGCGGCGCCGCTCGGCCCGCCCGACGACGACGGGGCGCTCCGCGACGTCCTCGGCCAGTTCGCGCGCTTCGCCGACGACAACGGGTGGACGCCCGTCTTCTACAGCGTCCCCGCGTCGATGACGCCGCTGTTCCGCGACATGGGCTGGGAGACGCTCGTCGTCGCCGAGGAGACCGTCGTGCGGCCGGGTACCTGGCAGACCACGGGCAAGAAGTGGCAGAAAGTGCGCACGTCCATCAACGGGGCCGACCGCGCCGGGATCCGCGCCGAGTGGACCACCTGGGCCGAGCTGCCGCTGGCGTGGGCGAGCCAGATCGAGCAGATGTCCGAGGAGTGGGTCGCGGAGAAGGAGCTGCCCGAGATGGGCTTCACGCTCGGCGGCGTGGAGGAGCTCCGCGATCCCGCCGTGCGGCTCATGCTCGCCATCGACGCCGATGACCACGTGCAGGCCGCCACGAGCTGGCTGCCCACCTTGCGCGACGGCGAGGTCGTCGGCTGGACGCTCGACTTCATGCGCCGCCGCCCGGACGGCGTCCACGGCGTGATGGAGTTCCTCATCGCCCGCTCCGCCATGCGGATGAAGGAGGACGGCATCGAGTTCATGAGCCTGTCCGCCGCGCCGCTCGCGCAGACCCGCGCGGCCTCCCCGAAGGGCGGTCACGAGGATGCCGGCGCCGGCCAGGAACGGCAGGAGAGCGCGGTCGAGTGGATCCTCGAGTTCCTCGCCGAGTCGCTGGAGCCGGTCTACGGGTTCCGCTCGCTGCTCGAGTTCAAGCGCAAGTTCCAGCCGGAGCTGGTGCCGCTGATCATGGCCTACCCGGACGCGACCGCCCTGCCGACCGTGGGCCTCGCGCTCACGCGGGCCTACCTGCCGTCGACGTCCGTGCGCGAACTCACGCGCGTGCTCCGCTCCGCCCGGTGAGCCCCGCCCGCGGGCCGCGGCGGGTGCGGACGCCCGCGGCGCCGGTGTACCGTGGTCCCATGCAGTCCGGCCGCCTCCTCCTTAGTCGCCGCGGCGAGGCCTGATCCGGCCCTCCTCGTCGCGGAGTCCCGTCACGGCTGACCCGACAACGACGAGGAGACGACCATGAAGAGCA
Organism: Clavibacter michiganensis subsp. insidiosus; assembly: GCF_002240565.1. Classification (GTDB taxonomy): domain Bacteria; phylum Actinomycetota; class Actinomycetes; order Actinomycetales; family Microbacteriaceae; genus Clavibacter; species Clavibacter insidiosus. The sequence goes on along the minus strand of NZ_MZMO01000001.1, from coordinate 1,896,564 downwards.
CGCAGACCCCCAGCGGGATGCCGATCCACAAGTACCGCCCGTTCCACGAGCAGATCGCCGTGGACCTGCCCGACCGCACGTGGCCCGCGCGCCGGATCACCGAGGCGCCGCGCTGGTGCGCGGTCGACCTGCGCGACGGCAACCAGGCGCTCATCGACCCGATGAGCCCCGAGCGCAAGCGGATCATGTTCGACCTGCTGGTGCGCATGGGCTACAAGGAGATCGAGGTCGGCTTCCCGTCGGCCAGCCAGACCGACTTCGACTTCGTGCGCAGCCTCATCGAGGAGGGCGCGATCCCGGACGACGTCACGATCCAGGTCCTCACGCAGGCGCGCGAGCACCTCATCGCCCGCACCTACGAGTCGCTGCGCGGGGCGAAGCAGGCCATCGTGCACCTCTACAACTCGACGAGCGTGCTGCAGCGCGAGGTCGTGTTCCGCACCGACAGGCAGGGGATCATCGACATCGCGCTCGAGGGCGCGCGCCTCTGCAGGCGGTACGAGGAGACGATCCCCGAGGTCGACGTCTACTACGAGTACTCGCCCGAGAGCTACACGGGCACGGAGCTCGAGTTCGCGGCGGAGATCTGCAACCGCGTCGTCGAGGTCCTCGACCCGACCCCCGAGCGCAAGGTGATCCTCAACCTGCCCGCGACCGTCGAGATGGCGACCCCGAACGTCTACGCCGACTCCATCGAGTGGATGTGCCGCCACCTCGACCGCCGCGACGAGGTGCTCGTCTCGCTGCACCCGCACAACGACCGCGGCACGGCCGTGGCCGCCGCGGAGCTCGGCTACCTGGCCGGCGCCGACCGCATCGAGGGCTGCCTCTTCGGCAACGGGGAGCGCACCGGCAACGTCGACCTCGTCGCGCTCGGCATCAACCTGTTCACGCAGGGCATCGACCCCCAGATCGACTTCAGCGACCTCGACGGGATCAAGCGCACGGCCGAGCACTGCAACCAGCTGGCCGTGCCCGAGCGGAGCCCGTGGGCGGGCGACCTCGTCTACACGGCGTTCAGCGGATCGCACCAGGACGCCATCAAGAAGGGCTTCGAGGCCATGGCCGTCGACGCGGCGGCGCAGGGCGTCACGGTCGACGACATCCCGTGGGCCGTGCCGTACCTGCCGGTCGACCCGCAGGACCTCGGCCGCTCCTACGAGGCCGTGATCCGCGTGAACTCGCAGTCGGGCAAGGGCGGCGTCGCCTACCTGCTCAAGGCCGACCACTCGCTCGACCTGCCGCGCCGCCTCCAGATCGAGTTCTCGGGCGTCGTGCAGGCCAAGACCGACGCCGAGGGCGGCGAGGTCACGAGCGCGCAGATCTGGTCGATCTTCCAGGACGAGTACCTGCCCGCGCCGCTCGACCGCGTCGAGGAGAAGTGGGGTCGCTTCGAGCTCACGTCCACGCGGACGTCGAGCGACATGGGCGGATCCGTGTCCCTCGAGGTCGAGCTCCGTGACGGCGACGAGGTGCGCGAGTCCTCCGCGTCCGGCAACGGCCCGATCGCCGCGTTCCTGAAGGTGCTGGCCGACCAGGGCGTCGACGTGCGCCTGCTCGACTACGTGGAGCACGCCCTCAGCGCGAGCGGCGACGCGCTGGCCGCGTCGTACGTGGAGCTGGAGGTCGAGGGCGTGCGCCTCTGGGGCGTCGGCATCGACGAGGACAGCTCGACGGCGTCGCTCGAGGCGATCGTCTCCGGGGTCAACCGGGCCATCCGCCGCACCGTGCGCGAGCCGGAGCTGGCCGCGGTCTGATCCGCTCCGCGCGACGTGCGCGTGCACGACGGCCGGGCGGCGACGCCCGGCCGTCGTGCGTCAGCGCCGCGGACGCGGCCGGCGCAGCGCCGTGAAGCGCAGGCGGCTGAGCGCGCGCTGCTCCGGCAGGCTCCAGCCGAAGCGCACCGCGAGCAGCCGGGTGGTGGCCGTGACGGCCACGCAGACGATGGCGGCGATCCACATGGGCACGCCGAACGTCGCGAGCAGCACGACGATGACGGCGCCCACGCCCGCGGCGACCGCGTAGAGCGAGCCCACGTGCATCATCGCGATGGGCAGGTTGAGCAGGAGGTCGCGGACGAACGAGCCGCCGACCGCCGACACGACGCCGATGAAGACGGCCGGGACCTCCGGCACCCCGGCCGCCAGCGCCTTCGACGTGCCGATGGCGCAGAACAGGCCGATGGTGAGCGCGTCGAGGGCGGTGATGACGGCGTCGAGGCGCGTGAAGATCCGCTCCAGGAGCATGCCGCCGAGGGCCGCCGCGACCGCGACGAGCATGAGCCAGTTGCTGGAGAGCGCCGCGGGCGTGACATCGAGGAACACGTCGCGGAGGAGGCCGCCGCCGAGACCCGTGGCCGTGCCGATGATGGCGATGCCGAGCAGGTCGAGCTTGCGGTCGCGGAAGCCCGCCGCGAACATGGCGCCCTGCAGGCTGCCGATGCTGACCGCCAGGAGGTCCGCCCAGAGCGGGATGGTGAGGGGGACGGGATCCATGGCCTCCCCTTGATAGCACAGGGCTGGCGCGATGCACGGCCGCGTGACGCCGGGCGGCCCGGCCCGCGCGGCGGCGGGGGAGCGCGGGCGCGGGGCGGATAATCGAGGGGTGCCCCTCTACCGTGACGAGATCGTCGTCCTGCGCACCCACAAGCTGGGCGAGGCGGACCGGATCGTCACGATGCTCTCCCGGCAGCACGGCAAGATCCGCGCGGTGGCCAAGGGCGTGCGCCGCACGCAGTCGCAGTTCGGCGCCCGGCTCGAGCCGTTCATGGTCGCCGACGCCCAGTTCTTCGAGGGCCGTACGCTCGACATCATCACGCAGGCCGAGTCGATCGCCTCCTACGGCGCCCTCATCGCGGCCGACTACGGCAGCTACACCGCGGCCAGCGCCATGGTCGAGACGGCCGACCGCGTCACCGAGGACGAGGGGTCGCTCCAGCAGTACCTGCTCCTCGTCGGCGCGCTCCGGTCGCTCAGCCGCCGGGAGCACGGCGCGAGCCTCACGCTCGACTCCTACCTGCTGCGGAGCCTGTCGATGGCCGGATGGGCGCCGAGCTTCCAGGACTGCGCCGTGACGGGCGCGCCCGGCCCGCACTCCGCGTTCGTCGTGCAGCTCGGCGGCGCGGTCGCGGACGCGGCCGCCCCGCCCGGATCCCCGCGGCTCGACCCCGACACCCTCGCGCTCCTGTCCGCGCTCCTCACGGGCGACTGGCCGCACGCCGAGGCCGCCACGCTCCGATCGCAGGCGCGCGCGAGCGGCGTGGTCGCCGCGTACGCGCAGTGGCACCTCGACCGGGGGATCCGCTCGCTCGGCCTCGTCGACCGCAGCGACGCGCGTCAGCTCCTCCCGCCCACCGAGCGGCCCGTGCCGCTCGACGCGCCCGACCTCGACGGCGCCGACCCGGATCTTGCCGCGGCCCTCGCCGCCGCGACCGCGTCCGCGGTCCGGTCCACGCCGGCCGCCGCCGAGCCCGCCCCTCCCGCCGACCGCCCCCGAGCACAGGAGACGACCCCATGAGCCGACGCCCCCAGGTCCCCGGCCGCGCCGACCTCCCGCTCGACTGGACCGGCGAGCAGCCGCCCGCGATCCCCGCCGACCTCGTGCCGAAGCACATCGCGGTCGTGATGGACGGCAACGGCCGCTGGGCCAACCAGCGCGGCCTCCCGCGCACGGCCGGCCACCAGGCGGGGGAGGAGGCGTGGTTCGACACCGTCGCGGGCGCCGTGCAGCTCGGTGCGACGCACCTGTCGGTCTACGCGTTCTCGACGGAGAACTGGAAGCGCTCGCCCGCCGAGGTCCGCTTCCTCATGGGCTTCAACCGGGACGTGATCCACCGCCGTCGCGACCAGCTGAACGCCTGGAACGTCCGGATCCGCTGGGCGGGCCGTCGCCCGCGCCTGTGGCGCAGCGTCATCGACGACCTGCGGGTCGCCGAGGAGATGACGAAGGACAACACCGGGATGACCCTCACGATGTGCATCAACTACGGCGGCCGCACGGAGATCGGCGACGCCGTGCGCCGCATCGCCGAGGACGTGGACGCCGGCCGGCTCAAGGCGTCGCGCGTCGACGAGCGCACCATCCAGCGCTACCTGTACCTGCCGGACGTGCCGGACGTGGACCTCTTCATCCGCAGCTCCGGCGAGCAGCGCACCAGCAACTTCCTCCTATGGCAGTCGGCGTACGCGGAGATGGTGTTCCTCGACCGGCTCTGGCCCGACTTCCGCCGGAAGGACCTGTGGGACGCCGTGGAGAGCTACGTGCACCGCGACCGGCGGTTCGGCGGCGCGGTCGACGCGCACGCCGGTGACGCCGACGAGGGGTCGGCCGAGGATCCGGACGCGGAGGCCGACGGCGCCGCGACCGCTCAGTAGCATCGCGAGCGTGACCGCACCCGACACCGCGCCCCGTCCGTCCTCCTCCGTCTCCTCCTCCGCGGGCGGCGACGCGCCCATCCGCGTCGGCATCGTCGGCTACGGCCTCGCCGGCCGCGTCTTCCACGCGCCCTTCCTCGCGGCGAGCCCCGAGTACCGGATCGCCCTCGTCTCCACCTCCGACCCGGACCGCGCCGCGCAGGTGCGCGAGCGCCACCCCGGCGCCGACGTCGTCCCGTCCGCCGACGCGCTGTTCGCGCGCTCCGCCGAGCTCGACATGATCGTGATCGCGTCGCCCGCCTCCGCGCACCTCCGCCAGGGGCTGCAGGCGCTCGACGCGCACCTCGCCGTCGTCATGGACAAGCCGTTCGTCGCGACCGTGGACGAGGCGCTCATGCTCATCGAGCGCGCCGAGGCCCTCGGGATCCCGTTCTCCGTCTTCCAGAACCGGCGCCTCGACGGCGACTTCCTCACCGTGCAGGCGCTCATCGCGTCGGGCCGCCTGGGCGCGGTCCACCGCTTCGAGTCGACCTTCGAGCGCTGGGGCGGACCCGTGCGCGACCGCTGGCAGGACCGCGAGACGCCGGCCGACGCCGCGGGCATCTCCTACGACCTCGGCAGCCACCTCATCGACCAGGCGCTCGAGCTGTTCGGGCCCGTCGCCGACTTCGCGGCCGAGCTCGCGACCGTGCGCGACGGATCCGCGAGCGACGACGACGCCTTCTACTCGCTGCTGCACGAGTCGGGCGTGCAGTCGCACATCACCGTCAGCCGCGTGGCCGCGCTGGCGGGCCCCCGATTCCGCGTGCTGGGAACCGCGGGCGCGTACGCCGTGCACGGGCTCGACCCGCAGGAGCCGCTGCTGAAGGACGGCGCGTCGCCGACCGACCCCGGCTTCGGCGAGGCGCCCGAGGCGGAGTGGGGCACGCTCGTCGAGGCGGCGGGGGATCCCGCAGGGGAGCGCGTCCCCACCGAGCGCGGCCGCTACGCGGACTTCTACGCCGCGATGGCCGACGCGGTGCGCGGACGCGGACCCGTGCCGGTCGAGCCCCGCGACTCCCTCGAGACGGTCCGCATCGTCGAGCTCGCGCACCGGCGGACCGCGGGAGACGAGGAGTGAGCGGGACGCGCCCGTAGACTGGGGGCCGCCTTTCCCGGCGATGCCGGCATCCCGCCGGCCCGTCGCCGTCCGCCGACCGGGCATCCAGTCCGGCCCCACCTAGGAGCAAACGTGGCAACCCCCTCGCGTCTCGACCCGGTCATCAACCTCGCCAAGCGGCGCGGGTTCGTCTTCCAGGCGGGTGAGATCTACGGCGGCTCGCGCTCCGCGTGGGACTACGGGCCGCTCGGCGTGGCGCTGAAGGAGAACATCAAGCGCCAGTGGTGGCAGACCATGGTCAACGGCCGCGACGACGTCGTGGGCCTCGACTCCTCGGTCATCCTGCCCCGCCGCGTGTGGGAGGCGTCCGGCCACGTCGAGGTCTTCAGCGACCCGCTCGTCGAGTCGCTGCACACGCACAAGCGCTACCGCGCCGACCACCTGCTCGAGGCATACGAGGCCAAGCACGGCCACCCGCCGGCCAACGGCCTCGCCGACGTCAACGACCCGGACACCGGCCAGCCCGGATCCTGGACCGAGCCGCAGAACTTCTCGGGCCTCCTCAAGACCTTCCTCGGCCCGGTCGACAACCAGGAGGGCCTGCACTACCTCCGCCCCGAGACCGCGCAGGGCATCTTCGTCAACTTCGCCAACGTCCTCAGCGCCGCGCGCCAGAAGCCGCCGTTCGGCATCGGCCAGATCGGCAAGAGCTTCCGCAACGAGATCACGCCGCAGAACTGGATCTTCCGCACGCGCGAGTTCGAGCAGATGGAGATGGAGTTCTTCGTCGAGCCCGGCACCGACGCCGAGTGGCACCAGTACTGGATCGACGCCCGCTACGCCTGGTACACCGACCTCGGCATCGACCCCGAGAACCTGCGCCTCTTCGAGCACCCGCAGGAGAAGCTCTCGCACTACTCCACCCGCACGGTCGACATCGAGTACCGCTTCGGCTTCACCGGCGGCGCGTGGGGCGAGCTGGAGGGCATCGCGAACCGCACCGACTACGACCTGCGCACGCACTCCGAGGCGTCCGGCCAGGACCTCTCCTACTTCGACCAGACGAAGAACGAGCGGTGGATCCCGTACGTCATCGAGCCCGCGGCCGGCCTCACCCGGTCGATGATGGCGTTCCTGGTCGACGCGTACCACGAGGACGAGGCCCCGAACGCGAAGGGCGGCGTGGACAAGCGCACGGTCCTGCGCCTCGACCGCCGGCTCGCGCCCGTCAAGGTCGCCGTGCTGCCGCTGTCGCGCAACGAGAGGCTGTCGCCGGTGGCGCGCGAGCTCGCCGCCGCGCTGCGCAAGGTCTGGAACATCGAGTTCGACGACGCGGGCGCCATCGGCCGCCGCTACCGCCGCCAGGATGAGATCGGCACGCCGTTCTGCGTGACCATCGACTTCGACACGCTCGACGACCAGGCCGTCACGGTGCGCGAGCGCGACACCATGGCGCAGGAGCGCATCCCGCTCGACCAGCTCATGGCGTACCTGGCCGGGCAGCTCATCGGCGCCTGACCCGCGCCCTCCGCACGGCCGATCCGCCGTCCCTCGCCCGCCTCGCGCGGGTCAGGGGCGGCGGATCGTCAGTTCGTCCGTGATGTCGCCGACGGTCGCGCCGAGCGCGGCCACGAGCGCGTCCGCGTCCACGAGGGCCGAGACGCCGTGCTCGCCGCCGCCCATGCCGATGCGTCGACCCGCGATCCGCTCGTCCGCGTAGACGGGCAGGTCGCCGTCGGCGCCGAGCGGCGTGATCGTGCCGCGCTCGTACCCCGTCGCCTGGAGCGCGACCTCGGGCGCGGGCATCGACAGCTTGTTCACGCCCACGAGCGCACGGAGCTTCGCCCAGCTGATCTGCCGGTCGCCCGGCACGAGCGCGATGAGGAGGGCGCCGTCGTGGCGCTTCACCACGAGGGACTTCACGAGGTGGGCCGGCGCGATGCCGAGGCCCGCCGCCGCCTCCTCGAGCGAGGAGGCGTCGGGGCGCTCGACGACCTCGACGTCGATCCCGAGGCGGGCGGCGTGCGCGAGCACGCGGGCGCGGCCGCGGGGAGCGGCGTCGTCGGATGCGGGACGGGCGGGGGACGGGGAGGTGTCGGACATGCTCGGGCAACACCGCGGGAATGCCCCGCCTTCCCGACCGGTTGCCCACCCGTGACCGACTCCTCCGCCCCCGCCCTGCCCGCCATCCGCGTCGACGTCTGGTCGGACATCGCGTGCCCGTGGTGCTACGTCGGCAAGCGCCGCTTCGAGGCCGGCGCGCGCGCCTTCGCCGAGCGGACGCCGGGTGCGCCGGACATCGAGCTCACCTACCGCTCCTTCGAGCTCGCGCCCGACACCCCGGTCGACTTCCAGGGCACCGAGGTCGACTTCCTCGCGGGCCACAAGGGCATCCCGGCCGACCGCGTCGCGACGATGCTCGAGGACATGACCCGGCTCGCCGCCGCCGAGGGCCTCGCCTACGACTACGACGCGCTGCAGCACACCAACACCGTGCTCGCGCATGAGCTGCTGCACCTGGCGCGCGTCCGCGGCGTGCAGCTCGAGATGGTGGAGCGGCTGCTGAAGGCGTACTTCACCGAGGGGCGCCACGTGGGCCGCGTGCCGGATCTCGTCGAGCTCGCGGTCGAGGTCGGCCTCGACGCGGATGAGGCGCGCGAGGCCCTGGAGTCGCACCGGCACCTCGACGACGTGCGCGCCGACCAGGCGCAGGCGCTCGCCTACGGGATCCAGGGCGTGCCCTTCTTCGTGATCGACGAGCGCTTCGGCATCTCCGGCGCGCAGGACCCGCAGGTGTTCGCCTCCGCCCTCGGCGAGGCGCTGGCCGCGCGCGACGGCGACACCGTCCGCGTCGTCGCCGGCGAGGAGTCGGCCCGATGAGCGCCGCGCCCGCCACCGGCGCGCTGCCCGTCGCCGCGAGCCCGTTCACGATGCTCGGCGCATCCGACGCCGCCGCATGCGAGGGCGACGCGTGCCTCGTGCCCGGCGCCTCCACCGCCGACACCGCCGCCGCGGACGACGCGTCGGCGGCCGCCGACCTCGCGCGCGTCCGCGACGCGATCGACGCCGGTCGGGCCATCTGACCGTCCCTCCCCAGGCGCCCGCCGCCTGGCCCCCGCGGGGATCGCGCCCCGCGTCCGCCGCCCGCCGTCCCGTCTGGGAGAATCGAGCCGTCATGTCCTCTCCGACCCTCGCCCCCGTCCCCTCCGCGGCCGACGCTCCCGGCGCGCCCGCGCCCGCCGCCGAGCCCGCCCTCCGCATCGGCGGCATCCCGCTCGACGTCCCCGTGGTGCTCGCCCCCATGGCGGGCATCACCAACACGGCGTTCCGGCGCCTGTGCCGCGAGTTCGGCGCCGGCCTGTACGTCAGCGAGATGATCACGAGCCGCGCCCTCGTCGAGCGCACGCCCGAGTCCATGCGGCTCATCACGCACCACCCGTCGGAGAAGGTGCGCTCCATCCAGCTCTACGGGGTGGATCCGAAGACCGTCCGCGAGGCCGTCACCATGCTCGTCGCGGAGGACCGCGCCGACCACATCGACCTGAACTTCGGCTGCCCGGTCGCCAAGGTCACGCGCAAGGGCGGCGGAGCGGCCCTCCCGTGGAAGCTCGGGCTCTTCACCGACATCGTCGAGGGCGCCGTGAAGGCCGCGGGCGACATCCCCCTCACGGTCAAGATGCGCAAGGGCATCGACGCCGACCACCTCACCTACCTCGAGGCCGGGCGCGCCGCCGAGGGCGCGGGCGTCGCGTCCATCGCGCTGCACGCGCGCACGGCGAGCGACTACTACAGCGGCCACGCCGACTGGTCGGCCATCGCGACGCTCAAGCAGGCCATCGAGAGCGTGCCCGTGCTCGGCAACGGCGACATCTGGGCGGCGGAGGACGCCATCCGGATGATGGACGAGACGGGCGCCGACGGCGTCGTCGTCGGCCGCGGCTGCCTCGGCCGGCCCTGGCTCTTCGGCGACCTCGCGGCCGCGTTCCACGCGCGCGCCTCCGGCCTCGATCCCGCCGACACACCCCGTGCGCACCCGTCGCAGGGCCAGGTCGCCGATACGTTCCGCCGCCACGTCGAGCTCCTCGCCGAGTTCTTCGAGAGCGAGGAGCGCGGCTGCCGCGACGCGCGCAAGCACGTCGCCTGGTACTTCAAGGGCTACCCCGTCGGCGGCGACCTGCGGGCCGCGCTCGCGTCGGCGTCCTCGCTGGAGGAGATCGACGGCCTGCTCGCCACGCTCGATCGCGACCAGCCCTACCCGGGCGCCGGGGCCGAGGGCGCGCGCGGCCGCCAGGGCAGCATGAAGCGCACGGCGCTGCCGGACCGGTGGCTCGAGAGCCGCGACATCGACGCGCAGGATGCGATGGAGATCGCGGACGGGGAGATCCACAACAGTGGCGGTTGAGAGCACGACGACGAGGTCCACGTACAGCGAGACCGACGCCCAGCGCTGGTACCCGGAGCAGCACTCCTCGAGGCGGAGCGACTTCGCGCGCGACCGCGCCCGGCTCCTCCACTCCAGCGCGCTTCGCCGCCTGGCCGCCAAGACGCAGGTGCTGAGCCCCATGGCCGGGCTCGACTTCGCGCGCAACCGCCTCACGCACTCCCTCGAGGTGGCGCAGGTGGGCCGCGAGTTGGCCTCCAGCCTCGACCTGGATCCCGACGTGGTCGACACCGCGTGCCTCGCGCACGACATCGGCCACCCGCCCTTCGGCCACAACGGCGAGCGGGCCCTCAACGACTGGGCCTCCGACATCGGCGGCTTCGAGGGCAACGCGCAGACGCTGCGCCTGCTCACGCGGCTCGAGCCCAAGGTCATCGGGCCGGAGGGACGGCCCTACGGGCTCAACCTCACGCGCGCCAGCCTCGACGCGAGCTGCAAGTACCCGTGGCCGAGCTCGCAGTCGGTGCCCGACCCCTCGGGCCGCGGCAAGTTCGGCTTCTACGACGACGACGTGGCCGCCTTCGAGTGGCTGCGCGAGGGCGCGCCCACGGGCCGCCGCTGCATCGAGGCGGAGGTCATGGACCTCAGCGACGACATCGCCTACTCCGTGCACGACTTCGAGGACGCCATCGTCGGCGGCTACGTCGACGTGCGCGCGCTCGGCGCGCGGGTCGACCACGAGGAGCTCGTCGACTCGATGGTCGCGTGGATCGGCGGCGCCCACTCGCACGAGGAGCTCATCCAGGCGTTCGACCGGCTCGACTCGCTCGACGTGTGGGTCGACGAGTACGACGGCGGCCGCGGCGCGCAGGCGGCGCTCAAGGACCTCACGAGCCAGCTCATCGGGCGGTTCGCGGGCGCTGCCACGCAGCTCACGCGGGCCACGCACACCGACCGCAGCCTCATCCGCTTCGGCGCCCACGTCGTCGTGCCGCGCGCCATCCAGGCGGAGATCGCCGTGCTCAAGGGCATCGTCGCGGCCTTCGTGATGTCGAAGAACACGCGCCAGCCCATCTACGCCCGTCAGCGCGAGGTGCTCGCCGGCCTCGCCGACGCGCTGCACGCGCGCGGCGCCGACGAGCTCGACCCGGGCTTCGCGGGCGACTGGCGCGAGGCCCGAGACGACGGCGCGCGCAAGCGCGTCATCGTCGACCAGGTCGCCAGCCTCACCGACCAGTCGGCCATCTCCTGGTACGAGCGCCTGTGCGCCAGGCCGGTCTTCTGATGCCCGCGGGGCGCGGTCGCGGGCCCCGGGTGGCCGAGGGCGCCCGACGTAGGATGAGCCGATGGCCCTGATCCGCAAGAGCGACATCGACGAGGTCCGCTCCCGGGTCAACCTGGGCGACGTGGTGGGGGAGTACGTCACCCTCAAGTCCGCCGGGGTCGGGTCGCTCAAGGGCCTCTGCCCCTTCCACGACGAGCGCACCCCGAGCTTCCACGTGCGGCCGCAGGTCGGCTTCTACCACTGCTTCGGCTGCGGCGAGGGCGGCGACGTCTACACGTTCCTCCAGCGCATGGACCACGTGACCTTCGCCGAGGCCGTGGAGCGCATGGCGCAGCGCATCGGCTACCAGCTGCACTACGAGGACGGCCAGGCCGCCACCGACCAGGGCAACCGCTCCCGGCTCCTCGGCGCCAACGAGGCGGCCGCGGAGTTCTTCGTCGAGCAGCTCGGATCCGAGGAGGCGGAGATCGGCCGCACCTTCCTCGGGGAGCGCGGATTCGACCAGGGCGCGGCGCAGCGCTTCGGCGTCGGCTTCGCCCCGCAGAGCTGGGACGCGCTCTCGTCGCACCTGAAGGCCAAGGGCTACACGGAGGCCGAGCTCGTGACCGCCGGCCTCCTCAGCCAGGGCGACCGCGGCGCCTACGACCGGTTCCGCGGCCGGCTGGTGTGGCCCATCCGCGACCTCACGGGATCCACCGTCGGCTTCGGCGCGCGCCGCCTCCGCGAGGACGACAAGGGCCCCAAGTACCTCAACACCCCCGAGACGCCCGTGTACCACAAGAGCTCCGTGCTCTACGGGCTCGACCTCGCCAAGCGCGACGTGAGCCGCGGCCGCCAGGTCGTCGTGGTCGAGGGGTACACCGACGTCATGGCGTGCCACCTCGCGGGCATCACGACGGCCGTCGCCACGTGCGGCACCTCGTTCGGCGTCGACCACATCAAGGTGCTCCGCCGCGTGCTCGGCGACGACAGCGGCCTCGGCGAGGTCGTCTTCACCTTCGACCCCGACGCCGCAGGCCAGAAGGCCGCCATGCGCGCGTTCTCCGAGGAGCGGCGCTTCGCCGCCCAGACCTACGTCGCGGTCGGGCCCGAGGGGCTGGATCCCTGCGACCTCCGCCTCACCCGCGGCGACGACGCCGTGCGCCGCATGATCCAGGGCAAGAAGCCCATGTTCGAGTTCGCGATCAAGCAGATCCTCGCCGACCACGACCTCGACACCGTCGAGGGCCGCGTCGCCGCGCTCCGGGCGGCGGCCCCCGTCGTCGCCGACATCCGCGACCCGTCGCTGCGCCCCGGCTACGCGCGCGAGCTCGCGGGCTGGCTCGGCATGGACCTCACCGAGGTCGGCCGCGCCGTCCAGACCGCCGGCCGCAGCATGCCCGCCGACGGAGCCGACCGCTCGGGCGGGTCGCCGCAGGGCCGTCACGCGCAGGGCGGGCACGGCCCGGACGACGACGGCGCGGGCGACGCGTCCCGCTCGATGTCGCTCATGGACCTGCCCACCGACCTGGCCACCCGACTCGAGCGCGACGCCCTCATGGCGATGCTGCAGCACCCCGAGCTCGTGGGGAACGACCTCGTCATGCGCGCAGCGCAGGTCACGTTCGTCAACGAGAGCCTCGCGGTCGTCCGCGACGGCGTCATCGGGAGCATGGACGCCCTCGGGGGCGCGGACTGGCTGTCGCGCGTGGCCCTCGAGGTCCCCGAGTCGTTCGCGACGCTCGTGAAGCAGCTCGGGGTCGCGCCGCTGCCGAACCGGGGCGACGCCGACAAGCTCGCCGTCTACGTGAAGGGCGTCACGGCGGAGCTCGTCGGGCGCGACCTGCTGCGCCGCAAGGCCGACCTCATCGGGCGGCTGCAGCGCACCGACGCGACACATGAGCGCGAGCGGTACCAGGAGATCCAGCGCGAGCTGATGCAGGTCGAGGCCGAGCGCCGCGCGCTCCGCGAATAGCCCCGGATCCGTCCGCGCGGGCCGCGATCCGCGCGCGGATATCGCGCGCTCGCCATGTTTCATTCGTGTGAAGAAGCGTCCCCGCGCGTCCCCCGGGTCCGGGCTGGTGTTTCCCGTGTGTTAGAAATCATGCACAGCACAGCGTCCGTGTCTTCCCGATGCGCGGGCGCGAATCCCCTTCATGAAAGAGGCACTCGGAACATGACGTCCGCATTCACCCGGCGCTCACGCGTCCTGCTCGCCACGGCCGGATTCTCCGCCGCGGCCCTTGTCCTCGCCGGCTGCTCCGGCGGATCCGGCGACCCGCTCGCCGAGGACGGCGCGTCCGGCGGCGGATCCATCGTCGTCGGCACGACGGACAAGGTCCTCTCGCTCGACCCGGCCGGCTCCTACGACAACGGCTCGTTCGCGGTGCAGAACCAGGTCTACCCGTTCCTGTTCAACAGCCCCTACGGCAGCCCGGACGTCGAGCCCGACCTCGCCGTCTCCGGCGAGTACACCTCGCCCAACGAGTTCACGGTCGAGCTGAAGCCCGACCTGAAGTTCGCGAACGGCCACGCGCTCACCGCGAGCGACGTCAAGTTCACGTTCGACCGCATCGCGACCATCGCGGCCAACGGCGCCGACAACGGCAACGGCCCCTCGTCGCTCCTCGCCAACGTCGAGTCCGTCGCGGCGCCGGACGACACCACCGTCGTCTTCACGCTCAAGACCGCCAACGACCAGACGTTCGAGCAGGTGCTCTCCAGCCCCGCCGGCCCCATCGTCGACGAGGAGGTCTTCCCGGTCGACGCGCTGGCCGACCCGGCCGCCATCGTCGCGGCGAACGCCTTCGCGGGCCAGTACGTCATCACCGACTTCCAGCTCAACCAGCTCGTCGCCTACGCGCCGAACGCCGACTACCAGGGCGTCCTGCCGAAGGCCGCGAACGGCGGCGTGACCGCGCGCTACTACGCGGACGAGACCACCATGAAGCTCGCCGTGCAGAACGGCGAGATCGACGTCGCAGGACGCTCGCTCGGCGCGACCGACATCGCGGACCTCAAGAAGGACGACTCCGTCCAGGTCATCGAGGGCCCCGGCGGCGAGATCCGCTACATCACCTTCAACCTGAACACGCAGCCCTTCGGCAAGACCACGGGCGAGGCCGACGAGGCCAAGGCCCTCGCCGTACGCCAGGCGGCCGCCGACCTCGTCGACCGCGAGGAGCTGTCGACCCAGGTCTACAACGGCACCTACACGCCGCTCTACTCCTACGTGGCCGACGGCCTCTCCGGCGCCAACGAGGCGCTCAAGGGCATCTACGGCGACGGGAACGGCGGGCCGGACGCGGACAAGGCCGCGAAGGCCCTGGCCGACGCCGGCGTGCAGACGCCCGTCGCGCTGCAGCTCCAGTTCAACCCGGACCACTACGGCGCCGGCTCGGACGACGAGTACGCGCTCATCAAGCAGCAGCTCGAGGCGACCGGCCTGTTCCAGGTCAACCTGCAGTCCACGATCTGGGACCAGTACAGCAAGGCCCGCGTCAACGACGAGTACCCGGCGTACCAGCTCGGCTGGTTCCCCGACTACTCCGACGCGGACAACTACCTCACGCCGTTCTTCTCCCCGCAGTCCTTCGTGAAGAACCACTACGACAACGCCACCGTGACGGACCTCATCACGCAGCAGCTGTCGGAGGCTGACTCCACGAAGCGCGCCGAGATCATCGGCCAGATCCAGGACGACGTCGCCGCCGACCTGCCGACCCTGCCCCTGCTCCAGGGCTCGCAGGTCGCGGTGGCCGGCAAGGACGTAACGGGCGTGACGCTCGACGCCTCCTTCAAGTTCCGCTACGCCCCGATCGCCAAGGGCTGATGAGGACGCGGGAGGGCGCTCGATAGGCGGACGCCCTCCCCGGATGGGGCGTCCCGCTGCGGCGGGACGCCCCACTCCTGTGTCACCCGCGGTGCCGCCGACCGCACCCGCCCCGATCCTCCGACGACCTGAAAGGCCCATCCGCCGTGACCGTCATCCCGGACGCCGTACCCGCGTCCGCGCCCCCCGGGGCGCAGCCCAAGGCCCGGAAGCAGGGGATCGGGCTCGGCCAGTACATCCTCATCCGCGCCGTGCTCATCATCCCGACCGTGCTCATCCTCGTGACGCTGGTCTTCTTCCTCATGCGCATCGTGGGCGACCCGATCTCCGCCGCCGTGGGCGACCGCCTCACCCCGGAGCAGCTGCAGGAGCGCCTCGCGACCGCCGGGTTCGACCGGCCGATCATCGTCCAGTACCTCGAGTACCTCGGCCAGATCGCCACGGGCGACTTCGGCCGCTCGCTCACCGACAACCGGCTCATCAGCGAGGTGCTGCTGCAGTACGGCTCGGCCACGCTCGAGCTCGTCGTCTACTCGCTCATCGTCGCGTTCCTCATCGGGATCCCGCTCGGCCTCGTCGCCGCCTACTTCAAGGACCGCACGCCCGACGCAGTGCTGCGGATCCTCGCGATCCTCGCCTACGCGACGCCCGTCTTCTTCGCGGGCCTGCTGCTGAAGCTCGTCTTCTCCGTCTGGCTCGGGATCCTGCCGCTGTCGGGCCGCGCGGACACGCGCGTCGAGGTCGCCCTCGGCCGGCTGGACAACCCGACCGGCATCTACCTGATCGACGCGCTCCGCCTCGGCAGCCCCACCGCCGTGAGCGACGTCCTCGAGCACGCGGTGCTCCCGGCGCTCGCGCTGGGCCTCCTCACGGCGGGCATCTTCCTGCGGCTCGTGCGCACCAACGTCATCTCCACGCTCGGCACGGAGTACGTGGACGCGGCGCGCTCCCGCGGCGTCGGCGAGTTCCGGCTCACCACCCGGCACGCGCTGAAGCCCGCGCTCATCCCGATCATCACCGTGGTGGGCCTGCAGATCGCCGTGATGCTCGGCGGGGCGGTGCTCACCGAGACCACGTTCGAGTGGAGGGGCCTCGGCTTCCAGCTCGCGCAGTACCTGGCGGCGCGCGACTTCGTGGCCGTGCAGGGCATCGTGGCGCTCCTGGCCGTGATCGTCGCGGTCACCAACTTCATCGTCGACGTCATCGCGGCGCTCATCGACCCGCGAGTGAGGTACTGACATGACCGACACCACCACCACGGCGCCCGCGCCCGTCCCCGCGCGCCGCACCCTGTTCCAGCGCCTGCCCCTCGTCTCGCACGTGCGGCAGAGCGTCGGCCTCCAGCGCGGCATGCTCGTCGCCGGCATGGTCATCACGGGGGTCTTCATCCTCCTCGCGGCGTTCGCGCCGCTCATCGCCCCGTTCGGCTTCGACCAGGACCGGGACGACGCGGGCTCCTTCACGCGCCAGGCCGCCCCCGACGCCGCGCACATCTGGGGCACGACGGTCGGCGGCTACGACGTGTTCTCCCGCGTCGTCTGGGGCACGCAGACCGCGCTCTCGGTCGTCGTGATCGCCGTGGTCCTGTCGCTGTTCCTCGGCGTGCTGCTCGGCGTCGTCTCGGGCTACCTCGGCGGCTGGCTGGACCGGATCCTCGTGGTCATCGCCGACGCCATCTACCCCTTCCCGACGCTGCTGCTCGCGATCGTCGTGAGCATCGTGCTCACCGGCGGGCAGTCGAGCCTCTGGGGCGGCATCCTGGCCGCGGCCGTGAGCATCACGGTCGTCTACATCCCGCAGTACTTCCGGGTCATCCGCGCCGAGGTCGTGCGGCTGAAGGCGGAGGCGTTCGTCGAGAGCGCCAAGGTCATCGGCACGTCGACGCCGCGGATCATGTTCGTGCACGTGCTGCGGAACTCCACCCGCACGCTGCCGCTGATCCTCACGCTCAACGCGTCCGAGGCCATCCTCACGCTCGCGGGCCTCGGCTTCCTCGGCTTCGGCATCTCGCCGACGTCGGCCGCCGAGTGGGGCTACGACCTGAACCGCGCCCTCGCGGACACCGCGAGCGGCGTCTGGTGGACGGGCGTCTTCCCCGGCGTCGCCATCGTGCTGCTCGTCCTCGGGCTCACGCTCGTGGGCGAGAGCGTCAACGACATCTCCGACCCCAAGCTGCGCGCCCGCAAGCGCGCCTCGACGAAGAAGGTGGCCGCATGAGCGACGTCGTCTCCATCCGCGACCTCGGGGTCACCTTCGCGACCGACGGCGGCGACGTCCGCGCGGTCGACGGGGTGTCCCTGACGGTGTCGCCCGGCGAGATCCTCGCCATCGTGGGGGAGTCGGGGTCGGGCAAGTCCGTCACCGCCCGCACGATCCTCGGCCTCCTGCCGGACACGGCCGTCACCGACGGCGCCGTCCTCCTCAGCGACCGCACCGGCCAGGGCGCGGTCGACGTGCTCGCGATCTCCGCCGACGAGCTGCGCCGCGCGCGCGGCCGCGACGTCGCGATGGTGTTCCAGGAGCCGTCCACGGCGCTCAACCCCGTGCACACGGTGGGCTGGCAGATCATCGAGGGCCTCCGCGCCCACGGCCGCGTCTCGAAGAAGGAGGGCCGCGCGAAGGCGATCGACATCCTCCGCCGCGTGGGCATCCCCGACCCCGAGACCCGCGTCGACCACTACCCGCACCAGTTCTCCGGCGGGCAGAAGCAGCGCGTCGTCATCGCGATGGCGCTCGTGCTGGATCCCGGGCTCATCGTCGCCGACGAGCCGACCACGGCGCTCGACGTGACCGTGCAGGCCGAGATCCTCGACCTGCTGCGCCGCTGCCGCGACGAGTTCGGCGCGGCCGTCATCCTCATCACGCACAACATGGGCGTCGTGGCCGACCTCGCCGACCGCGTGGCCGTCATGTACCGCTCGCGGCTCGTGGAGCAGGCCGACGTCGCCACGCTGTTCGCGTCGCCGAAGGAGGAGTACACCCGGAACCTGCTGGCGTCCGTCCCGAAGCTCGGCGAGGGCGTCGCCGCGACGGTGGAGCGCGCCGCGGTGCGCACCCGGGCCCGCGCGGCGGCGGACGGCGAGGCGGCGCCCGTCGTCGTCGCGAAGGGGCTCGAGATCGAGTACCCGGGACGTCTCGGCTCGCCCGCCTTCCGGGCCGTCAAGGGCGTCGACCTGCGCATCGACGCCGGCGAGGTCCTCGGGCTGGTGGGGGAGTCGGGCTCCGGCAAGACCACCATCGGCCGCGCCATCGCGGGGCTCACGAACGTGACCGGCGGATCCCTGCAGGTCCTCGGCACCGAGATGCTGGGCGTGCGCGAGCGCGACTTCCGGAAGCTCCGCGCCGACATCGGGTTCGTGTTCCAGGATCCGGCGACGAGCTTCAACCCGCGCCTCACGATCGCCGAGTGCGTGGCCGAGCCGCTCATCGTGCACGGGCGCGCGAAGTCGCCGCAGGCCGCCCGCGGCCGCGTCGACGAGCTGCTCGAGGCCGTGCAGCTGCCGAAGGCCTTCGGCGACCGGTACCCGCACGAGCTCTCGGGCGGGCAGCGCCAGCGCGCGAGCCTCGCCCGCGGGCTCGCGCTCGAGCCGTCGCTGCTGGTCGCCGACGAGCCCACGAGCGCGCTCGACGTGTCCGTGCAGGCGCGCGTGCTGGAGCTCTTCGCCGAGCTGCAGCGCGAGCTCGGATTCGCGGCGCTGTTCATCAGCCACGACCTGGCCGTCGTCGACCTGCTCGCCGACCGCATCGCCGTGCTGTACCGCGGCGAGCTGGTGGAGGAGGGGACGGGCGCCGAGGTGCTCGGCAACCCGCAGCACCCGTACACGCAGCGCCTGCTGGCCTCGCTGCCCGTGCCGGACCCGGCCGAGCAGGCCGAGCGCCGCGCCCGGCTGCACGCGCTCCGGGCCGCCGAGCGGCCGGCCGGCTAGCGGGCTCCGAGCGGGGCCCGGCCGACCCCGGGCATGATGGGTCGGAACCCGCATCCGTCGTGCGGCCGGTCACGCCGGCCGGCCGCACGACCACGCCGAGGACGGAGCAGCGCATGACGCACACCCCCCGAGACGCCGACGCGGACGGCGGATCCGCCGGGCCCGTGCTCGACGCCCGCGACCTGCGGCTGGCGTACCCCGCGCGCCGCGGGGCCGAGACGCCGCCGGCCGTCGACGGGATCACGCTGCGGATCGAGCCGGGCGAGGTGCTCGGCGTCGTGGGCGCGAGCGGATCCGGCAAGTCGTCCCTCGCGCGCGTGCTCGCGGGCCTCGTCCCGTCGGGCGACGAGGGGGCGGCCGTGCCGCGGATCACGGGCGGCGACGCCTCCGTCCTCGGCCAGGGCCTCCGCCGCATGGGACGCCGCGCGCGCACGCGCACCACGTACGGCATCGGCTACGTCCCGCAGGACGCCGGCACGACGCTGCACCCGCAGCTCACCGCGAGCGAGGCCATCGCCGAGCCGATCTTCTCCCGCGACCGCCGGTTCGACAGCCAGGTGGCCGCGCGCCGCGTCGTGACCCTGCTCACGGCGCTCGACCTGCCGCCCGGCACGCAGGACAGGTACCCGCACGAGCTCTCCAGCGGCCAGCGCCAGCGCGTCGCCCTCGCCCGCGCGCTCGTGCTCGGCCCGCGCCTCCTCATCGCCGACGAGCCGACGTCGGGCGTCGACGTGATGAGCCGCGTCGCCGTGCTCGACCTGCTGCGCGACCTGCAGTCCCGCGGCGGCTTCTCCGCCCTCGTGGTCAGCCACGACCTCGCCGTCGTCGAGCGCCTCACCGACCGCCTCGCCGTGCTGCACCGCGGCACGCTGGTCGGGTACGGCGCGATCGACGACGTGCTCGCGGATCCCACGCACCCCTACGTGCGGGGACTCGCGGAGTCGCGCACGGCCGCGGACTCCGGCCGGGAGCCCGCCGAGCCGGATCCGGACCCCGTCGACCCGATCGTCACGCTGCGCACCCCTGAACCGCCCGCCCGCGTGCCGCACCCCCGGAGGCCCCGCACATGACCGACACCACCGCACCCGCATCCGGCCCCCGCCGCGTCCACCGCGCGGTCGACGGCGCCACGCCGCACCGCCTCACGGGCGAGGCGCGTCCGACGCCCGGCCCCATCGCGATGCTGCCGCGCACGGAGGACGCCTACCTCGAGGCCGTCCACGAGGCCGGCGGCGAGGTCGCCGAGCTGTCGGGGGAGACCCGCGGCATCGTCTGGCTCTCCATCCGCCGCGCCGCGGAGCTCACCGACACGCTCGCCGCGAACCCGCAGGTCCAGTGGGTGCAGCTGCCGTTCGCGGGCGTCGACGCCTTCGCCGACACCCTCCGGGAGTGCGACCGCCCCGACCTCGTCTGGACGAGCGCGAAGGGCGCCTACTCCGAGCCGGTCGCCGAGCACGCCCTCGCGCTGACGCTCGCGACCCTGCGGCAGCTGCCGGAGCGCGCCCGGGCGACCTCGTGGGGATCCTCCGCCGGCCTCTCGCTGTACCGCTCCGAGGTCGTCGTGGTCGGCGCGGGCGGCATCGCGCTGGAGTACGTCCGGCTGCTCGCGCCGTTCGACTGCTCCGTGACGGTCGTCCGCCGCAGCGGCGACCCCGTCGAGGGCGCCGACCGCACCGTCACGGCCGACCGGCTCGACGAGGTGCTCCCGGGCGCCGACGTCGTGATGCTCGCCGCCGCCAGCACTGACGACACCGCCGGGCTCATCGGCGCCGCGCAGCTCGCGGCCATGAAGGACACCGCCGTGCTCGTCAACATCGCGCGCGGCGCGCTCGTCGACCCCGACGCGCTGCTCGCCGCGCTCCGCTCCGGCGGGATCCACGGCGCGGGCCTCGACGTCACGTCGCCCGAGCCGCTGCCCGACGGCCACCCGCTGTTCTCCGAGCCGCGCTGCATCGTCACGCCGCACACCGCCGACACCCCGGACATGGTGCGGCCGCTGCTGGCCGAGCGGATCCGCCTCAACACCGAGGCCTTCCTCCGCACGGGCGACTTCGTCGGCATCGTCGAGCCGAGCTCGGGCTACTGACGCCGGCCTCGTCGGCCGCTCGTCCGCCCGCGCGCGGTCGGCGGGCCCCGTAGGGTGAGCGGCGTGATGACGCCCGAGGAAGCCGCCGTGCCCGAGGTCTCGATGTGGGCGGGCGGCTACACCGCCGACGTCGGCGGATCGGGCGTCGGCATCACGGCCCTCGCGGTCGATGCCATCACCGGCGACCTCGCGGTGGTCGGCACCGCGGTGGAGACGCCGTCGCCCTCGTGCCTCCTCGTGCACGGCCACATGGTCTACGCGGTGGGCGAGGCGGCCGACCGGGTGGAGGCGTTCCGCCGGGGGCCGGGTGGCTCGCTGCAGTGGGCGGGCGGACAGCCGAGCGGCGGATCCGGCCCCTGCCACCTGCACGTCGTCGACGGCCTGCTCCTCACCTCGCACTACGGCGACGGCACCGTCGCCGTGCACCCGCTCGCCGACGACGGCTCCCTCGGCGAGGCCGTGCAGCTGCTCGCATCCGAGGGATCCGGCCCCCGCCCGCAGCAGGACGGCCCGCACGCGCACGCCACGCTCCATGTCGGCGGCGGCATCGTCCTCAGCGCGGACCTCGGCACCGACGCCGTCCACGTGCACGAGCTCCGCGACGGCCGCCTCGACCGCATCGGGACCGTCGCCCTGCCGCCGGGCACGGGACCGCGCCACATGGCCCTCCTGTCGTCGGGCCGCGTGCTCCTCGTGGGCGAGCTCGACGGCACGCTCCACGCGCTCGAGGGCCAGGGCGCGTCCTGGCGCGTCGCCGCCTCCACCGCGTGCGCGGCCGAGCCGGACGCGCGCGACTCCGCCGCCGAGGTCCGAGTGTCCGCCGACGAGCGCCTCGCGTACGTCGGCCTCCGCGGCTCCGAGCGGATCGCGGTCGTCGGCATCGCCGCCGACGGCGCGCTCGCCCCCGTCGCCGCGTTCGACTGCGGCGGCGCGACGCCGCGCCACCACGTGATCGTCGACGACCGCCTGCACGTGGCCAACCAGGGATCCGGCACGGTCGCCTCGTTCCGGCTCGACCCGGCGACCGGGCTGCCCACCGCCGGGCCCGCCGTGATCGCGGTGCCGAGCCCGACGTACCTCCTGCCCGTCGGCTAGCCCGCGCGCGCGGCTCAGCGCAGCAGCAGGGGAGCGGCCGCCCGGATCTCCTCCTCGACCCCGAGCCCGCGCCAGCCGGCGGACGTGAACGCCCGACCGTCGACCCCGTTGCGGTCCATCAGCGCGAAGCCGACGGCCCGGATGCCCGAGTAGGCGATGAGCACGGGGCGCACGGGATCCGACACGAGGCCCACGATGCGCTCGCGCCGGGCCTCGAGGACGGGCAGCGTGTCGGCGGGCCCGTCGGTCGCGCGGGTGCGGATCGCCGCGGCCACCGGATCGTCGGCCGCGTCACCCGCGTCGTCGCGCGAGCGGACGTCCTCGTCGAGCAGCGTCCACAGCCGGTCCGCGTCGTTCGGACGCGCGACCACGACCTGGAACATCCCCATGGCCCGACGCTACCCGGCCGAGGGGACGAGGGTCGGGATCCGCCGCACGCCAGCGCCAGCGCCATAGCCAGCGGGCAAAGGAAAAGGCCCCGCGGGTGGAGCCGCGAGGCCTTCGCTCCCCGAGTTGGACTCGAACCAACAACCTGCCGGTTAACAGCCGGCTGCTCTGCCAATTGAGCTATCGAGGATCACGTGGAGCAACCTGGAAAGCGTAGCAAAGATTCCGGGCCCCTCCGCTCACGGGGGAGCCCCGGGCGCGTCCCTCAGTCCTCGAGGTGGTCGCGTCCCGGCAGCCACGACTGCCCGGGCACGCCCCAGCCGCTCCGGCGGATCACCTTCGCCACCGGCTTCCGGTGCTCGTGCGCGAGGCGGTCGGTGTAGAGCAGCCCGTCGAGGTGGTCGAACTCGTGCTGCAGGATGCGCGCGAACCACCCGGCCGCCTCGATCTCGAACGGCCGCCCGTCGAGGTCGACCGCGCGGAGGATCGCCCGGTCGGCGCGCACGAGGGGGAAGCGCTCGCCCGGGAACGACAGGCAGCCCTCCTCCTCGGTGTCCTCGTCGGCCTCGCGGACCGCGACGGGCGTGATGAACAGGTCCGGGTTCACGGCGACGCCCCGCAGCGGCTCGCCCTCGTCGGTCTCGTACGAGTACACGAACACGCGCAGCGGTACGCCCACCTGGGGTGCCGCGAGGCCCACGCCCGGCGCCTCGTCCATGGTGTCGTACATGTCGGCCACGAGGGCGCGCAGGTCGTCGTCGAACGCCTCCACCTCGCGGGCCGGGGCGTGCAGGACGGGGTCTCCGGTGATCCGGATGGGGAGGACGGCCATGCTGCCGATGATAGGCGGGCCGCCGGGTAGGGTCGGGGCGTGCCCTTCGACGCCAGCCCCGTTCTCCAGGCCGCCTCGTTGACCCCCTACCAGGCGCTCGGGATCCCGATCGCGCTCGTCGGCGCCGTGTTCCTGTCCCTGGGCGCGCAGCTACAGTCGCAGGGCGTGGCGAAGATGGAGGCGCGCGGCAAGAAGAGCACGGCGGGTCTCAGCCTGCGCCAGCTCGGCGCGCTGCTCGGCCGTCCGTCGTGGGTCGCCGGCACCGTGATGCTCGGCCTCGCCATCGTGTTCCAGCTCGCGAGCCTGCGCCTCGCGCCCCTCATCGTCGTGCAGCCCCTCGGCGCGGTGGCGCTCGTGGTCACGGCCGTCCTCAACTCCCGCGCGACGGGGAAGCGGCTCGAGCTCAAGGCCAAGCGGGCGGTCGCGCTCTGCATCGGAGGCGTCGGCCTGTTCGTCGTCTTCGCGGCCGTCTTCGCGAAGGAGACCCCCATCCGCACGCCCGAGCTCATCACGATCCTGGTGATCCTCGCGCTCGTCCTCGCGCTGCTCGGCGGCCTGTTCCTCTACTTCCGGAAGCACGTGCGCGCGATCTTCTACATCATCAGCGCCGGCGTGCTCTACGGCTTCGTCGCCACGCTCGCCAAGGTCGTCATCAACCGCCTCACGACGGGGGACTTCGACGTGCTGACCGCGGTCTGCATCGTCGCGCTCGTGGCCGCGACCCTGCTCGGCGCGTACTTCGTCCAGACGGCGTACTCGTCGGGCCCGCCCGACCTCGTGATCGCCGGCCTCACGGTCGTCGACCCGCTCGTCGCCGTCTGCATCGGCGTCACCGTCCTGGGCGAGGCCGCGGACGCTCCCGTGTACGCGGGCATCGCCTTCCTCGTCGCGGGCGCCGTGGCCGTCGTCGGGGTCTTCCAGCTCGCCAAGCACCACCCGCACGCGTCCTGATCGCGCGCCGGTCCGTGGCCGACCGCGCTCCGGCCTCGCCGGCCCGGCCGCCGCGACCGCGGTGCGCCGTCGGTCCGTCCCGGGACCCGTGCGATACGTTGCTCTGCGATACCCGGCCCGCGCCACCCAGATCCACGTGACGCGCGCCGGACGCCGACACCACTGGAGAGACACTTCTTGCCGAACACCTCAGGGCAGACCCCGCGCGAGCCCGCGACCCCCGGTCGACCGCTGCGCATCCTCATCGGCGCGGACACCTTCCCGCCGGACGTGAACGGCGCCGCGCGGTTCGCCGAGCGCCTCGCCGGAGGCCTCGTCCGCCGCGGCCACGAGGTGCACATCGTCGCGCCGGCGGCCAGCCGCAAGCACGGCACGTGGACCGAGGTGCACGACGGCCAGGAGATGACCGCGCACCGCCTGCACAGCTACCGCTGGTACCCGCACGACTGGCTGCGCTTCGCCCAGCCGTGGTCCGTCAACCGGGACTGCGCCCGCATCCTCGACGCGGTGCAGCCCGACGTGGTGCACTTCCAGTCCCACATCCTCACGGGGCGCGGCCTCAGCATCGAGGCGGAGAAGCGCGGCATCCGCATCATTGGCACCAACCACTTCATGCCGGAGAACATGCTCCAGCACACCCTCCTGCCGGTCGCGTGGCAGGACAAGGCCATCTCCATGGCGTGGAAGGCGGCGCGCCGCACCTTCGGGCGCGCCGAGGCCGTCACGACGCCCACGCGTCGCGCTGCCCAGTTCCTCGAGCGCTACACGGGGCTCGAGGGCGTCATCGCCATCTCCTGCGGCATCGACGCGGCGAACTACACGCCCGACTTCACCCCGCGCACCCGCAACCGCATCGTGTTCGTCGGCCGGGTGACGGGGGAGAAGCAGATCGACGTCCTGCTCCGCGCCTTCGCCATCCTGCCCGCGTCGCTCGACGCGGAGCTCGAGATCGTCGGCGGGGGCGACCAGAAGACGGCGCTCGAGAAGCTCGCCGCCGACCTCGGCATCGCCGACCGCACCACCTTCACCGGGTACGTGTCCGACGAGGAGCTGCGCCGCGCCTACACGCGCGCGACCGTCCTCGCGATGCCGAGCATCGCCGAGCTGCAGTCCATCGTCACGATGGAGGCGATGGCCTCCGCCCTCCCCGTCGTGGCCGCCGACGCCATGGCCCTCCCGCACCTCGTGCACGACGGCGAGAACGGCTACCTCTTCCGCCCGGGCGACGTCGACGATCTCGCCGCGAAGCTGCAGCGGGTGCTCGAGCTGCCCGAGGATGGGCTCCAGCGCATGAAGCGCGAGAGCCTCGCCGTGGTCGCCTCGCACGACATCGAGCGCACGATCTCGACGTTCGAGAGCCTGTATCGTGGCGAGTCCGTGGCCGCGCCGGTCACGGACGAGGCACGCGGCGTGACGGACGGCTCAGGCGCCGCCTAGATCCGCCGCCTCGGGGCGGTAGCTCAGCTGGTCAGAGCAGCGGACTCATAATCCGTCGGTCATGGGTTCAAGTCCCATCCGCCCTACTCCCACGTCGCCTCTCCGCGCGCGCGATCGAGTGCCTCGCGGCACGCCCCCGATCGCACGCCCCCCTCGGACTGGGGTGCGCCGCCGCACAGGCACGGTGCCGCGCGGACCGCCACGGCGATGTCCGCTCTACTACCATGGGTACCGAAATCACCCCGGTCGCGGGGGTCCGGAGGGCGCCCGACGACCGCCACCGGCCACCCGCCGACGAGGCGCCAGCGCGCGCGTCGGGCCCGCCGCCACCCGCGAGGACACGATGACGAGCACGCGACCCACCCGCACGAGCCGATCGACGACGGTCGCGCCGGAGGGATCGAGCACCCGGTCGTTCCGCGGCGACATCCAGGGCCTGCGCGCCCTCGCCGTGATAGCGGTCATCCTCGACCACCTGCTCGCCTGGCCGTCCGGCGGCTTCCTCGGCGTCGACGTCTTCTTCGTGATCTCCGGCTTCATCATCACGTCGCTCCTGCTCCGCCAGCACGACAAGCTCGGCCGGATCTCGTTCGCCGACTTCTACCGCAAGCGCGTCAAGCGCATCCTGCCGGCCTCGACCGCCGTGCTCCTCGTCACGGTGCTCGCGAGCTGGATGGTCTTCCTCTCCGGCCGCGCGTCCGCCATCGCGTGGGACAGCGTCGCCGCGTTCTTCTTCGTCGCCAACTGGCGCTTCGCCGCGACCGACACCGACTACTGGGCCGCCGACAGCGCCGTCTCGCCCGTGCAGCACTACTGGTCGCTCGGCGTGGAGGAGCAGTTCTACGTCGTCTGGCCGATCCTCCTCACGCTCGGCCTCGCGCTCTCGCTGCGCTTCCGGGGGCCCGGCCGCTACCGGGGGATCCTCACGGCGATCCTCCTCGTCGTCACGGTCGGCTCGTTCGCCTGGGCGATGGCCGACACCGCGGGCAACGCCGCGGTCGCGTACTTCTCCACGCTCTCCCGCGCCTGGGAGCTCGGCGTCGGCGCGCTGCTCGCGGTCGCCGCGCCGCTGCTGCGCCGCATCCCGGACGCCGCCCGGCCGGTCATCGCGTGGGCCGGCCTCGCCGTCATCGGCTACGGCCTGTTCGCGCTGAGCAGCGCGTCGCCGATCCCGGCTCCCGGATCCGCGATCCCGGTCGTCGGCGCCGCGCTCGTCATCGCCGGCGGCACGGGCGGCGCGCAGCGCTTCCTCTGGCCGCTCACGAACCCCGTCTCGCGCTACCTCGGGGACATCTCGTACTCGCTCTACCTGTGGCACTTCCCGGTCATCGTGATCCTCGCGGCCGTCTCCGACACCGCCGGGCTCGGCTACCCGGTCATCGTGCTCGTGCTGACCCTCGGCCTCTCGGTGCTCTCGTACCACGGCCTCGAGGACCCGATCCGCCGCTCGCACTGGCTCGAGCCCGGTGCCGCCGCGCGCCGGAAGAAGAAGCGCGCGCGTCGCCATCCCGGCTTCGGGGCGTCCACGGGCACGAAGGTCGCCGCCCTCGGCACGGCCGCGCTGCTGACGGTCACGTTCATCAGCCTCGCCGTCGTGCGACAGCAGGAGATCCAGGAGGCGTCGCGCCTCGCGCCGGGCCCCGCCGCCTCCGGCGAGGAGGATCCGACGGACCCCGCCGTGCTCGCGGCCGGCGACCTCGGCGCGCTGCAGGTCCAGATCCGCGACGCCCTCGCCGCCACCAGCTGGCCCGCGCTCGACCCCGCGATCGACGGCTTGGAGAAGTCCGCCGTGCCCGTCGAGGACGGCCAGGGCTGCGGCCGCACCGACGTGGCGAACCCGCGCTCCTGCTCCTTCGGCGACAGCCGGAAGCCCACGATCATGGTCCTCGGCGACTCGACCGGCATCACGCTGCTGCCCACGGTGCGGGCGATGTTCGAGGCGACGCACCACATCCGCGGGCTCACCTTCGCCGGCTGCGCCGTCATGGACGTCCAGTGGGACTTCCCCGACGCGTCCACGAAGGGCGGCTGCCTGGACTTCCGGCAGCAGGCGATCGCCGCGATCCAGGAGGAGAAGCCGGAGATCCTGTTCGTCAGCAACAGCTACGGGCAGGTCCTCAAGCTCGCGTCCAAGGCGACGGGCGACGACGCCGTGGCCGAGTGGTCGGCCGGCGTGCAGAGCACCATCGGCCAGGTGCGCGCCAGCGTCGGGAAGGTCGTCCTCGTCTCCTCGCCTCCCACCGGCCAGCCGCTCGAGACCTGCGCCACGAAGGTCTCGTCGCCCGCCGACTGCCAGGCCTCGATCCCCGGCGCCTGGAAGGTGGGCGACCGCGCCCAGGAGGACGCGGCCACCGCGCTGGGAATCGCCTACGTCGACACCTCGTCCCTGTTCTGCTGGGAGGAGCGCTGCCCGTCCTTCGTCGGCAGCACGCCCACGAAGCGCGACAGCGTCCACACGACGCCTCAGTACGCGGCCGTGATCACCCCGGCGTTCCGGCAGATCCTGGACGAGGCGCTGGCGGGCGTGCCGGCCTGATCCGCGGGCACGCGAGGGCACCCGTCCGCTCGGGCGCACGACGACGGCCGCCGCGCGGATGCGCGGCGGCCGTCGTCGTGCGGGAGCGGCTACTCCCGGAGCGTCGTGATGTGCTCCCGGTACCACTCGACCGTGGAGCGCAGGCCCTCGTCGAGACCGATGGAGGAGGTCCACCCGGCGTCGGCGAGCTTGGACACGTCCAGCAGCTTCTGCGGCGTGCCGTCCGGCTTCGACGTGTCCCACTCCGTGCGGCCCTCGTAGCCGACGACGCGCGCGATGGTCTCCGCGATCTCGCGGATCGTCACGTCGCTGCCCGTGCCCACGTTGACCTGCTCGGGCCCGTCGTAGTGCTCGAGGAGGTGGAGGCACGCGGCGGCCATGTCGTCGACGTGCAGGAACTCGCGGCGCGGCGTGCCCGTGCCCCAGTTGGTCACCGACTCCGCGCCGGACGCGCGCGCCTCGTCGTACCGGCGGATGAGCGCGGGCAGCACGTGCGAGCCCTGCGGCGAGAAGTTGTCGCCCGGCCCGTAGAGGTTCGTGGGCATGGCCGAGATCCACGGCAGGCCGTACTGGCGGCGCACGGCCTGGATCTGCATGATGCCCGCGATCTTCGCGATCGCGTAGGCGTCGTTGGTGGGCTCGAGGTGCCCCGTGAGGAGGCTGTCCTCGGTGATGGGCTGCGGCGCGAGCTTCGGGTAGATGCACGAGGAGCCGAGGAACAGCAGCCGGTCGACGCCGTGCTCGAGCGCCGCGTCGAGCACGTTGACCTGGATGCGCAGGTTGTCGCTGAGGAAGTCGACCGGGTAGGTGCTGTTCGCGAGGATCCCGCCGACCTTCGCGGCCGCGAGCACCACGTGCACCGGCTTCTCCTCGGCGAAGAACGCGAAGACCGCGTCGCGGTCCTTCAGGTCGAGCTCGGCGGACGTGCGGCCGATGACGTCGGTGAAGCCCTCCGCCTCGAGCCGGCGCACGATCGCCGAGCCGACGAGCCCGCGGTGGCCGGCCACGTAGACGCGGGCTGAGCGGTCGAGCGGCGCGGGCGTGAAGGCGACGGCGTCGCGCTCGTCGGCGCCGGACGCGGGGGCCGCGCTCACGCGTCGACCGCGGTCGCGTCGGCCGTGCCCCAGCTCGCCAGCTTCACGGAGTCGATCCACGGACGCCCCTCGGCCTCGAGCGCGGCTATGTCAGCGTCGACCATGATCCGGGCGAGCATCGTGGTGTCGACCGTGGCCTTCCAGCCGAGCTTCTCCGCGGCCTTCGTGGCGTCGCCCACCAGGGCGTCGACCTCGGTGGGGCGGAGGTAGCGCGGGTCGAACCGCACGTGCTCGGACCAGTCGAGGCCCGCATGCGAGAACGCGGTCTCGAGGAAGTCGCGCACGGTGAAGTTGCCGCCGGTGGCGAGCACGAAGTCGTCGGGCTCGTCGGCCTGCAGCATCCGCCACATGCCCTCGACGTACTCGGCGGCGTAGCCCCAGTCGCGGATGCTGTCGAGGTTGCCGAGGTAGACGTGGTCCTGCTTGCCGGCCTTGATGGCGGCGACCGCGCGCGTGATCTTGCGCGTCACGAACGTCTCGCCGCGGCGGGGCGACTCGTGGTTGAAGAGGATCCCGTTGACGGCGAACATGTCGTACGCCTCGCGGTAGTTCTTCGTGATCCAGAAGCTGTAGAGCTTCGCGGCCCCGTACGGCGAGCGCGGGTAGAACGGCGTGGTCTCGCTCTGCGGCGGGGGAGTGGCCCCGTACAGCTCGCTCGAGGAGGCCTGGTAGAAGCGGGTCTCGATGCCCGAGAGGCGCACGGCCTCGAGCAGGCGGATGGTGCCGGTGCCCGTCGTGTCCGCGGTGTGCTCCGGCTCGTCGAACGAGACGCGCACGTGCGACTGTGCCGCGAGGTTGTAGACCTCGTCGGGCTGGATCTGCATCATCAGCGTCGTGAGGCGCGAGCCGTCGCTCAGGTCGCCGTAGTGGAGGAAGAGCTTCGCGCCGTCCTCGTGCGGGTCCTGGTACAGGTGGTCGATGCGGGACGTGTTGAACGTCGACGAGCGGCGGATGAGGCCGTGGACCTCGTAGCCCTTGGCGAGCAGCAGCTCCGCCAGGTACGAGCCGTCCTGCCCGGTGATGCCGGTGATGAAAGCCTTCTTGGCCATGGATCCCCCCAGATTCTCATGCGGTGCGACGCGACGGCGGCGGGGCGGTCGCCCGGCGCGGCCGTCCGTCCGGTCGAATCTAACGTGAGGGCGGCGGTGGACGGCAATCGGGGTACGACGCCGCGCTGTGCGTTAACGACATCGAAACCTCGAGGCACCAGAATGGGTCCATGGGGGATCTGAGCACGACCGATGCTGCGCGCACGCAGACGGCGGACCTGGGGGGCCTCACGGTCTGCCTGGTCGGCATCAACTACTGGCCGGAGACCACGGGCATCGCGCCGTACACGACCGCGATGGCCGAGGCGCTCACCGACGCGGGGGCGTCGGTGCACGTGGTCACCGGGATACCGCACTACCCGCAGTGGAAGCTGCAGGACGAGCGGTACGCCGAGGGCAGGCGCTGGGAGGAGATGCGCGACGGCGTCCGCATCACCCGGGTCCGCCACACCATCCCGGAGACGCCGGACCTCGCGGGCCGGGCGAGGCTCGAGGCGAGCTTCCTGCGTGGAGCGCTCCGCGAGGTGCGACGCGACACGAGCGAGATCGTCATCGCGGTCACGCCGTCGCTCGCCGGCCTCGCCGCGGGGGCGCTCGGCCGCGGCCGCCGTCCGTTCGGCGTCCTGGTGCAGGACCTCACGGGCAACGCCGCGGGCGAGTCCGGCACCACGGGCGGTCGCGCCTCCCGGCTCATCGCGTCGGGGGAGTACGCGCTCCTGCGTCGCGCCGACCGGATCGGCGTCATCACGCCCCGCTTCGGCGACCTGCTGGTCCAGCAGGGCCTGCCCGACGGATCCATCTCCGGGCTCCCGAACTTCACGCACATCACGCCGGTGGACGTCTCCACCGCGGCCGCCCGCACCCGGCTCGGCTGGACCCGCGACGCGTTCACCGTCGTCCACACCGGCAACATGGGCATGAAGCAGGGGCTGGAGTCGGTCGTCGAGGCCGCGCGCCTCTCCGATGCCCGCGACCTCGGCATCGAGTTCGTGCTCGTGGGCGACGGCAACCAGCGGGCCGCCCTCGAGGCGCAGGGCGCGGGGATCCGCTCGCTGCGCTTCGTCCCGCCGCTCGACGGCGACGACTACCCGTACGCGCTGGCCGCGGCTGATGCGCTCCTGCTCAACGAGAAGCCGGGCGTGCGCGAGATGAGCATGCCGTCGAAGCTCACGTCGTACACGAGCAGCAGGCGCCCGATCATCGCCGCGGTCGAGGACGGCGGCATCACCGAGAGCGTCGTGCGCGAGCACGGGGCCGCGGCCATCATCCCGCCGGGCGACCCGGAGCGGCTCCTCCAGGCGGCGCAGGACCTCCGCTGCGACAGCGACGGCGCCGCGGCCCTCACCACCGCCGCGCAGCGGATGTACCAGAGCCGCTACTCGCCCGTGAGCGCCCACGCCAGGTACGTGCGGTTCGCGCAGTCGCTGGCCACCATGGGCGCCGGGGTGCGCGCGTGACGGCGGCGCAGGACCCCTCGACCGACGTCCCGGTCATCGACCTCTCTCGGGCGCCCGGCGAGCACCAGGCCTGGGACCGCCCCAAGCGCACGGTCTACCTCTGGGCCGTGGTCGAGCTGCTCCTCGTCACGAACCCGTGGCAGATCAGCTCGTCGCTCCGGGTCCGGGCGCTCCGGGCCTTCGGTGCCGAGATCGGCGACGGGGTGGTCTTCCGGCCGCGCACGCGGGTGAAGTTCCCATGGAAGCTGCGCATCGGCGACCGCTCCTGGATCGGCGA
The DNA here is from genome assembly GCF_002240565.1 of Clavibacter michiganensis subsp. insidiosus. Taxonomy (GTDB): domain Bacteria; phylum Actinomycetota; class Actinomycetes; order Actinomycetales; family Microbacteriaceae; genus Clavibacter; species Clavibacter insidiosus. The sequence continues at coordinate 1,864,488 of NZ_MZMO01000001.1, read as the reverse complement.
GGGCGTCTGGTTCCACAACCAGGACCTCATCACCGTCGGCCATGACGTCGTGCTCTCCCAGGAGACGATGCTCACCACGGGCAGCCACGCGCACCGGCGCGACATGGCCCTCCTCACGCGCCCCATCGTCATCGAGCCGGGCGCGTGGATCACGTCGCGTTGCCTGGTCCTCGGCGGCGCGCACGTGGGCCGCTCGGCGCTCGCCCGGCCGATGACCGTGGTCGCGGGCGACGTGCCGGCTGGCGCGATCGTGTCGGGACCCGACTGCACCGTGGTCGGGTCGCGCTTCTCCGGACGCTGACGCGCGCGTCCTCCGGCCGCTCCGGCGCGCCCCGCGCACCGCGGCCATCCCTCTCCCGCCGGCGACCGCATCTGCCGTCGCCGCCCTGAACGAAGGCTCCATCATGAACGGACTCCTGCTCGATCCCTCCATCTCGTCCGCCAACATCGGCGACCAGATCATCCGCGAGAACGTCCTCCGGGCGCTCGACGGCGTCGTGCCGATCACCGGCAGCCTGCCCACGCAGACGCGCCTGACCCGCAGCCAGCGCCGGACCGCCGCCGACGCCGAGCTCGCCATCGTGGGCGGCACCAACCTCCTGTCCTCGAACATGCCCTGGTACCGGCAGTGGAAGCTCGACCCGATCGTTGCGCGCAGCCTCAAGCACAAGGTCGTCCTGCTCGGCGTCGGCTGGTGGCAGTACCAGGACGAGCCCAACCGCTACACCACGCACATGCTCTGGGAGGTCCTCTCGCCGGACCTCGTGCACTCGGTCCGCGACGAGTACACGAAGGTGCGCCTCGAGCGGATGGGCTTCCAGGTGGTGAACACCGCGTGCCCGACCATGTGGGGGCTCGACCGGCACAACGGCGTCGCGAGCGCGCGCCCCGCGCAGGCGATCCTGACGCTCACCGACTACAACCGCGACGTCGCCGAGGACGAGTGGCTCATCGCCCTCGCCGCCGAGCACTACGCGCGCGTCGTGATCTGGCCGCAGTCCATCCGCGACGCGGCCTACGCGCGCACGCTCACGGGCGACTTCACGATCGCGGAGCCCACGCTCGCCGCCTACGACGCGCTCCTCGCCGTCGGCGACTCCGACTACATCGGCACGCGCCTCCACGGCGGCGTCCGCGCGCTCGAGACGGGGGCGTGGGGCGTCATCGTCGCGGTCGACAACCGGGCGCTGGAGATCAGCCGCGACACCGGCCTCCCCGTGCACGCCCGCGGCGAGCGGGAGGCCATCCGCGCGACGGTCGAGCGCCGCGCGCCCCTCGACGTGCGGCTCCCGTACGACGAGATCCACGCCTGGAAGGCGCAGCTCCCGGTGGCCGGATGAGCGGCGTGCCCGCCGCGGATCCGGGTGCCGCCACCCCGCCCCTCCGCGTCCTCCACCTCAGCGTGCGCCTCGGCGAGGGGGGCGCGGCCGGCGTCGCGCGGACGCTGATGCACGAGCTGGGCGAGCTGGGCGTGGACGGCTCCTTCGCCTACGGCTACGGCCCCGGCGGCCGCGACTCCGGCGGCGCGGACGCCCGCGCGTCGCTGCGCGTCACGTCCCGGCCCCGCGCCGCCCTGAACATGGCGGCGCACCTCGTCGTCGGCACCGAGGTCGTCCGTCCGGCATCCGGCCGCCGCGAGGAGCTGCGCGCGGCCATCGCGGCCGCCGACGTGGTGCACCTGCACATCGTCCACAGCTACTGGCTGCCGCCCCGGTGGCTGTTCCGCGAGATCGCCGCCGCGCGCACGCCCGTGGTGTGGACCCTGCACGACCAGTGGATCATGACGGGCCGCTGCGCCCAGCCCGGCACGTGCCGGCTCTGGGAGGACGGCTGCCCGCGCTGCCCGGACCTCCAGGCGTACCCGCCCGCCCGCGTCGACAACGCCGCGCGCGTCTTCACCCGGCGGCGCGAGGACATCGCCGCCCTCCGCCTGGCCGTGCCCTCGGCCGTGGTGGCCTGCGCGCACTGGCTCGCGGCCGAGGCGGCCACGGCCGGCTTCGACGACGTGCGCACGATCACGAACTCCGTCGACCGCGCGTTCTGGTCGGAGGCGACCGCGGCACGGGTACCATCGGACGCACCGCGCTCGGGGGCGCTGTTCATCTGCCGCGACCTCCGGGATCCCGCGAAGGTCGACTGGGACGCGCTCCGTGCCATCGCCGCGGACACGACCGAAGGGCTCACCATCATGGGAGACGACGCACCCGAGGACGCCCCGGGCGCCGCGCGCCTGCCCGCCACCGGCGACCGCGTCGAGCTGGCGCGCGTGATGCGGCGCCACGACCGCCTCGTCTTCACCTCGCGGGTCGACTACTTCCCGCTCACCGTCTCCGAGGCGCTGACGGCCGGCATGCGGGTCTTCGCCGTCGACTCGCCGGCGATCCGCGAGTTCGGCGACCACCCCGACGTCACGGTCGTGGGCACGGGCCGGGAGCTCGCGGCAGCGCTCCTCGCGGACGAGCGCGCGGGCGGCCGCGCGGATCGCCAGACGCGCGACGTCCGGCGCTTCGATCCGCGGCGCATGGCCGACGAGTACCGCGCCGTGTACGAGGAGCTGGTGTCCGCATGACCCGCAGCTACCGGCGCGAGGCGTGGCTCATGGGCGTCGCCGTCATCGGCCAGCACTTCATGATCGTCCAGGCGGCCGGCTACCCCGTCACGCTCGGGCTGGTGGTGGGCGTGCCCCTGATCCTCCTGCTGTCGCGTGGCGGGTACGCCCGCCGCCTCGTCCTCGTGCTCTGCGCGGTCGTGGCGCTCACGGCGTCGGCGGCGCTCGTGACCGGCATGGAGGGCAGCGATCCGCTGTCGTTCCTCCGCACGCTCGCGCTGTTCATCCTCGCGGTCATCGTGATCGTGGCCGGATCCGCGGGCCTCGACCCCGGGTTCGTCAGCTCGAGGGCCTTCTCCACGGCCGTCTCGGCCATGCTCCTCATCGTCGTCGGCCTGTCGGTCCTGCAGGTGGCCGCGGGGACGCTCGGCAGCGAGGCGTTCTTCAACGTGTTCGGGCGCTTCCAGTACCTGTACGAGTACCAGCCCTACCTCCAGTTCAATCCCATCCCGCGGGCGCAGGGCTTCTTCCTCGAGCCGTCCTACGACGCCTTCGTCATCGGGACGCTCACGCTCATCTCGCTGCTCACGGGCCGCCACTTCCGCGGCACCATCGCGGTCGGCATCCTCGGCGTGCTCATGTCCCGCTCCGCGACCGGGCTCCTGCTGCTGCTCATCATCGGCGTCGTGGTCGCCCTCCGCTCCCGCCCGGGCGCGAGCATCGTCGTCCTCAGCGGCCTCGCGGTCGTGGGGGTGGCCAGCGGCACGTACCTGCAGACCCGGCTGGAGAGCTTCAGCACGTCCGGATCCAGCACGAACTACCGCCTCGTGGCGCCGCTGCAGGTCCTGGGGGACACGCTCCTGCACACGCCCATCGGCCACGCCCTCGGCTCGGTGTCGAACATCCTGCTGGGCTATGACCTCTACAACGGCGCGGAGCTCGGCACGTCGCTCGACAACGGCCTGTACGTGCTGGTGTTCTACTTCGGGTGGATCGGCCTGGTGCTCATCGCGGCCCTCGCCGTCCTGGCGATCCGCGCGATGCTGCGCAGCAGGCGCTCGACCTGGGGAGCCGTGGCGCCGCTGTGGCTCTTCGGGACCCTATTCTTCTCCGGTGGGATAATGCTGCCCGAGTACGCCGTCATGACCGCCCTCCTCATCGCGACGCTCGTCGCCTGCAACGAAAGCCTGGTCGCTCCCCATGCCGGTACCCCCACCGCTCGTGTCCGTCGTCGTAGTCACCTTCCGGGACCTGCCGGGGCTCGGCAGCACGCTCCGGTCGGTGCGCCAGCTCGTCCATGACGCGGGCGACGCGATCGAGGTCATCGTGGTCGACGGTGGCACGGGGGAGGGCCTCGACGAGGTCGTGACCGCCTCGGGCGTCCCGGTCGACCTCTCGAGCGGCCCCGACGACGGCATCTACGACGCGATGAACGAGGGCATCGCCCGCTCGACCGGCAGGTTCGTCTGGTTCCTCAACGGCGGCGACCGGTCCCACGTCGAGTCCTGGGAGCTGCTGTCCGGGATCCTGCGCGCGGCGGGCGACAACGAGCTGCTCCTCGGCGACTACCTGCTCGACACCGGCCGCGGCGAGATCCTCCGCACGGCCCGTCCTCCCATCTACATCCACCACGGGCTGCCCACGTCCCACCAGGCGATCCTGTATCCGGGATCCCGCATCCGCGGTGCCCGCTACGACCTCCGCTTCCGCGTCGTCGGCGACTACGAGCTCACGGCCCGGCTCCTGCGATCCGGCGTCCGGCCGGTCGTCGTGCACGTGCCGCTCGCGGTCTTCGCCGCCGGCGGCATGTCGCAGGTGCGCGCGAAGGAGATCGCCGTCGAGGCGGCCCGGGTGCAGGCGGAGACGCTCCGCACGCCCCTGCCCGTCCGCTGGGCGAGTCGGGCGCTGCACACGGCGAGCCGCATCCGCCGCACGGTGCAGACGTCGTGAGCGCCGTCGACGAGCGCGGCCGCTGGGCCGCCGACCGGGCGCGCTACGGCCGTGGCGCCTGGATCCTGCAGCCGTCGTTCTGGGCGGTGTCGGTCTACCGGTACGGGCGCTGGACCCGCACGTGCTCGCGGGCCGTGCGCCTGCCCGCCCACGTGCTGTACGTCGCGCTCTACAGCGTGGTACGGCTGGTGACGGGGATCGACATCCCGCGGTCGGCAGAGATCGGACCGGGCATCATGATCCACCACTTCGGCACGGTCATCGTCCACCCCCAGGCCCGCATCGGCGCGCGGTTCACCATGCGCCACGGGGTCACGATCGGCGCCAAGAAGGGCGACGACGTGCCGGTCATCGGCGACGACGTGCAGGTGGGCGCGTTCGCGCAGATCCTCGGCCCCATCCACGTGGGGGACGGCAGCACCATCGGCGCCATGACCCTGGTGCTCCGCGACGTCCCCGCCGGGGCCACCGTGGTCGGCGTCCCGGGACGCGTGCTGTGACCGCACCGCGCACCGCCACCCGGCCGGGCGCGCGATGAGCGCCGACGACCGCGCGGCCCGGGGAGCCCGGAGCCGCGACTCGTCGGTGTGGCCGCTCGCGGCGCAGGCGATCATCGCGGCGGTCGGCCTCGTCGCTGCCACCCTCGCCGCGCGACTGCTGGGTCCGTCCGACTACGGCGTGTACTTCCTCGCCCTCACCGTCACGGCGTGCGTCGCCGTCCTCTTCGACATCTGCGTGCCCCAGGCCGTGCTCACGCACACCCCCGGCTACCTCGAGTCGGCGCGCACCTGGCGCCGGCTGGCCGTCGTCGTCGCCGCCGGTGCTGCGGCGCTCACGGCCGCGGTCGCGCTCGTCGTCGGCACGTCGCTCGACGCCGACGTCATGTGGGTGATCCTCTGCGCGGCGCTGCCCGTCACGATGGCGTCGATGACGCCCCGGGCCTTCCTCATCGCGGCCCGGCAGCTCCGCTACGTCTCGCTCGTCGACCTCTCCAGCGTGCTGGTCGGCAACGTGATCGCGATCGGGGCGCTCCTCCTCACGGACAGCCTCTGGGCCGCCGCGAGCAGCCAGCTCGTCATCGCGGCCGTCCGCTGGCTGGCGTTCGAGGGCGCCTGGATCCGCCGGGGGAGGGCCGACCTGCCCGCCCGCGTCCCCGTCCGCCCGGCGGCACGCCAGCTCTACACGTCGATGCACGGCACGTACCAGAGCCAGCTCGCCGGCTTCGCCGCCCGCAACGGCGACAACCTGCTCGTCAGCATCCTGCTCGGCCCGGTCGCCCTCGCGCAGTACTCGCGCGCCTACTCATTCCTCATCGGGCCCCTCCAGCAGGCGCAGCAGGCGCTCAACCCGATGGCCATCCGCGACCTCGCGGTGGCGCGCCTGGCCGGGCGCGCCGACGACCAGCTCCGGCGCCTCGCCTCGGTCGTCATCGCCGTCGGCGTGCCGTTCGCGCTCGCGGTCTCCCTCAGCGGCCCGCACCTGGTGGAGGTACTCCTCGGCGACGAGTGGCGCACCGCGGGAACGCTCATGCCGCTGTCCTGGGGGCTGGCGGCATCGATGATCGTCGCGATCCCCGCCCGGTGGGCCCTCGTCGCCGGGCACCACTCGCGCGCCCTGACGGTGGACGCCGTCCTCAACTACACCGTGCTGGCGGGCGTGGTCGTCGGCGCGCTGACCGGGGGCCTCGCGGGCGTGCTCGTGATCAACTCCTTCATCGTCTCGCCGGCCATCACCATCACCGCCTGGTGCATGCTCGGCGCGGTGCCCCGGCGGCTGTTCCTCCGGCGCCTGCTGCCCATGGCGGTCGCGCTGGGCGGACTCACGGCGCTCCTCTGCATCGTCGTCGGCGAGTTCGTGGGGTCGAACCTCATGGAGACGATCCTCGACCTCGGCATCGGCGCGCTCATCGCGGTGCTCGCGTTCGCCGCGATCATGCGACGACGGCGGCGCGCGGCCTGATCGCCGCGGCTGCGCTCAGTACGCCCCCTCGCGCGCCAGCACGGCCTTCGCCGTCTTCCACAGGATGACGAGGTCGCCCACGATCGACCAGTTCTCCACGTAGTAGAGGTCGAGCCGCACGCTGTCCTCCCATGAGAGGTTCGACCGCCCGCTCACCTGCCAGAGCCCCGTGATGCCCGGCTTCACGAGGAAGCGCCGGTGCACCTTCGTCTCGTACGCCTCGACCTCGCGCGCGAGCGGCGGACGCGGGCCGACGAGCGACATGCTGCCGTTGAGGACGTTCACGAGCTGCATCAGCTCGTCGAGGCTGTAGCGGCGGAGGAACCGGCCGATGGGGGTGACCCGGGGGTCGTCCTTCATCTTGAAGAGCACGGAGTTGCCGGCATCCCGGGTCTTCTCCTCGAGCTCCCGCAGCCGCGCCTCCGCGTCCGTCACCATCGTGCGGAACTTCAGCATCTGGAACGGGCGCCCGTTGATGCCCACGCGCTCCTGGCGGAAGAGCACCGGACCCGGGGTGCTCAGCCGGATGGTCATCGCGATGGCGACGAACAGGGGCGAGGCGAGGACGAGGATGAGAGTGCTCGCGACGATGTCGAACGCCCGCTTCGCGAAGAGCTTCGTGCCCTCGTAGCGCGGGGTCTCCACGTGGATGAGGGGCAGGCCCGCGACGGGGCGGGTGTGGATCCGCGGCCCGCCGATGTCCGTGAGGCTGGGCGCCACCACCAGGTGCTGGCGTCCGGGCTCCAGCGACCAGCTGAGCTCGCGGATCCGCTCGGGCGACAGCTCGTCGTTGCTGGCGATGACGATGGTGTCCGCATCGACCGCGCGCATGGCGGCCTGCAGGTCGTCGAGCTTGCCGAGCACGGGGATGCCGGTGCCGGGCAGCGTCGCCGCGATCACGCCGGACGGGACGCACGCCCCGACCACGTGGTAGCCGGCGTAGGGCTGGCGCGCGAGCTCGCGGGCCAGGAACCCCGTCGACGCCTCGGAACCGATCAACAGGACGCGGGACGAGTAGCGGCCCTTGGCGCGCTGCACGTTGAGCCACTGCCGCCACATCCAGCGGCTGAGCACGAGGGTCACGAGCCCCAGCGGCAGCGCGATGATGATGTAGCCGCGGGCGAAGTCGATGCGGCCGAGGAACGCCACGATGGCGACCAGCCCGAACAGCCGCACGGTGGCGTCGAGGATCAGCCGGTACTCCTGCGGTCCGGTGCCCAGCACGCGGTAGCCGCGGGTGCCGTACAGGCCGAGCGCCACCATCCAGCTCGCGATGATGACGACGGAGATGAGCGAGTAGCTGACGGCCACCCCCTCGTAGTCCCCGTTGAAGGCGACGTCCGACGTCTCGAAGCCGAACCACGCGATCTGCACGCCGAAGACGACCCAGATCAGGACGAGGAGGTCGGTGACGGCGAGCCCGACGGCGTAGGTGCGTCGCCAGTCGTGCGCCCGCGGGCCGTCCGCCTCGGTGAGCGGCCCGGCGTCGGCGCGCACGCCCGTGGCCGACCTGTCGGTCATGCGTCGACGGGCGCCGGCCTCCCGTGCTCCCGTGTCCTGCGTGGTCTTCTGTTCGATCATCGTCCCCCCAAGCCGATGCTGCGTCCCCCTGAGACGCCGTCGGCTCTTGGGATCGAGACTACAGGCGTTGCCCTCGATGCTCGGCGGCGCGTGCCCGATGGGTCCCCTCGGGGGCCTCGGGGGACAGGAGGGGTCCGCGCGGATCAGATCCGGGTCCACGCGCCCCCGTCGCGACGCGTGATGCTCGCTCGGGGGATCTCGACGAGCTCGCCGGCGCGAGCCCGGACGGCGCCCGCGATGCGCTCGGCCGCCGCGTCGTCGTCCGCGGTGAAGCGCACCGTGAGCCGGGGCTCGCCGCGCACCACCTGGATGTCGTTGGCCTCGAGGGTGGCGATGCGGGCGGCCTCGTCGGCGGCGGCGGGGAGGACGGCGGCGGGGTCGGCGCCCGGTCGCAGCGCGCCGACGGTCATGGTGATGCGGTAGGAGGGCACGTTCCATGGTCCCGCACGCCGGCCTGCGCGTTAACTGGAGAACGGCCCCGACCACATGGTCGGAGCCGTTCTCGGAAGCTCAGCGTGCTGCGCTCACCAGAGGCGAGCGGGTGGCATTAGAGCGGGCGGATGTTCTCAGCCTGGGGACCCTTGGCGCCCTGTGCGACCTCGAACTCGACCTTCTGGTTCTCGTCGAGCGACTTGTAGCCGCCCTTCGCGATCGCGGTGTAGTGAGCAAACACATCCGCGGTTCCGTTGTCGGGAGCGATGAAGCCGAAGCCCTTTTCAGCGTTGAACCACTTGACGGTGCCTGTTGCCATGACGAAATTTCCTTCAAAAGAGATGCCTCGATCCCGGGACCCGGGACCGCGGGTCGTCCGCCCCTCGTGACCCCTCCGGCGGACCGGGCGGATCGTGAGGACCTGACGACTTGTCACCAACCTTAGCGGGTGAAACCGCGCGAGCGGGGGATGCGCGCACATTCCCGTGCGGTGTTTCCCTGCATGACGCCGTGTGGGGGAGCGCATGACGCATCACGGGGAAGCGGTAGGGAGTCGGGGCGGAGGCCGGACGTCGGACGCGCGCGGGATGATGAGGGCATGCACATCCTGGTCGCGCGGACACCCTCCGGCGTCCGGCTCGTCGACCTCGACGCGACCGGCACCGTCACGGCCACGCGCGACGTCCCGTCCTCCGAGTGGCCCGCGGTCGCCGCCGCACGCGAGCGGGCCGACCCCGCGCCGCGCTGGGTCTGGGACGACACCGCCGTGTGGGCGCGCACCCTCGTCGCCGCGGGCGTCCGCGTCGCCCGCTGCCACGACCTCCGCCTCTGCCACGCGATCCTGCGGCTGTCCACGCAGACCGCCGACAGCCCGCTCGCCCGGATGCCCGCCGGGTCCTGGGACCGGGCCGCCCCGTCGGAGCGGGAGCCCTCGGCGTCCGCGACGCTCTTCGACGACCTCGACGCACCCGAGGGCGGCTCGCCGGACGAGCTGGTCGCCGAGCTCCGCCTCCAGCTCGAGGCGGTCGCGGGCAGCGCCGACCCCGGCCGTCTGCGCCTCCTCCTCGCCGCGGAGTCGGCGGGCGCCCTCGTCGCCGCCGAGATGTCCGCCGACGGGCTGCCGTGGGACACGGCGGTCCACGACGCGCTCCTGGTCGACCTGCTGGGCGGTCGGCCGGCGCACGGCGGCGCGCCTCCCGCGCTCCTGCGGCTCGCCGCGCGCATCCGGGAGATCCTCGCCGCCCCCGACCTCAACGTCGACAGCCCGCTCGACGTGCTCCGGGCGCTCCGCCGCGTCGGCATCGACGCGACGAGCACCCGGCAGTGGGAGCTGCAGGAGATCGACCACCCCGTCATCGCGCCGCTGCTGGAGCACAAGAGGCTGTCCCGCCTCCTCACCGCCAACGGGTGGACGTGGATGGAGACGTGGATCCGCGACGGCCGCTTCCACCCCGAGTACGTCCCCGGCGGCGTGGTCACCGGGCGCTGGGCCGCCAGCGGAGGGGGTGCGCTGCAGCTGCCCCGCCAGATTCGCTCGGCCGTCCGCGCCGATCCCGGCTGGCGGCTCGTCGTCGCCGACGCCGCGCAGCTCGAGCCCCGGGTTCTCGCAGCGCTGGCCGAGGACCGCGCCATGGCCCACGCGGGCCGCGGCACCGACCTCTACCAGGGCCTCGTCGACGCCGGCGTCGTCGACACCCGCGCCCACGCCAAGGTCGCGATGCTCGGCGCCATGTACGGGGCGACCTCCGGCGAGAGCGGGCGCCTGATGCCGCGGCTCGTCCGGGCGTACCCTCGGGCCACCGGCTACGTGGAGCGCGCGGCGCGGGCGGGGGAGAGCGGGGGGATCGTGAGCACGCGGCTCGGGCGGTCGTCCCCACCGCCCGGCGACGCGTGGGTCGACGTGCAGCAGATCGGCCGCGCGGGCGAGGCCTCTCCCGCGGACGCCGCCCGCGCCCGCACGTCCGCGCGCGACCAGGGCCGGTTCACCCGCAACTTCGTCGTCCAGGGCAGCGCCGCCGAGTGGGCGCTCTGCTGGCTCGCGGGACTCCGGCGCCGCCTCGCCGCGATGGAGCGGCCCGGATCCCGCCCGCACCTCGTCTTCTTCCTGCACGACGAGGTCATGGTGCACGCGCCGGACGACCGCGTCGACGAGGTCAGCCGGGCCGTGGCCGAGGCCGCCGCCGAGGCCGGACGCCTGCTGTTCGGCGACGCGCCCGTCGACTTCCCCGTCACGATCGCGGTCGTCGACGACTACGCGCAGGCCAAGTGACCAGGGCCCGGACATGACGACGCCCGGCCCCTCGGGGGACCGGGCGCCGCGGGTTCGCGGGAGGATCAGCCGCCGGAGGCGACGTCGCCCTTGTGGTCGTCGCCCTCGTCCGTGTTGCTGCCGGAGCCGTCGGGGGTCGACCCGTCCGAGCCGCTCTCCGTGGTGACCGAGGAGGAGGTCTCGACGTGCTCCTCGGTGTGCGTCGTCGTGCCATCGTCGTCGGTCGAGGTGCTCTCGTGATCTGTGCTCATGCCCCGACCGTACGCTCGCGCTGCTCCACGGGGAACCCCGCCGGCCGCACGCGCGCCCGACTTGGCCGGGGCCCCGCGGGCGGCGAGGATGGGACCATGACCGATCCCGCCCCCGCCGCTCCCGCTCCCACCGACCCGGCGGAGGTGCTCGCCGTCTACCGCTCGCGTCGCGAGCGGATGGTGGTCCTGCCGCAGGGCAACCTGGCCCTCGTCAACACGCAGTGGATCTCCCACGACGCCGCTCCGCAGCCCGTCTACGGCATCCCGGGAACCTGGTCGCCCCTCGAGCCCGGCGCGTCCGGCCTCCGGGTGCAGGCGACGGCGGCGGACGGCCTCCGGGTCGACGGCGTCCTCGTCGACGGCGAGGCGATCGTGCGGGGCCGCGACGACCCGCAGCCCTCGTCCGTCGTCGCCAGCGACACGGTCTCGGCGTTCGTCATCGCGAGCGAGGAGGGCGCCTACGCGCTCCGCGTCTGGGACGCGCGGTCCGACGCCATCCGCGACTTCGGCGGCATCGACGCCTTCCCGTACTCCGAGGAGTGGGTGGTGAAGGCGGACTTCACGCCGATCGAGGGCGGACGCGCGATGGGCTTCGAGCACCTCAAGGACGACGGCGCCACGAAGGACAAGATCGTGCCCGGCGAGATCACGTTCACCAAGGACGGGGTCGACTACTCGCTCGCCGCCTTCCGCGAGGGACGCGCGCTCCTCCTGGTGTTCTCCGACGCCACGAGCGGCGAGTCCACGTACGGCGTCGGACGCTTCCTCATGGTCGCGCCGTCGCCCGACTGCACGATCACGCTGGACTTCAACCGCGCCTACCTGCCCCCGTGCGCCTTCAGCTACAACTTCAACTGCCCGATGCCGCCGAAGCAGAACCGCTTCCCCGTGCCCATCGAGGCGGGGGAGAAGAACGTGCTCGCCAAGGACGGCGGGCTGCTGCACTAGGTCAGTCGGCGGATCCGGCCGGGGCGCGCGCCGGACGCCCCCGGCGGGGAGCCGCGGCGAGTCCCGCGGGTCGCGTGCCTGTCGCGTGCGCCTCGCCGATCCGGCGCTCCGCCGCGTCGAGCCACGTCAGCCGCGCATGCACCTGCGCCTCCTGGGCCTCCACGGACAGCAGGCGCGCGAACGCGGGCTCCCCGGCCTCCGCCTCGAGCCGCTCGCGGCTCCGGGCGAGCGCGTCCGCCTCGGCGAGCGAGCGCTCGCGCTGGATGCGCACGACCTCGCGCGCGTCCCCATCGGGGAGCGACAGCGCCAGCGTGACCTTCACCACCAGCTCGTCGCGCGCGCCGACGACGCCCACGCTCGCCGCGAGCCACGCCCGGACCTCCGCCGTCCCGGCCGCGGTGATCGTGTAGGGCACGTGCCCCGCGTCGTCCATGGCGCCCTTCACGACGAGTCCGTCGCGCTCGAGCCGGTCGAGCGTGTTGTAGATCTGGCCGACGTTGAGCGGCGCCGCGGCCCCCGTCCGTCGGGAGAACTCGGTCCGGAGCTGGTAGCCGTAGCAGGTGCCCTCGGTGAGGACCGCGAGGAGCGCGTGCCGCACCGACATGCCCGCCTCGTCTCCCGGCCACGCCGGGCCGACACCTGGAGCATAGGCATTCCCGGCATGCATCCCGGTCGGACCCGCCGCATCCGCGGGAGCGCGCGCGAGGACCCGCTGCGGCGCGTCGCGACCAGCATGTTGCCGCCGCACAGGATCACCCGCCATGATGGGACCCGTCGGCGTTCGCGTCGGCCGCACCGGCAGGTGTGGAGCTCGTCCATCGCACGCAGATCGTTGGGGAAGACGCATCTGATCGGATGGAGGAGACCCATGGAAGCACCCGTCGCCAACTCAAGACCGGCTCGAGGAGTGCTCTACGTGCACTCCTCACCTCGCGCGCTCTGCCCCCATGTCGAATGGGCCGCCGGTCGCGCGCTCGGTCACGCCGTGAACTTCACGTGGGACCCGCAGCCCGTGCTGAAGGGCGCCATGCGCGCGGAGTACTACTGGGAGGGCCCGGAGGGATCCGGCGCCGCCATCGCCAGCGGCCTCCGCGGCTGGGAGCACCTCCGCTACGAGGTGACCGAGGACGCCGGTCCGGGCCGCGACGGCGGTCGGTGGATGCACACGCCCGACCTCGGCGTCTTCTTCGCGCAGACCGACACCGCCGGCAACACGGTCATCCCCGAGGACCGCATCCGCTACGCCCTCGACGTCGCGGGATCCAACACGCTGGAGCTCCACCGCGAGCTGCGCCTCGCCATGGGCCAGGCCTGGGACGACGAGCTGGAGGCGTTCCGCCACGCGAGCGACTTCAGCCCGGTCGTCTGGCTGCACAAGGTCGGCTGACCCGACAGGGCGCGCGACTCCTCCCCGCCCGACCGCACGACGAGAGGCCCCGACCATCCGGTCGGGGCCTCTCGTCGTGGATGCGGCTAGACGCTGCGGAACGCGATGACCGCGTTGTGCCCGCCGAAGCCGAACGAGTTGCTGATCGCGAGCAGGTCGCCGTCGCCCAGCGACCGGGGCGACGTGACCACGTCGAGCGGGATGTCGGGATCCTGCTCAGTCAGGTTGATCGTCGGGGGAGCGGTGCGCTCAGCCAGCGCCTTCACCGTGAACACGGCCTCGATGGCGCCGGCGCCGCCCAGGAGGTGGCCCGTCGACGCCTTCGTGGCGCTCACGGGGATCCCGTGCACCGCGTCGCCGAACACGCGCTCGAGGGCCTTGTACTCGGCGATGTCGCCGACGGGCGTGCTCGTCGCGTGCACGTTGATGTGCGAGACATCGGAGCGCGAGTAGCCCGCGCCCTCGATGCTCTGGATCATGGCGCGCGCGGCGGCCGTGCCCTCGGGGTCCGGGGCCGTGATGTGGAACGCGTCGCTCGTGACCGCGCCGCCCACGAGCTCGGCGTAGATGCGGGCGCCGCGGGCCTTCGCGTGCTCCTCGGTCTCGAGGACGAGGGCGGCGCCGCCCTCGCCGAGCACGAAGCCGTCGCGCGCGATGTCGTAGGGACGCGACGCGCGCTGGGGGTCGTCGTTCCGCTTGGACAGCGCCTGCATCGCGGCGAACGACGCGATGGGGAGCGGGTGGATGGAGGCCTCGGATCCGCCGGCGACGATGATGTCGGCGCGTCCCGCCTGGAGGTGCTCGTACGCGCTGGCGATGGACTCGGTGCTGGATGCGCAGGCGGAGACGACCGTCTGGATGCCGGCGCGCGCGCCGAGGTCCATGCCGACCGCGGCCGCGGGGCCGTTGGGCATGAGCATCGGGACCGTCATGGGGAGGACCCGACGGGGTCCCTTCTCGCGGAGGGTGTCCCACGCGTCGAGGAGGGTCCACACGCCGCCGATGCCGGTCGCCCAGTCCACGGCGAAGCGCAGGGGGTCCACCTCGGGGGACCCGGCGTCGGCCCACGCCTCACGAGCCGCCGTGAGCGCGAACTGGCTCGACGGGTCGAGGCGCTTGTTCTCGATGCGCTGCATGACCTCGGAGGACGGCACCTTGGCCTGCCCGGCGAAGGTGACGGGGATCTCCCACTTGGCGACCCAGTCCTGCTCGAGCGTGCTGATGCCCGACTCGCCGCGCAGGAGCGCCTGCCAGGTGTCCTCGGCGGTGCCGCCGAGCGGAGACGTCGCGCCGATGCCGGTGACGACGATCTTCTTGGGGGTGGTCATGCGTGGCGTCTCCTCGACGTCGGGAACGGGGGAGGGAGATGGCCGGCCCCGCATGCGGGACCGGCCATGCTCCGCGCGGTCAGGACTGCGCGTTGGTGATGAACGTGACCGCGTCGCCGACGGTCGTGAGGTTCTTGACTTCCTCGTCGGGGATCTTGACGTCGAACTTCTCCTCGGCGTTGACGACGATCGTCATCATCGAGATCGAGTCGATGTCCAGGTCGTCGGTGAACGACTTGTCCATCTCGACGGTGTCGGTGGCGATCCCGGTCTCGTCGTTGACGAGCTCGGCCAGGCCGGCCAGGACTTCTTCGGTGGACAGTGCCATGTGTATCTCCTCGTGGTTCGTGATGACCGGAACAGCTTATGGGGCGGTGGGGCTCAGGGCAGGACGACGACCTGCGCGCCGAAGACGAGTCCCGCGCCGAACCCGATCTGCAGGGCGAGGCCGCCGGACAGCGACGGGTCCTCCTCGAGCAGGCGGTGGGTGGCGAGCGGGATCGACGCGGCGGACGTGTTGCCCGTGGTGGCGATGTCACGCGCGATGGCGACGGACTCGGGGAGGCCGAGCTGCTTCGCGAACTCGTCGACGATGCGCATGTTGGCCTGGTGCGGGATGAAGGCGGCGAGCTGCTCGGGCGCCACGCCCGCGCGGTCGAGGGCCTCCTTGGCGACCTTCACCATCTCCCACACCGCCCAGCGGAAGACCTTCTGGCCGTCCTGGCGGAGCGTCGGCCACGCGGATCCGTCGCGCATGCTCTTCAGGGTGCCGGTCATGCCGACCGCGTCCCAGTTCGAGCCGTCGGATCCCCACACCGTGGGCGAGATGCCGGGGGTGTCGCTCGGGCCGACGATCGCGGCGCCGGCGCCGTCGCCGAGGAGGAACGAGATGGAGCGGTCGGTCGGGTCGACGATGTCGGACAGCTTCTCTGCGCCGACCACGAGGACGTACTCCGCGAGGCCCGACCGGATGAAGGAGTCGGCCTGCGCGATGCCGTACGTGTACCCGGCGCACGCGGCCGAGATGTCGTAGGCGGGCGCCGGGTTCGCGCCGATGCGGTCGGCGAGGAGCGCGGCCATCGACGGCGTCTGCACGGTGTTGCTCACGGTCGAGACGAGGACGATGCCGATCTGCTCCGGCTTGATGCCCGCCTTCGCGATGGCCTCGAGAGACGCGGTGGTCGCGAGGTCGACCGCGTCGACGTCGGCGCCCGCGCGCTTGCGCGTGATGATGCCGGTGCGCTGGCGGATCCACTCGTCGGAAGAGTCGATCGGGCCGACGAGGTCGTCATTCGGCACGTCGAGCTCGCCGCGGGCGGCGCCGAGGCCCCAGATGCGGGTGAAGCGCTCGACCACGGGCGCGGTCTGGATGGTGGGGCGGGGCTGGTCGGTCATGGGTGCCTGTTCGGTGTCGGTGAGGCGGGATCAGGCGTGCGCGTCGAGCATGTCGATCGCCGCCGGGAGGTCGTCGGGCGTGGAGAGCGCGAGCGTCGGGAGGCCCTTGAGGCCGCGCTTGGCGAGGCCGGTGAGCGCACCGGCGGGCGCGACCTCGATGAGGCCGGTGACGCCCGCGGCGGCGAAGGCGTCCATGCAGAGGTCCCAGCGCACCGGGCTCGCGACCTGCCCGACGATGAGGTCGAGGTACGCGGCGCCGGACTCGACGCGGCTCCCGTCGCGGTTGGTCCAGACCGGGAAGCGGGGGTCGCGGGGCGCGAGCGGCGCGACCGCGGCGCGCAGGGCGTCGACCGCGGGAGCCATGTGGTGCGTGTGGAAGGCGCCGGCGACCTGGAGGGGGATGACGCGCGTGCCGCGGAGGGGCTCGGCCTGCAGGGCGGCGAGCGCGTCGGGAGCGCCGGCGACGACGATCTGGCCGCCGCCGTTGAAGTTGGCGGGCTCGAGGTCGAGCTCGGCGAGCCGCGCGAGGACGGCGTCCTGGTCGCCGCCGACGACCGCGCTCATGCCGGTGCGGGTGATCGTGGCCGCCTCGGCCATCGCGTCTCCGCGGGTGCGCACGACGCGCATCGCCTCGTCGTCGGTGAGGATGCCGGCGCCCGCCGCCGCGGTGATCTCGCCGACCGAGTGGCCCGCGATGCCGGCGACGTACGCGTCACGGCCGTCGGCGAGGAGCGCGTGCAGGGCGACGATGCCCGCCGCGACGATGAGGGGCTGCGCGACGGCGGTGTCGCGGATGGTGTCGGCGTCGGACGTGGTGCCGTGGGTGACGAGATCCAGTCCCGCCGCGTCGCCCAGCTCGCCCAGGCGTCGCGCGTGCTCGGGGTGCTCGTGCCAGGGGGAGAGGAAGCCGGGCTTCTGGGAGCCCTGACCCGGGCAGACGACGATGATCATCCGTCCATCCTCCCGCCCGCCGGGAGGCGCGTCGGAGTCGGCGTCCTACAGAGGATCCGCCAGGACATTGTGACGATGCCACGACGCGCGCGGATCACCGTGCGGCCTGGCGCTTCGGCCGGGCGCGACCGGACCCCTGCTGCTTGGGGACCGTGGTGCCGGCCTCCGCGATGCTGCCGATGATGAGCGCGGCCTGGAGGATGAGCGCCTCGCGGGCGCCCGTCGCGTCCCAGCCGATGACGTCGGAGACGCGCTTCAGCCGGTAGCGCACGGTGTTGGGGTGCACGAACAGCTCCCGCGCGGTCGCCTCGAGGGACCGGCCGGTGTCGAGGTAGCACCACAGCGTCGCGAGCAGCTCGGTCGAGTGCGCCTGGAGCGGCTTGTAGATGCGGTTGATG
This sequence comes from Clavibacter michiganensis subsp. insidiosus, assembly GCF_002240565.1. Taxonomy (GTDB): domain Bacteria; phylum Actinomycetota; class Actinomycetes; order Actinomycetales; family Microbacteriaceae; genus Clavibacter; species Clavibacter insidiosus. The sequence continues at coordinate 1,847,091 of NZ_MZMO01000001.1, read as the reverse complement.
AGGGTGGACCGCGCGAGCGGATCGCCGGCGAGGGCGCGCTCCGGCAGCAGGTCGTCGGCGAGCGTCGGGCGCGGCGCGTTCCGCCACGACCGGGCGACGGCGAAGCCGGCGAGGGCCGCCCGCGCACTACGCGACGCCTCCACCAGGCTCGGCACCTCATGGCCGAGGACGAGGTGGCCCGCCCCGAACCCGGGCTCGAGTTGCGTCGCGATCTCGAGGAAGGACACGGGAGGCGTCTCCGCCGCGGCGTCCGCCGGGTCGACCACGGCGGGGGACGCGCGTCCGATGACGAGGACCAGGCGGCTGCCCTGGACGCCGATGAGGACGTCCGCCTCGAGGTGCCGGGCCGTGCGGCGCAGCTGGTCGACGTCGAGCACCGCCGGCGCCGTGCCGACGAGCACGGAGACCTCGCCGTGACCGTGCCACCCGAGCGCGGCGATCCGCGACGGCAGCTCGTCGTCGTACTCGCCCGACAGGATGCTGTCGACGACGAGCGCCTCGAGCCGCGCGTCCCAGAGGCCTCGGGCCTCCGCCGCACGCGCGTAGACGTCGGCCGCGGCGAACGCGATCTCCCGCGAGTACAGCAGGATCGCGTCGCGCACCGTGCGGTGCCGGTCGCGGACCCGGTCCTCGACGACCTCCACCGTGACCCGGATCAGCTGCAGCGTCTGCTGCAGGCTCACCGAGCGGAGGAGCTCGCGGGGCGCCGCGCCGAACACGTCGGCCGCGATCCACGGCGTGGAGTCGGGATCGTCGTACCAGTGGATGAAGGACGTGATGCCAGCCTGCGCGACCAGCCCGACGGCGGACCGCCGCCCCGGCGGCATCTCGCCGTACCAGGGCAGCGTGTCCTCCAGCCGCTTGAGCGTCGCGCTCGCGAGCTCGCCCGACAGGGAGCGGAGCCACGTCAGCGTCTCCGCCTTCGTCTCCCCAGTCTCCACGTCGGTATCGTGCCGGTCGCTCGGTGTCACGTCAGGTCGGCGCAGCTCACGCCTCGCCGCCCGCCGATCCGGTCGTGCCGGCGTTCACGTCGAGCAGGCGGTACTTGTCGATCGCCCACTTCGGCGCGTCCTGGTCGACCTTGCCCTGCTTGGCCAGGCGCTGCAGCGTCTTCACGACCATCGACGGCCCGTCGATCGCGAAGAAGCGGCGAGCCGCCGGACGCGTGTCCGAGAAGCCGAAGCCGTCGGCGCCGAGCGTCGAGTAGTCGCCGGGGACGAACTGCCGGATCTGGTCGGGCACCGCGTGCGAGAAGTCGGTGACCGCGACGAACGGGCCCTCGGCGGGGCGCAGCTTCTCCTCCAGGTAGGGGACCCGGGTCTCGGAGTGCGGGTGGAGCATGTTGTGCTCCTCCGCGGCCAGGCCGTCGCGGCGCAGCTCGCCCCACGAGGTGACGGACCAGACGTCGGCGGAGACGCCCCAGTCGTCGGCGAGCAGCTGCTGGGCCTCGAGGGCCCACGGGACCGCGACGCCGGACGCCATGAGCTGCGCCTTCGGTCCGTCGATCCAGCCGTCCTTGAGCTTGTAGACGCCGCGGACGATGCCGTCCACGTCCATGCCCTCGGGCTCGCTCGGGTGGATGATCGGCGCGTTGTAGACCGTCAGGTAGTACATGACGTTCGGGTCCTCGTGCTCCCCGCCGTACATGCGCTCGAGGCCGGACCGCACGATGTGGCCGATCTCGTAGGCGTACGCCGGGTCGTAGGACACGATCGCGGGGTTCGTCTGCGAGAGGACGAGCGAGTGCCCGTCGGCGTGCTGGAGGCCCTCGCCCGTGAGCGTGGTGCGTCCGGCCGTCGCGCCGATGAGGAAGCCGCGCGCCATCTGGTCGCCCGCCGCCCAGATCGCGTCGCCCGTGCGCTGGAACCCGAACATCGAGTAGAAGACGTAGATCGGGATGAGGGGCTCGCCCTGCGTCGAGTACGTGGTGCCGAGGTTGGTGAACGCCGCCAGGGCGCCCGCCTCGTTGATGCCCACGTGCACGATCTGGCCCTGCGGGCTCTCCTTGTAGGAGAGCAGCAGCTCACGGTCGACCGACGTGTAGTGCTGGCCGTTCGGGTTGTAGATCTTCGCCGTCGGGAAGAAGGCGTCGATGCCGAACGTGCGGGCCTCGTCCGGGATGATCGGGACGACGCGGTTGCCGAAGTCCTTCGAGCGGATCAGGTCCTTCAGGAGCCGCACGAACGCCATGGTGGTGGCGATCTCCTGGGTGCCGGAGCCCTTCTTGGAGATGCGGTACGCGGAGTCGTCCGGGAGCGTGATCGCGGTGTGCGACGTACGGCGCTCGGGCGAGTACCCGCCGAGCGCACGACGACGCTCCTGCATGTACTGGATCGCCTCGTCGTCCTGGCCCGGGTGGTAGTACGGCGGCAGGTACGGGTCCTCCTCGAGCTGGGCGTCCGTGATCGGCACGCGCATCTCGTCGCGGAACTGCTTGAGGTTGTCGAGCGTGAGCTTCTTCATCTGGTGGGTCGCGTTGCGGCCCTCGAAGCTCGGGCCGAGGCCGTAGCCCTTGACGGTCTTCGCGAGGATGACCGTGGGCTGGCCCGTGTGCTCGCTGGCCGCCTTGAAGGCCGCGTAGACCTTGCGGTAGTCGTGGCCGCCGCGCTTGAGGTTCCAGATCTGGTCGTCGGTGTAGCCCTCGACGAGCTTCGCGGTGCGCTCGTCGCGCCCGAAGAAGTTCTCGCGGATGTAGGCGCCGCTCTCGGCCTTGTAGGTCTGGTAGTCGCCGTCGGGCGTGCGGTTCATGAGGTCGAGGAGCGCGCCCTCGGTGTCGCGGGCGAGCAGGTCGTCCCACTCGCGGCCCCAGACGACCTTGATGACGTTCCATCCGGCGCCGCGGAAGAAGCTCTCGAGCTCCTGGATGATCTTGCCGTTGCCGCGGACGGGCCCGTCGAGGCGCTGCAGGTTGCAGTTGATGACGAAGTTGAGGTTGTCGAGCTTCTCGTTCGCCGCCACCTGGAGCTGGCCGCGGCTCTCGACCTCGTCCATCTCGCCGTCGCCGAGGAACGCCCAGACCTGCTGGTCGGACGCGTCCTTGATGCCGCGGTTGGTGAGGTACTTGTTCGCCTGCGCCTGGTAGATCGCGTTGATCGGGCCGAGGCCCATCGAGACCGTGGGGAACTGCCAGAACTCCGGCATGAGGCGCGGGTGCGGGTAGGAAGAGAGGCCGCCGCCGGCGTGGCTCTTCTCTTGGCGGAAGCCGTCGAGCTGGTGCTCGCTCAGGCGTCCCTCGAGGAACGCGCGGGCGTAGGTGCCGGGGGAGGCGTGGCCCTGCACGAAGACCTGGTCGCCGCCGCCCGGGTGGTCCTGGCCGCGGAAGAAGTGGTTGTAGCCGACCTCGTAGAGCGCGGCCGATGAGGCGTACGTGGCGATGTGCCCGCCCACCGCGATGCCGGGGCGCTGGGCGCGGTGCACCGTGACGGCCGCGTTCCAGCGGATCCACGCGCGGTAGCGGCGCTCGAGGTCCTCGTCACCGGGGAAGTCGGGCTCATTCTCCGGGGCGATGGTGTTGATGTAGTCCGTGGTCGGGACCATCGGCACACCGAGATGCAGCTCCTTGGAGCGCTTGAGGAGGCTGAGCATGACGTCGCGCGCGCGACCCCGGCCCTGCGTCTCCACGAGCCCGTCGAGCGACTCGTTCCATTCGGCGGTCTCTTCCGGATCCGGGTCGGTGTGGTTCACCGAGTACGGATCCTGGTCGTTGACAGTCACCCTCGACCTCTTCCTGTGGTGTGCAGACATCGTCTTCGGTGCCACGGGGCTCGAAGGGTGCGAGACCGCGCGTACGCCGAGGGCCAGCCTACCCATGCCGACCGACGCTCCCCGACGACGTGCGGCGCGCGCCGCGGGAGGGCGCCCGCGCCCCCGGAGCTGGACATCGCGGATCCCCGGCGTAAGCTCGACCCTCGTGCCAGACAGGGGACATCTGCCGGCACGGAAGGATCCGCACCCCATGGCCCTGGCCAACGACACACAGGCTCCCGACTTCGAGCTCGCCAACCAGTTCGGCGAGCGCGTCCGGTTGAGCGAGTACCGCGGACACCGCGCGGTGGCCCTCGTCTTCTTCCCCCTCGCCTTCTCCGGCACCTGCACGGGCGAGATGTGCCAGCTCGAGGAGAACCTCGGCCTCTTCGCCGACAGCCGCGTGGAGCTCATCGGCATCAGCGTCGACAGCAAGCACACGTTGCGCGCATGGGCGCAGCAGCAGGGCATCGACTTCCAGCTCCTCGCCGACTTCTGGCCCCACGGCCAGGTCGCCAAGGAGTACGGCGTGTTCCTCGAGGAGAAGGGCTTCGCGAACCGCGCGACCTTCCTCATCGACACGCGCGGCATCATCCGAGGCAGCTTCATCACCGCACCCGGCGAGGCGCGCGAGCTCGAGGCGTACCGCACCGCGATCCGCGACCTGGCGCTCGTCCCGGCCTGATCGGTCTCCCTCGACCCCTCAGCTGAGGATGTTGACGGCGCGGGCGATCACCAGAGCGAGGATCACGAACCCGGCGAACGCCTCGAGCGCCATGAGCGCCTTGGCGCGGTGGGAGAGCGGCATGACGTCGGTGGGGCTGTAGGCCATCGAGTTCGTGAGCGAGAAGTACGCGTAGTCCACGAATCCCGGCACCCAGTCCGCGTGCTCCGACGACCGGCGGGCCACCTCCGACACGGCGTCGGCGTCCTCGTCCTGCGGGAAGCGGAAGTCGGCGGGGGCGAGGGACGCGCGGGCGTGGGTCCGACGCGCCACCGGACCGCCGCGGTCCAGCTCCCAGAAGACGAGCGCGAAGGCCAGCACGTTGGTGCCCCACACCTGCAGGGCCGTGAGCAGCAGCTCCGGTCCCGCTTCCGAGGCGTCGACCAGCGCGATCACCAGGACGACGAGGCTCACCTGGTTGGCGACCACGAGGAGGCCGCCGAGCGCGAGGCCGAGCCCGCGGGACCACGGCGTCTCGCGCACGAAGCGGCGGGGGTTCAGCGCGACCAGCGGCACGAGCAGGGCCCCGGCGATCGCCACCACCGCGACGCGGACGCCGGACGGGACGGCGGTGGGCGCGATCCCGTAGAGGGCGACGGCGACGAGGAGGCCGACGGCGGCGGGCCAGCGCGGCTCGGCGACCGTCCGGCGGGAGGGGTGGATGGGCACGGGGGAGAGGCTACGGCCAGCGCCCGCGGGGCGGCCGGGACGCGCCGACGCGATCGGCTAGCATGGCCGGACGTCCGGCGGACGGGCGTCGCGGGCCTTTAGCTCAGTTGGTAGAGCGCCACGTTTACACCGTGGATGTCGTCGGTTCGAGCCCGGCAGGGCCCACCCCCGCACCCGCGTCGTCCGCGTGGACCTCCCTCGCGGGATCAGGCGAGGGTCCCCAGGCCCCGCACCCGCGTCGTCCGCGTGGACCTCCCTCGCGGGATCAGGCGAGGGTCCCCAGGCCCCGCACGAGCAGGTCCACCCCGAAGGCGAAGTCCCGGGCCGGATCCTCGTCGCCCGCGTCCTCGGGCAGCAGCCCGAGCCGGTCGAGCTGGACGCGCTGCTGCTCGTGCGCCACGTGGCCGAGCACGAAGTGCAGGACCGCCGACGCCGCCCGGGCGCAGTCGGCCCCGCCGAACCCGCCGGTGGCGACGGCCGCGGACAGCATGTCGCGCGCCGCCGTCGCGCCGAGCCTCATCGCCGTCGTGCTGGCCACGACCTCGGCGCCGTCGCGATGGGCGAGGAGCGCCGAGCGGAGCCCCGTCGCGGCGTGACGGACCCGCTCGCGCCAGTCGTCGCCCGGCCCGTCCGTCGCGGTGGTCGCCGCCTCGGCGACGATGCGGTCGGCCAGTTCCGCGAGGAGGCTCTGCTTGTCCGGGAAGTGCCAGTAGAGGGCGCTCGGCTGGACGTCGAGGGCTGCCCCGAGGCGGCGCATCGTGAAGTCCGGGAGGCCGTGCTCGTCGAGGATCCGCAAGGCCGTGCGGGCCACGTCGTCACGGCTGTGCCGCCCCGCCGCCTGCGCCCGTGCCATGCCGCCACTATAGTGAACGCCGTTCAGGTGAACATCGTTCAGGTCCTCGACGGCCGCATCGAGCAGAAGGAAGCCCATGACCCCGACCCGCTCCCTGCCCCTCATCGCCGACCGCCGAGCGCGGCTCGACGCCACCGACCTCGCGCGGGTCGCCGTGCTCGCCGCGGTCGTCGCGGTGCTCGGGCTCCCGGGCGGCATCAGCGTCTTCGGCGGCGTGCCGATCACGGCGCAGACGCTCGGCGTGATGCTGGCGGGCGCCGTCCTCGGAGCGCGTCTCGGGGCCATCGCCCTCGCCGTCCTCCTCGCGCTCGTCGCGGTGGGACTGCCGCTGCTCGCCGGCGGGACCGGCGGCCTGGGCGTCTTCCTCGGCCCCACCGCCGGCTACCTCGTCGGCTGGATCCTGGGGGCGGCCGTCGTCGGGCTCATCGTCCACCTGGGCGGCCGGCGGCCCACGGCCGGGCGCACCGCCGTGGCCATGGTCGTCGGGGGCATCGCCGTGATCTACGCGGTGGGGATCCCCGTCCAGAGCCTCGTCACGCGCCTGCCCCTCGCCGAGACCGTGGCCGCCAGCCTCGTCTTCCTCCCGGGTGACATCGTCAAGGCGGCCATCGCCACCGGCGTCGTGATGACGCTGGTCCGCGGCTACCCGCGGGCCTTCCGCCGTGCGTCCGGCTGGACGACGGGACAGCGGGACACCGGCGCGGCGACCCTCCGGTGATCCCGACGGACGGGATCGGCCCCGCGGCCCTGCACCTCGCGGGGGTCGGCGTCCGCCTCGGCGACGTCGAGGCGCTCCGCGACGTCACGCTCGACGTGGATGCGCGCACGGTCGCCGTCATCGGCGAGAACGGCTCGGGCAAGAGCACGTTCGCCCGGCTCGTCGGGGGCCTGGTCGAGCGCACGTCGGGGGAGCTGCGCGTGCTGGGCATCGACCCGGGACGCGGATCCCGCGAGCTGCGGCGCCGCGTCGCCCTCGTGTTCAGCAACCCGGACGCCCAGATCGTCATGCCCACCGTCGCCGAGGACGTCGCGTTCTCCCTGCGGCCCGAGCGCCTTCCGCGCGCCGAGTCGGACGACCGCGTCGCCGAGGCCCTCCGACGGCTCGGCATCACGCACCTCGCCGACCGCTCGTCGCACGAGCTGTCGGGCGGACAGAAGCAGCTGCTCGCCCTGGCGGGGGCCTTCGTCCGGCGCCCCGAGCTCGTGATCGCCGACGAGCCGACGGCGTACCTCGACGCCCGGAACGCCGGCCGGGTCGCGGACCACCTCTTCGAGCCCGGCCACCGGCTCGTGCTCGTCACCCACGACCTCGCCGCGGCGGCCCGGTGCGACGCCGCCGTCCTGTTCGCCGGCGGCCGGCTGATCCGCACGGGCGCGCCCGCCGCCGTCATCGCCGAGTACGAGGCGATGCTCCGGTGACGCCGACCGGGCCGCGACGTCCCGGCCGCCTCGAGCGCATGCCCGCCGGTCCCGAGCTGATCGCGCTCATGGTCGTCGTGCTCGGCGTCTCCCTGCTGCCGTCGACCTGGTGGGGGGCGGGCACCGCGGTCGCCGTCGCGGTCGTCGCCTTCGCCGTCGCGCAGCTCGGCGACGGCCTCCTCGGCATGCGCCGCCTCGCCGGCCAGGTGCGCGCCGTGCGCTGGCTGATGCTGTTCACGCTCGTCAGCCAGCTCGTCCTGCTCGGACCCGAGCCCGCCGTGGCGAACACGGCGCGCGTCACGTCGGCGATCGCCATCGCCGGCCTGCTCGTCCTCACGACCTCCATGACCGAGCTCCTCGGGGGCATCGAGCGCGGCCTCGGCCCGCTGCGGAGGCTCGGCGTCGACACGGAGAGGATCTCGCTGCTCCTCACCGTGACCGCCGGCACCGTCCCGGTCCTCGCGCGCCTGGCCAGCGAGGTCCGCGAGGCGCAGCGCGCGCGGGGCGCGCGTCCGGGCCTGCGGACGTTCGTCGTCCCCTTCCTCGTCCTCTCCCTCAAGCACGCGGACCAGCTGGGCGACGCGCTCACCGCCCGCGGGGTCAGGTGACGGGAGACAGCCCGCCGCATCGGGATGTCCGCGGGCCGTGCGGGCCGCGTCGCCGCGGGCGTGTCGCGGTAGCATCCCCCCATGAGCTCCGACACGGCCGATGGCGCCGCCGCGTGGTCGGTCGTCGACGCCGCGACGCACGGCTCCAGCACCCACCGCGGATCCGCCCAGCGGAGCCTCTGGCCGCTCGAACCGCTCGTGCCGTCGCCGGACGCCGCGCACGAGGTGCCGCCGGACGCCGACCGCCCCCGCCGCGGCGCGCGCCGGGGCTGACCGGCGCACGGCCGAGGACGGGCCGCGGTCGCCCCTTCGTTACGATGGGCACGTGATCCCCACCCTCGCCGACGTCGTCCGGGTCGTCGAGGACGCCTGGCCGCCCGCCGGCGCGTCCGACTGGGACGCCTCCGGGCTCGTCTCGGGGGATCCGCGTCGGCGGGTCCGCCGCATCCACATGGCCGTCGACGCGGTCCGCGCGACGGTCGACGAGGCGGTCGCCGCCGACGCCGATCTGCTGCTGGTACACCACCCGCTGCTGCTGCGCGGCGTGACCACCATCGCCGAGACCGGCTACAAGGGCGCGCTCCTCGCCGACCTCGTCCGCGCCGACTGCGCCCTGCACGCCTCGCACACCACCGCCGACGTCGTCGAGGAGGGCACGTCGGGCCGGCTCGCGGCGCTCCTCGGCCTGGTGCCCGAGACCGTCCGGCCGCTCGATCCGGCCGAGGGCGGGGTGCGCGGCATCGGCCGCGTCGGCGACCTGCCCGCCCCGACGACGCTTGGCCGCCTCGCCGGCGAGCTGGCCCGGATCCTGCCGCCCACGGCCACCGGGATCCGCGTCGCGGGCCCCGACGACGCGCCCGTCACCCGCGTGGCCCTCTGCGGGGGTGCGGGGGACTCGCTGCTCTCCGCGCCCGAGGTGGTCGGCGCGGACGTCTACATCACCTCCGACCTCCGCCACCACCCGGCGAGCGAGGCCCGCGAGTCCGCGGCCCTCCGCGGCGGCACGCCGTACCTCATCGACACCTCCCACTGGGCGAGCGAGTGGCTGTGGCTCGACCAGGCCGCCGGCACGCTGCGCGCGGCGCTGCCCGACGTGGAGGTCACCGTCAGCGACATCCGCACCGACCCCTGGGACTTCGCCGTCACGCAGTGACCGGCCGCCGCGCGGACGGTCCCGCGCATCCACGACGCACGCATCGCGCGCACGCCGCACACCGGCGGAGCCGCACCACGAGAGGGAGAGCATGAAAGCCGATCCGAGCATCCAGAAGGAGCTCCTCGACCTGCAGGAGATCGACACCCGGCTCACGCATCTCACGCGCCAGCTCGCGCAGCTCCCGCAGCTGAAGGAGATCGACGCGCTGCAGCGGGAGATGGAGGTCGTCCGACGCCGCCTCGGCGAGCGGACCGGCGTCGTGGAGGACGCCCAGACCGAGCTCGCGCGCATCGAGTCCGACGTGGCCGTCGTGCAGGCGCGCATGGACCGCGACCGCACCCGCATCGAGGCCGGCGGCAGCTCGAAGGACGTCCAGGCGCTGGAGCGCGAGCTCGAGTCGCTGCTGCGTCGCCGCGACACCCTCGAGGAGGTCGAGCTCGAGGTGATGCAGCGGCTCGAGGAGGCCCAGGCGGCGCAGGCCGAGGTGGTCGTGGAGCGCGACGCCCTGGCGGAGCGGCTCGCCGCGGTCGAGGCCGAGCGCGACGCCGCGGCCGTGGAGCTGCGGGTCCAGGCCGAGCAGGCGAGGAAGGACCGGGACGCCCTGGCACCGCGGTTCCCCGAGGACCTCCTCGCGCTCTACGAGAAGCAGCGCGCGCGGTACGGCGTCGGCGCCGCGATGCTGCACCGCGGCATCTCCCTGGGGAGCAACATCGCCCTGAACCAGAGCGACCTCGACGCCCTGCGGAAGCGGGCCCCCGACGACGTGGTCATCGATCCCGAGAGCAACGCCATCCTCGTGCGGACGGACGAGTCCGGCCTCTAGCGGGAGCTCCGCCCGCACGCTGCCCTAGACTCGTCCCCGCGGAGGGGTCGGCAAGACGGTCGCGCCGCGGAGGATCCCGAGAGGGGGAGACCGCGTCGAGGAACGTCCGGGCTCCACAGAGCAGGGCGGTGGGTAACACCCACCCGGGGTGACCCGCGAGACAGTGCAACAGAGAGCAGACCGCCCGTCGCGGAAGCGGCGGGTGAGGGTGAAACGGCGGTGTAAGAGACCACCAGCGGCCCGAGTGATCGGGTCGGCTATGCAAACCTCGCCCGGAGCAAGGTCGAACAGGGGACGCACAGGCTGCTCGTCCAGTCCCCGGGTAGACCGCTGGAGGGCTGCGGTGACGCAGCTCCGAGATAGATGGCCGTCCATGGTGCCGCGAGGCACCGGGACAGAACCCGGCGTATCAGCCGGCCCATCCGCCCCCACGCCGAAGCGGCCGGATCCCCTCGGGGGGTCCGGCCGCTTCGTAGTGCGGTGCTGTGGCGCTCAGTCCTCGGGCTTCGTCTTGTCGACGAGGTCGGCCGCGGGCGCGTGCGTGCTCGCGCCGACCGCGTGCGCGGCCAGTGCCGCGGCGCCCATGATGCCCGCGTTGTTCCGCAGCTCCGCGGGCACGATCGGGGTGCGCAGTCGCAGCAGCGGCAGGAAGTGCTTGTGGTTCTTGGACACCCCGCCGCCGACGATGAAGAGCTCCGGCCACATCAGCTTCTCGAGCTGGCCGTAGTAGACCTGCAGCCGCGCGGCCCAGCGCTTCCAGTTGAGGTGGGCGCGCTCCTTGGCCGCGTACGACGCACGGCGCTCGAAGTCGCGACGGCCCGCGACGTCCATGTGGCCGAGCTCGGCGTTCGGGATCAGGACGCCGTCGTGGATGAGGGCCGTGCCGATCCCCGTGCCGAGCGTGGTCATGATGACGAGGCCGCGCACGTCCTTGGCCGCGCCGTAGCGGGCCTCCGCGTAGCCGGCCGCATCCGCGTCGTTGACGAACGTGATCTCGAGGCCCAGGCGCTCCTCGAACAGCTTCTCCGCCTCGAGGCCGATCCAGCTGGGGGAGACGTTGGCGGCCGACATGGTCGTCCCGTGGACGATGGCGGCGGGGAAGCACACGCCGAGGGGCGTGCCCGCGGGGACCTCGCCGAGCGCGTCGATGATCTGCTTCACGGTCGCGACGATGTCGTCCGGCTCGCCGCCCTGGGGCGTCGGCAGCTTGACGCGCTCGCTGCGCAGCTCGCCGGTCGCGACGTCCACGATGGCGCCCTTGATGCCGGTCCCGCCGATGTCGATGCCGATTGCGGTCGTCGCGTCGTCGCTCATGGGACCGACCCTACCGGCTCGCTCGACCCCGGCCGCTCGCCGCACGCGTCGCGGACGGGCCTAGCATCGGCAGCATGAGCGACAGCGACGAGCAGTACTGGTACGACGACCGCACGGGCGAGGTGGAGAAGGGGATGCTGTCCCCGGCCGCGCACCGGATCGGGCCATTCGCCACGGCGGAGGAGGCGGCGAAGGCGCCGCAGCGGCTGCGCGAGCGCGCGGAGCAGTGGGCCGCGGAGGACCGCGACGATGACTGATCCCGCGCGTCAGTCGGAGTAGCTCTCCGCCTCGGCCGGGAACGTGCCGCCGACGACGTCGTCGCGGTAGCGCGTCGCCGCGTCGAGGAGCACCTGGCGCATGTCGGCGTAGCGCCGGACGAAGCGCGGCACGCGGCCGCTCGTGAGGCCCGCGAAGTCGGTCCAGACGAGGATCTGCCCGTCCGTGCCGTTCCCGGCGCCGATGCCGATGGTGGGGATGCGCAGCTCCTCGCTGACGCGCCGCGCGATCCCCTGGGGCACCATCTCGAGCACCACGGCGAACGCTCCCGCGTCCTGGACCGCGAGCGCGTCCGCGAGCAGCGCCTCGGCGGCGCCCCCGCGTCCCTGGATGATGTGGCCGCCCAGGCCGTGCTCGCTCTGCGGCGTGAAGCCGATGTGGCCCATCACCGGGATCCCGGAGGAGACGACGCGGCGGATCTGCTCGGCGCTGCGCACCCCGCCCTCGAGCTTCACGGCGTGGGCGCGCGCCTCCTTCATGAACCGCACGGAGGTCGCCAGCGCCTGGTCGGCGCCGGACTCGTAGGACCCGAACGGGAGGTCCGCGACCACGAGGGCCCGCTGGGCGGAGCCGGCCACGGCGCGCGCGAGCGGGATCAGCTCGTCGACCGTCACCGGCACGGTCGTGTCGTAGCCGAGGACCGTGTTGCCGGCGGAGTCGCCGACGAGCAGGAAGTCGATGCCGGCCTCGTCGAAGATGCCGGCCGTGAGCATGTCGTAGCTCGTGAGGCCCGTGATCCTGAGGCCCTGCTCCTTGGCCCGGGCGAAGTGCCGGATGCGCACCCGCTTCGGCGGCCCGGTGGGCTCCGTCGGGAGTCGGGCGGGTTCGGGCGGGGTGACGGCAGCGTCGGGGCTCTGCATGCCTCGGAGTCTACGGCGGGCCCCGCGCGCGCTCGGCCCGACCCCTGGTCAGCCGGTAGGTTGGACACCGACGAGAGGGTGGTGGATGGACAAGCAGCGTGACTTCGTCCTGCGGACGATCGAGGAGCGCGGGATCAAGTTCGTGCGCCTGTGGTTCACCGACGTGACCGGCACCCTGAAGTCGGTGGCGATCGCCCCGGCGGAGGTCGAGGGCGCGTTCGCGGAGGGCCTCGGGTTCGACGGCTCGGCCATCGAGGGCCTCACCCGCTCGTACGAGGCCGACATGCTGGCCCACCCGGATCCGACGACGTTCCAGATCCTCCCGTGGCGCGGCGAGATCGACCCCACCGCGCGCATGTTCTGCGACATCTCGACGCCCGACGGGCAGCCGGCGATCGCGGATCCCCGCAACGTCCTCAAGCGCACGCTGGAGAAGGCGGCCGACCGCGGCTTCACCTTCTACACGCACCCCGAGATCGAGTTCTACCTCCTCAAGTCGAGCGAGTTCGGGGTCGACGGCCCCGAGCCCGTGGACGCGGCCGGCTACTTCGACAACGTCCCCGGCGGCACGGCGCACGACTTCCGCCGCCGCTCGGTGCGCATGCTCGAGGACCTCGGCATCTCCGTCGAGTTCAGCCACCACGAGGCGGGCCCCGGCCAGAACGAGATCGACCTCCGCTACGCGGACGCGCTCACCACGGCCGACAACATCATGACGTTCCGCACGGTCATCAAGGAGGTGGCCATCGAGCAGGGCGTCTACGCGACGTTCATGCCGAAGCCCCTCGCGGCGCACCCCGGCAGCGGGATGCACACGCACATGTCGCTCTTCGAGGGCGACGTCAACGCGTTCTACGCGTCGGGCGCCGAGTACCAGCTCTCCACCATCGGCCGGCAGTTCATCGCCGGGCTGCTCAAGCACGCTCCCGAGATCACGGCGGTGACGAACCAGTTCGTGAACTCGTACAAGCGGCTCTGGGGCGGCGGCGAGGCGCCCAGCTTCGTCACGTGGGGGCACAACAACCGGTCCGCGCTCGTGCGCGTGCCGCTGTACAAGCCGAACAAGGGCAACAGCTCCCGCGTCGAGTACCGCGCCATCGACTCGGCGGCGAACCCGTACCTCTCCTTCTCCCTCATGCTCGCCGCGGGCCTCACGGGCATCGAGGAGGGCTACGAGCTCCCGGCGGAGGCCGAGGACAACGTGTGGACGCTGAGCGACGCCGAGCGTCGCGCCCTCGGGTACGCGCCGCTGCCGTCGAGCCTCGACCACGCCGTGCAGATCATGGAGCGCTCCGAGCTCGTCGCCGAGACGCTGGGCGAGCAGGTGTTCAACTACGTGCTGCTCAACAAGCGGCAGGAGTGGCGCGACTACCGCGCCCAGGTGACGCCGTACGAGCTGCGCTCCAACCTCGAGATGCTCTGAGCCGGATCCCCGGAGGGCGCATCACCACCGACATCCGACGACGAGGCCGGAGCGAGCCATGAGACGTGGGCAGACGCTGCTCGGCGCGTTGGCGCGCGCGGGCTTCGCGCGGCTGAGCGAGGTCGGCGAGGCCCTCGAGGAGGCGGCGGCGCTGTCCGGGTGGGCGGAGGCCGACCTGGTGGACGCGCTGCACTCGAGCGCGGACCCGGACGGCGCCCTCGACGCGCTGGTCCGGCTGCTCCGCGCGGATCCCGAGCGCACGCGCGCCGTGCTCGCCGACCCCGACGCGCGCCACCGGCTGGCGCGGGTGCTCGGGTCCTCAGGCGGTCTCGCCGAGTTCCTCGCACGCCACACCGTCGAGCTCGACGGCTTCGCCCGTCCGCTGGAGGGCGCGCCGGCACCGGCCGACGTCGGCGCGCGACTGCTCGACGCGGTGCGCGCGGTCGACGGCGTGGCGCGGATCACCGGCCCGGACGCCCGGACGGCCCTGCGGGTCCGCTATCGCGCCCTCGTCGCGCGCGTCGCCGCGTGGGACCTCGTGCACCCGGATCCGCTCGCGGCCGTGCGCCCCGTCACCGCCGCCCTCGCCGATCTGGCGGGCGCGGCCCTCGAGGCGTCGCTCGCCGTCGCGCGCGCGGAGCTGTCCGTCCCCGGGACGTTCGGTCGCGCGCGACCCGAGGAGATCGCCGCGACGCGCCTCGCCGTCATCGGCATGGGCAAGGCCGGCGCCCGCGAGCTCAACTACGTCAGCGACGTCGACGTCATCTTCGTGGCCGAGGCCGCGACCGACGCGTCCGGCGAACCGGTCATCGAGCCGTCGCGGGCGGTCGAGCTCGCGACGCGCCTCGCCGTGCTGACCATGCGCGGCATCGACGAGCACGAGATCGAGCCGGCCCTCTGGGAGGTCGACGCCAACCTCCGGCCCGAGGGGAAGGCCGGCGCGCTCGTCCGCACGCTCGACTCCCACCTCGCGTACTACGAGCGGTGGGCGAAGGACTGGGAGTTCCAGGCCCTGCTCAAGGCCCGTCCGCTCGCGGGCGACGCCGAGCTGGGACAGCGGTACGCCGACGCCGTCGCGCCGCTCATCTGGTCGAGCGCCTCCCGCGAGGGCTTCGTCGGGCAGGTCCAGCGCATGCGCACGCGGGTC
This sequence comes from Clavibacter michiganensis subsp. insidiosus, assembly GCF_002240565.1. Lineage (GTDB taxonomy): Bacteria > Actinomycetota > Actinomycetes > Actinomycetales > Microbacteriaceae > Clavibacter > Clavibacter insidiosus. The sequence goes on along the minus strand of NZ_MZMO01000001.1, from coordinate 1,832,075 downwards.
ACCGACAACATCCCCGCCGAGCAGCTGCACCAGCAGATCAAGCTCGGGCCGGGCGGGATCCGCGACATCGAGTTCACGGTGCAGCTCCTCCAGCTGGTGCACGGGCAGGGCGACGAGGCCGTCCGGGACCGCAGCACGCTGGCCGCGCTCGTGGCCCTCGCCGACGCGGGGTACATCGGCCGCACGGAGGCCGGCGAGTTCGCGAAGGACTACCGGTACCTCCGGCTCCTCGAGCACCGGCTGCAGCTGGATCAGCTCCGGCGCACGCACCTGATGCCCACCGACGAGGAGCGGTTGCGCATCCTCGCGCGCAGCACCGGTCTGGACGGCCGCGCGGAGGAGCTCACAGCGCGCTGGACCGCCACGAAGACCGCCGTCCGGACGCTGCACGAGCGGCTGTTCTACCGCCCGCTCCTCGCGGCGGTGGCCTCGCTCCCCGAGGAGTCGCTGGCGCTCACCAGCGATCAGGCGGCCGCGCGCCTCTCCGCCATCGGCTTCGTCGACGCGCGCGGTGCGCTCGCCCACATCCGCGCGCTCACGCAGGGGGTCTCGCGCAGCTCGGCCATCCAGCGCCACCTGCTCCCCGTGCTCCTGCAGTGGTTCGCCGACGGCCCGGATCCCGACCACGGCCTGCTCGCGTTCCGCCGGCTCAGCGAGGCGCTGGGGGAGTCGAACTGGTTCCTGCGGATGCTCCGGGACTCGGCCGGGGCCGCGCAGCGCCTCGCCCAGGTGCTCTCGGGATCCCGCTTCGTCTCGAAGCTGCTCGACCGCGTCCCCGAGACGGCCGCGTGGCTCGCCCGCGACGAGGACCTGCGACCCCGGACCTGGGCGGCCCTCGAGGAGGAGGCCGTCGCCACCGTGAACCGGCACCCCACGGCCGACGCCGCGGCGGCCGCGCTGCGCACACTCCGCCGCCGCGAGATCCTGCGCCTCGCCATCGGCGCGATCGTGGGGGTCACGCACGTCGAGACGCTCGGGCCGTCCCTGGCCGACATCACCACGGCGACCCTCCGCGGGGTGATGCGCGCCATCCGCCGCGAGGACGGCCCCTGGCCCGAGTTCGCCGTGGTCGCCATGGGACGCTACGGCGGCGCCGAGCTCGGCTTCGGCTCCGACGCGGACGTCATGTACGTGTTCCGCCCCATAGCGGGCATGGATCCCGAGCTCGCCCAGCGGCGCGCCCAGGTCATCGTCTCCGAGCTCACGGGCCTGACGGAGGACTCGCGCCTCCCGCTGGACCTCGACACGGGCCTGCGCCCCGAAGGGCGGAACGGGCCCGTCGCGCGGTCGTTCGCCTCCTACCGCGCGTACTACGAGCGGTGGTCACTGACCTGGGAGGCGCAGGCACTGCTCCGCGCACGGGGCGTCGTCGGCGACAGCGGGCTCATCGCGGACTTCACGGGGCTGGCCGACCGCATCCGCTACCCGGACGCCATCGGCGACGCGGAGGTGCGCGAGATCAAGCGCATCAAGGCGCGCGTGGAGAACGAGCGTCTCCCGCAGGGAGCGGATCCCACCCGCCACCTGAAGCTCGGGCGCGGGTCGCTCAGCGACGTGGAATGGCTGGTCCAGCTGATCCAGCTCCAGCACGCGCATGCGCACCCCACCCTGCGGACGCCGACCACGCTCGGCGCGCTCGACGCCGCCGTGGGGTCGGGCCTCGTGGCCGATGGCGACGCCGCCCGCCTCCGCGACGCCTGGCTCCTCGCGTCCCGTGTCCGCTCCGCCATGACGCTCTGGACCAACCGCACGGCGGACGTCCTGCCGGCCGACCGCGCCGCGCTCGACGCCATCGCCCGGCTCCTCGAGTACCCGCCCGGCTCGGCGTCGGTGCTCGAGGAGGAGTACCTCGGCGTCACCCGCCGCGCCCGCACGGTGTTCGAGCGGCTCTTCTACGGCCTCGACGACCAGCCGCATCCGCGCGGCGCCTGACGCCGGTCCATCCGGCAGCGCCGACGACGACGGGCCGCCCTCCCGGAGGAGGACGGCCCGTGCGTCACGCACCCGGTGCGGGTGCCCGTGGGATCAGACGCCGTAGTACAGCTCGAACTCGAACGGGTGCGGGCGCTGCGCGAGGGGCTTGATCTCCATCTCGCGCTTGTACTCGATCCACGTCTCGATGAGGTCCGGCGTGAACACGTTGCCCGCGGTGAGGAACTCGTGGTCGGCCTCGAGCGCCTCCAGGGCGGCACCGAGCGACGCGGGGACCTGCGGGATGTTCTTCGCCTCCTCGGGCGGGAGCTCGTAGAGGTCCTTGTCGACCGGCTCGTGCGGCTCGATGCGGTTCTTGATGCCGTCGATGCCGGCCATCAGCTGCGCCGCGAACGCGAGGTACGGGTTGCTCGACGCGTCGGGCGCGCGGAACTCGATGCGCTTGGCCTTCGGGTTCGTGCCCGTGATCGGGATGCGGATCGACGCCGAGCGGTTGCCCGCCGAGTAGACGAGGTTGACGGGCGCCTCGAAGCCGGGGACGAGGCGGTGGTACGAGTTCACCGTCGGGTTCGTGAAGGCGAGGATCGCCGGCGCGTGCTTGAGGATGCCGCCGATGTACCAGCGCGCCACGTCCGACAGGCCGCCGTAGCCGGCCTCGTCGTAGAACAGCGGCTTGCCGTCGTTCCAGAGCGACTGGTGCGTGTGCATGCCCGAGCCGTTGTCGCCGAAGAGCGGCTTCGGCATGAACGTGGCGGTCTTGCCCCACTGCTCGGCCGTGTTCTTGACGATGTACTTGAACTTCAGGATGTCGTCCGCCGCGTGCACCATCGTGTCGAAGCGGTAGTTGATCTCGGCCTGGCCGCCCGTTCCCACCTCGTGGTGCGCGCGCTCGAGGATGAGGCCCGCGTCGATCAGCTTGAGGCTGATGTCGTCGCGGAGGTCGGCCTGCTTGTCGACGGGGCTGACGGGGAAGTAGCCCCCCTTGTACGGCGTCTTGTTGCCGAGGTTGCCGCCCTCCTCCTCGCGCCCCGAGTTCCAGGCGCCCTCCTCGGAGTCGACCGAGTAGAAGCTCGTGTGCTGGTTCACCTCGTAGCGGACGTCGTCGAAGATGTAGAACTCGGCCTCGGGCGCGAAGAACGCGGTGTCCGCGATGCCGGACGCGGCGAGGAACTTCTCCGCCTTCTTCGCCACCTGGCGCGGGTCGCGGGCGTAGATCTCGCCGTTGCGGGGGTTGTAGATGTCGAACACCATGATGAGGGTCCGCTCGATGCGGAACGGGTCGATGTACGCCGTCGTCACGTCGGGGATGAGCTGCATGTCCGACTCGTGGATGCTCGCGAAGCCGCGGATGGACGAGCCGTCGAACAGCTGGCCGACGGAGAAGAACTCCTCGTCGACGGTGGATGCGGGGATGTTGAAGTGCTGCTGCACCCCGGGCAGGTCGGTGAACCGGATATCGAGGAACTTGACGTCGGTGTCCTTGATGAACGCGAGCACCTCGGATGAGTCTCTGAACATGTGGTGTCTCCAAAAGGGGGCCGGAGCGGATGAGACTGACGGTTTCAGCCTCTCCGACCCTAGGGGGAAGGGGTTACCTCGCCATAACCGCCGTGTTTCCGCGATGTTACGCAGGCTGTCCCGGGCGCGTCGGCAACTGCTCCCAGGGCCCGCCGACCAGGGGATCCACGGCCCCCGCGCCTAGGATCGGCAGGTGCCCGCGACTCCCACGAACCCCGACCTCGGCGATCCCGGCCGCAACCGCTGGCCGGGGGAGCGCCTCGGGCTCCCGGACCGCGGACGCGGCTCCGTCGCCCGCGCCGGTCGGCGCATCGTGGGGATCTGCATCGACTGGGCGATCGCCGTGCTGGTCTCCTGGGCCTTCTTCGCCTACGACCCGACGGCCACGCTCGTGATCTTCGCCGTGATGCAGTACGTCCTCATCATCACCCTCGGCGGCAGCGTGGGGCACGTCGTGCTCGGCATGCGCGTGCGGCCGCTCACGGGAGGCTACGTGTCGCTGTGGCGACCGGCGGTCCGCACCGCGCTGCTGTGCCTGGTGGTCCCCGCGGTCGTGTGGAACGCCGACCAGCGGGGCCTCCACGACGTGTTCTCGGGGACGGTGCTGGTCCGCACGTCCTGACCGCCGCGCAGCTCGTCGGCGAGGGGTCAGCCGGGCTCGCAGCCGAGGTACACGAGCTCCGGGTCGACCCCGCCCAGCACCACGCGGGCGGGTGATCCCGCGCGGACGGCGCCGAGCTCCCGGCTCTCGGTCTCCCGCCCGTCGTCGGACCTCCCGGTCGTCACCTCGAAGCGCACGAGCGCCGCGCTGCAGTCCTCCGGCGCGGTCATATCGAGGAGCGTGCACGACGTCGTGTCCACGCATTCGCTCGCGCGCGAGGCGGGATCCAGCACGGGTTCGACGATGGCACCCTGCGTCAGGTCGGCGCCGATGGTCGTGAACTGCGCGCGGGTGGAGTCCTGGAAGGAGACGAGCACGACGAGGACGCCGGCGAGTGCGCAGACGGCGGCGATGGAGGGGCCGAGGCCGCGGCGCGCGAGCTCGCGACGCGAGCGGCCGTAGGGGTGACGTCGCTCCGGGGCCGACGCGCCCGCGGGTCGGGTGCGAGCCGCGCCCGGAGACGCCGTGGCGCGTGCGCGAGGGGCGGGATCGGGCGGCACCGCGCCCGTCCGGGGTGCGCGGAGGAGCGCGTCCCTCGCGAGGGTCAGCTGCACGAAGCGCTCGTGCGCGGCCCTCAGCTGCTGCGGCGTCGCGCCGGGGAGGCGGTCGGGATGCGTCTCCCTCACCTGGCGGAGGTAGGCGCGGCTGATGGCCGTGCGGTCGGCGTCCACGTCGACGCCGAGCAGCGCCGCAGCGGAGGCCGGATCCATGGGCTCAGTCTGCGCCGGGCACGGTGCCCGCGCAAACGTCGCGCGAGCGCGGGATCAGCGTGCCCGGGACGGGCGGACCTTGAACGGGTCGACGCCCTTGGGGATGGGCATGCTGTTCTGCCCGAGGGAGGTGAGGCGGTTGTTCACGGCCAGGACCTCCGCCTTCGTGATGGTGCGGGGGAACCGCTGCAGGCGACCGGCCAGCTTGTGGAGCTCGACGGAGTCGGCGTCGGATCCGACGAACACGAAGTGGACGGGCACGTTCGGGAGCACGCGGGCGATCTTCCGACGCTCGTCCTCGAGCATGCGGGTGGTGCGGCTCTTCGGCCCCTCGCCGATGAGGGCGACGCCGGCACGCCCGACGGCGCGGTACACGGCGTCCTGCGACTTGCCGTTCACGGCGACCGGCATCTCGCTGCCGACCCATCCGCGCTTCAGCGAGCTGCGGAGGACGACGCCCACGGCTCCCGGCTGACCCTTGATCTGCAGGTACGCCGCGCGCTCCGCCTTGCGTCCGAGGACGATGAGGAAGGCGAGGATGCCCGCGAACACGCCGGCGACGACGAAGAGGATGGCGGTCAGCCAGCTCCCGCCGGTCGCGAATGCCGCGAGCAGGACGCCGACGACGATCGGGCCCAGCAGCGCCAGGAGCATCCACCAGACCGAGCTCTTGTCGTAGCGCCGGGTCATCTGGACGACCTGCCACATCTGCTTGATGCGGCCGGGTTCCTTGGGTGCCTTCTTCGAGGCTGTCTTGCGGGCCATGGTGCCCAGGATACCGGTGCGCGGGGGCCCGCCGGAACGACCGAGGGCCGGTGCCCCGTCCCATCCCCCCACAGGCCCGCGATGCGGACGAGATGCCCAGCGGCCGGTCTCGCGCCCGCCCTCTCCCCCGGCCCTCCCGCACACTCGCGCCGACGGACGGCCCGCCCAGACGGAGGCGCGGACCGAGCCGGCGCGACGAGAGGACATGGGGCGATGGCGGACGGACGCGCTCGAGCGCACGACGGACGGGTCACGGATCGGGACCGGGGCGACGGGCCGGACGACGGGGCGGCTGGCCCTGGTCGATCGCCCGCCACGAGGGGACGGGCGCCGCGGAGGCGGAGGGGCGGGCCGGGTACGGACCCCGACGCGGTGTCCGCCTCCGGGACCGTCGTCGCGGGCTATCGCCTGGTGCGGCTCGTCGGGCGGGGCAGCCGCTGCGAGGTGCACCTCGCCCGGCCCTGCCGCTCGTCGGATCAGGCGAGCGGCCCGGCAGCCAACGTCGCGGTGAAGATCGTGCCGGCGACCGAGCGCAGCCGCGGGGAGGCGGAGATCGTCGCCCTCCAGGCGGTGTCCTCCGACCACGTCGTCGCGCTGCGGGACGTCGCGACCCTCGCCGACGGCAGCCTCTGCATCGTGCAGTCGCTCGGTCAGCGCGGCACGGCGTCGGCCCTGCTCGGCCGACGCGGCAGCATCACGCCCGGCGAGACCGTGACCCTGGTGGCCTCCGTCCTCCGAGGGCTGGGGGACCTCCACGACGCGGGCATCGCGCACGGCTCGGTCGACCTGACCCACGTGGTCCTCGACGCCACCGGGCGTCCGCTGCTGAGCGGGCTCGGCTCATCCCGCGTCATCGCCGGAGGGGCGGGAGCGGACGGCCTCCCGGGGGCCGACCCCGTCGAGGAGGACCTGGGGCGGGTGTCGCGGATCGTCCGGGCGCTGCGCGACCCGACGGACGCTCGCCGACGCGCGTCCGAGGACCGGTGGGAGGGATGGCTGGCGCTGCTCGACGCCGCGATCCACGGGGAGACCGACCTCACCGCGCATGATCTCGCCGACGGGCTGCTCGACGTCGCGGACGCGGCCCCGTTGGCCGATGCGGGGACATCCCCGGGCTCCTCCGACGACCATCGGATCGTGCCGCCCGGTGTGACGCGCGAGGCTGTCGGCCCCGGCCTCCTCGAGGGCCGCGTCGCGCGGACAGCGGAACCCCGACGCGGGGGCCGGCCACACGCGGTTGGGCGCCGCGGCGATCATCGTCGGCATCGAGCGGCGCGTGACCGGCGGGCCGACCGAGCGAGATCCCGGGGGAGGGCGATGCGGGCGCGTGTCACGGGTGAGCTGGCGTCGGTGCGCCCCGGTATCTGGGTGCTCGGAGCCTGCGCGCTCCTGCTCCTGCTCGCGGGCGCCATCGCGGTACCGGCTCTCACGAGCCCCGCTCGCGGCGCGACGGCAGAGCCGACGAGCGCGCCGACCCCGTCGGCGTCCGCGCCTGCCAGCGGGGACGCCGCACCGTCGGCTGCGTCGGATCCCGACGTCGAGGCGGCGGCATCGCCGGATCCGGATGCCGCCGCCCCCGCGCTCCTCCGGCTCCGCGCCTCCTGCCTCCGTCGTGGCGACGTCGGCTGCCTGGCCGAGGTGGACGAGACCGGCTCCCCGGTCGAGGACGCCGATCGCAGCGCCGTCGCGTCCGATGCGTCAGCCGCCCTGGACGACGCCGCGCTCCACGTCGCGGATGCCCTCGGCCCGGCTCAACGTCTCGGGGAGAGCGCCCTCATCGGCCTGCGTCCCGAGGTCGCGCCCGGATCGGAGACGTCGGCGCCCGCACGCCGACCGGCCTCCCTCCTGATCGTCAGGGGAGAGGCCGGGTGGCGGATCAGGGACATGATGGACGACCGTTGAGGGTCGCCGTCGGGTCCGGGGAGTGCCTAGATGCCCAGGTCGGCGTCGAACGCACCGGCCTCGAGGCGGTTCTTCACGGCCACGAGGAAGCGCGAGGCGTCGGCCCCGTCGACGATCCGGTGGTCGTAGGAGAGCGCCAGGTAGACGGTCGAGCGGATGGCGATCGTGTCCTGCCCGTCCGCCGTGATGACCACCGGGCGCTTGGTGACGATGCCGGTGCCGAGGATCGCCGACTGCGGCAGGAACACTACGGGCGTGTCGAACAGCGCACCCCGCGAACCGGTGTTGGTCAGCGTGAAGGTGCCCCCGGCCAGCTCGTCCGGCGACAGCTTGTTGTCGCGCGTGCGCGCGGCGAGGTCGGCGATCTCCGTCGCGAACTGCGCCAGGTTCTTGCCCTCGGCGTTCTTGACGACGGGGGTGAGCAGTCCACGCTCCGTGTCCACCGCGATGCTGATGTTCTCGTGGTCGGGGTAGACGATGCTGTCGCCGTCGACCGTCGCGTTGACGACGGGGTAGGCCTTGAGCGCTTCGGCGGCAGCGAGCGCGAAGAAGGGCAGGAACGAGAGCTTGACGCCGGTCTTCTCGACGAAGTCGCCCTTCACGCGGTCGCGGAAGCGGGCCACCTTCGTGACGTCGACCTCCACCACCGAGGTGAGCTGCGCGGTGGACTGCATCGACACGACCGCGCGGTCGGCGATGAGCTTGCGCATGCGGGACATCTTCGCGGTGGTGCCGCGGAGGGGGGACGTCTCGAGGGGCGCGGCCACGGGAGCGGCCGGAGCGGCTGCCGCCGGGGCCCTCTTCGAGGCGGCGGCCTCCGCTGCGGCGAGCACGTCCTCCTTGCGGATGCGGCCTCCGACGCCGGTACCGACGACCGAGCTGATGTCGACGCCGCGCTCGTTCGCGAGCTTGCGGACGAGCGGCGTCACGTAGCCGGCGTTGCCGGACGCGGCGGGGGCCGGAGCCGCAGCTGCTGCCGGGGCAGCCGAAGGTGCGGGGGTGGCTGCCGCGGGGGCCGGGGCTGCGGGCGCGGGAGCCGGGGTCGCCCGGGGCGCGGGAGCGGGCTCCTCGGCGGCGGGCGCGGGCTCGGGCTCGACGGGCGCGGGGGCCTCGGCCTCGTCGTCCGCCTCGGTGGAGGGGATCACGGTGTCCTCGACGGCGTCCTCGGTCGCGGGAGCGGGCTCCTCGGCCTCCGCCGCGGCGGGCTCCGCGGCGGGCGCGTCGCCTCCACCAGAGCCGTCGCCGATCCTCACCAGCTCGGCGCCGACCTCGACGGTCTCGTCCTCCTGGACGAGGATCTCCTCGATGACGCCGGCGACCGGCGAGGGGATCTCGGTGTCGACCTTGTCGGTCGACACCTCGAGCAGGGGCTCGTCGACCTCGACGTGGTCGCCGACGTTCTTGAGCCAACGGGTCACCGTGCCCTCGGTGACGCTCTCGCCGAGTGCGGGGAGGTTGACGGATTCGCTCATGGGGTTGTCTCCTTCAGGCCCGACTCCGGACCCGGCTTGTGTGTCGGTGTTGGCGGGGTGCTACAGGGCGTGCAGAGGAGTTCCGGCGAGAGCCAGGTGGGCCTCGCCGAGCGCCTCGTTCTGAGTGGGGTGAGCGTGCACCAGGCCGGCGACGTCCTCGGGGTAGGCCTCCCAGTTCACGATGAGCTGGCCCTCGCCGATGAGCTCGCCGACGCGCGCGCCGATCATGTGGATGCCGACGACGGGGCCGTCCTGCACGCGGACGACCTTGATGGATCCGGCCGTGCCGAGGATGGAGCTCTTGCCGTTGCCGCCGAGGTTGTACTCGTAGCTGGAGACCTTGTCGGCGCCGAACTTCTCGACGGCCTTGGCCTCGCTGTAGCCGACGCTCGCGACCTCGGGGTCGGAATAGGTGACCTTGGGGATGTTGATGTCCTCGACGACGACGGGCTTGTTGCCCGCGATCTCCTCGGCGACGAAGATCCCCTGCTGGAACCCGCGGTGGGCGAGTTGCAAGCCGGGGACGATGTCGCCGACGGCGTAGACGCCGGGGACGCTGGTCTGGAGCCGCTCGTCCGTCAACACGAAACCGCGGTCCGTCTTGACTCCCGCCTCCTCGAATCCGAGGCCCTGGGTCGCCGGGCCGCGGCCCACGGCGACGAGCAGGAGGTCGGCGTCGTAGGTGGTGCCGTCCTCGAGGGCGACCTGGACGCCCTGGTCGTCCTGCGTGACCGACTTGAAGCGCACGCCGAGCGAGAACGCGATGCCGCGCTTGCGGAACGCCCGCTCGAACTGCTTGCTGATCGACTCCTCCTCGTTGGGGACGAGGTGGGGGAGGGCCTCGATGATCTGCACATCGACGCCGAAGGAGCGCCAGACGGAGGCGAACTCGACGCCGATGACGCCGCCGCCGAGGATCGCGACCTTCTCGGGGAGGTAGTCGAGCTCGAGCGCCTGCTCGCTCGTGATCACGCGGCCGCCGATCTCGAGGCCGGGGAGCGTGCGGGAGTAGGAGCCGGTCGCGAGGACGACGCTCTTCCCGGTGATGGTCTGGTCGCCGACCTGCACGGTGGTGCCGGAGGTCAGGCGGCCCTCGCCCTCGATGACGGTGATGCCGCGGGCCTTGATGAGGCCCTGGAGTCCCTTGTACTTGCTGGCGACGATGGCCTCGCGGTACGCGTTGACGCGAGCGATGTCCACCCCGTCGAACGTGACGTTCACGCCGTACTTCTCCGACTCCCGCGAGACGTCGGCCACCTCGGCCGAGTGCAGGAGGGCCTTGGTGGGGATGCAGCCGCGGTGGAGGCACGTGCCGCCCAGCTTGCCCTTCTCCACGAGGCCCACGGTCTTGCCCAGCTGCACCGCACGGAGCGCTGCTGCGTAGCCGCCGCTCCCGCCGCCGAGCACCACCACGTCAAAGTTCTGTTCCGACACCCAGGATCTCCCTCGTATGCATCAAGGTCGTCTCATGCGACCGCCCGACCGGGCAGGCGCGGGACCCCCTCAGGAGGCCTCTCCGAGCCTACTACGCGCGTGAAAACCCGGCAGCCAGGGCCAGGAGCGTGCGCACCGCCACACCCGTCGGGCCCTTCCCCGTGAAGCCGTGGCCGCCGCCCTTGTTGTGCGACGGACCCGCGATGTCGATGTGCGCCCAGGGGATCCGCGGGGCGTCGTCCCCGTCGCCGGTCCGGCCGACGAACTCCTTCAGGAACACGCCCGCGACGAGCATGCCGCCCGCGGGGTTGCCGGGCTTGACGTTGGTGATGTCCGCGATGTCGGAGTTGAGGAGCGCGCGCATCTCCTCGGGCAGCGGCATGCCCCACATGCTCTCTCCCTGCTCGCGCGCCGCGTCCAGCAGGCGGGCGACGAGGGCGTCCTCGCCCATGACCGCGGAGTACCGCTCGCCGAGCGCCACGACCTGCGCGCCCGTCAGCGTCGCGATGTCGACGATGGCGTCCGGGTGCTCCTCGCTGGCGGCGACGATGCCGTCCGCCATCACGAGTCGACCCTCGGCGTCCGTGTTGAGGACCTCGACGGTCGTGCCCCCGCGCATGCGCAGCACGTCGTCCGGGCGGATGGCGGAGCCGGAGGGCATGTTCTCGGCGATGCAGAGCCACGCGGTGAGGCGCACCGGCAGCTCGAGCCGCGCGGCGGCGACGACGACCTCGAGGATCGTGGCGGCACCGGTCATGTCGTACTTCATGCCGATCATCGGCACGGCGGGCTTCAGCGAGATGCCGCCGGTGTCGTAGGTGATGCCCTTGCCCACGAGCGCGAGGTGGCGCGTCGCGCCGGCGGGGGAGTAGGCGACCTTCACGAGGCGGGGCGGGCGCGTCGAGCCCTGGCCGACGCCGAGGATGCCGCCGAAGCCGTCGGCCGCGAGCGCGTCCTCGTCCCAGACGCGGACGTCGACGGGCAGTCCGGCCGTGCGCTCCTGCACGGCGTCGACGAACGTCGCGGGATACAGGTCGAGCGGCGGGGTGTTGACGAGGTCCTTCGTCCCCGCGACGGCGTCCGCGACCGCGACGGCGCGCGCGACGGCCTCATCGGCGTCCTCGGCCGTCCAGGAGTCCCCCTGCGCCACCACGGTGACGGATGAGGCGCGCGGCTTCTGCCCCGCGAGCGAGGTCCGGCGGTAGGAGTCGAAGGAGTAGACCCCGAGGGCCGCTCCCTCGAGCACGGCGGTGAGCTCGACGAGGCTGGTCACGGGGACCGCGACCGCGACCCGATCCACGCCGCGGAGCTGGCGCGTCGCGCTGCCGACGGCGTACCGGAGCGCGACCGCGTCCAGGGGGCCCGAGCCCACGCCCACCAGCGCGACGACGCCGGCGGCGGTGCCCGTCCCCGCGACGCGGACGACCTCGTCGCGGCTGCCCGTGACGCCGATCGCGGACAGGCCGGACGCGTCGAGCTCGAGGCCCTCGGGGGCGTGCACCCGGATCCCCTCCTTCTCGCTGGAGACGGCGACGACGAGCGCGTCCGCTTCGACGTCGACGGCGCGGTCGGAGGACACGGAGAGCTGGGGGAGGGTCATGGGCGACAAGCCTACCGACGCGCGCGTGCCCGGTTCCCCGGGGCGCGCGCCCTCGTGGTGCGGGCGGACGGACCAGGCGGGCGTCGTCGGCGACGGTGTTCGCTCTCGGCGGCACGTGCGCCGCCCCCTCCGGGAGGGGCCGTCGGAGGCGCGGCCTAGAGTGGATCCATGGCAGATGCGGACGGACTGTACGAGATCGACACCGACATCGGCGAGGTCCCGACCGGCCTGCCCCTGGTCGCCGGGCTCACCGGGTTCTCCGACGCGGGATCCGGCGTGTCCCAGGTCAGCGAGTACCTCCTGAGCACCCTGAGCCACCGGGACGTGCTGCGCTTCGACACCGACACGCTCCTCGACTACCGCGCGCGCCGCCCCACCATCTACTTCGACCAGGACCATCTCGCCGACTACCGCCCGGCGCGTCTGGCGCTCTACCTGGCGCACGACGAGATCGGGCAGCCGTTCCTCCTGCTCACCGGGTTCGAGCCCGACTTCCGCTGGGAGGCGTTCACCGCCGCCGTCCTCGGGATCGTCGACCGCTACCGGGTCTCGACGACCACGTGGGTGCACGCCATCCCCATGCCCGTGCCGCACACGCGCGACATCAACGTCACCGTGAGCGGGAACCGCACCGAGCTCATCGACGCCCTCAGCGTGTGGAAGCCGAACACGCAGGTGTCGGCGAACGCGCTGCACCTGGTGGAGCACCGCCTGCACGATGCCGGGCACCCCGTCGCGGGATTCGTGCTCCTCGTCCCGCACTACCTCGCGGACACGGAATTCCCCCTCGCCGCGGTCGCCGCGCTCGAGAGCATCAGCGCCGCCACCGGTCTCATCTTCCCGACCGACCGGCTCCGCGAGGAGGGGCGCGACTTCGTCGGCCGCATCGACGAGCAGGTCGCGGGCAACCAGGAGCTGGCGCGCCTCGTCACGACGCTCGAGGAGCGCTACGACAGCTACATGGAGGACACCCCTCTCAAGTCGCCGCTGACGGACGAGGACGGCGCCCTGCCGACGGCCGACGAGATCGCGGCGGAGCTGGAGAAGTTCCTCGCCCGCCGCCGTCCCGGCGAGGGCGACGCGGCCTGACGCCCTCGAGCTGATCCGCGGGGGCCATGCGGCCCGCGCCGGGTCGGTATCCTCGTGCCGATGAGCACCCGCCGCGCCCGCATCGTCCTCGGCGTCGCCATGGTGGCGTACCTCTCGTCCGTGCTCCAGCGCGGCTCCCTCGGCATCGCCTCCGTCGAGGCGGGCGAGCGGTTCCACGCCTCGGCGTCGCTGCTCTCGACGCTCGCGGTGACGCAGCTCGTCGTGTACGCGGCCCTGCAGATCCCGGTCGGCGTCCTCATCGACCGGATCGGCCCGCGGGCTCTGCTCGCGACCGGTGCGCTCCTCATGGTGGCCGGGCAGGTCACCCTGGCGCTCTCCACGACGCTCGAGGTCGCGATCCTGGGTCGCATGCTCGTGGGCGCCGGCGATGCGATGACGTTCGTGTCCGGTCTGCGGCTCATCAACTCCTGGTTCTCCGGCCCGCGCGTGCCGGTGCTGTCGCAGTGGTTCGCCAACGTCGGCCAGCTCGGGCAGGTGCTGTCGGCGATCCCGCTCTCGCTCGTGCTGCACACGTCGGGGTGGACGCCGGCGTTCCTGGGGTCGGCCTCCGTGGCGGTCGTCGCCCTCGTCGCCGTCGTCGTAGCCGTGCGCGATCGACCCACGGGGGATGCGCCGCCTCCCCGCGTGCCCTGGGGTGACTCCATGCGGGAGCTCGGACGGAGCGTGCGCCGGCCGGGGACGCAGCTCGGCTTCTGGTCCCACTTCGTCACGCAGTCCTCCGGCGCGGTGTTCAGCCTGCTCTGGGGCTTCCCGTTCCTCGTGGACGGCCTGGGCTACAGCCGCGCGCTCGCGTCCACGCTCCTCATCGTGATCGTGGCGTCCGGCATGGTCGTGGGACCCGTGATCGGGATCCTCACCGGGCGCTTCCCGTTCCGGCGCTCGAACCTCGTCCTCGGCCTCGTCGCGATGATGGGCATGGCCTGGGCGGTCCTGCTCCTCTGGCCGGGTCGGCCGCCGCTCGCGGTCGTGGTGCTCGTCGTCGTCGCGATCGGCATCGGCGGACCCGGATCGCAGGTCGGCCTGGACTTCGCGCGCACGTTCAACCCTCCCCGGAGCCTCGGCGCGGCGTCCGGCATCGTGAACGTCGGGGGGTTCACGGCGAGCTTCACGATGATGCTGCTCATCGGCATCGCGCTCGACGTGCAGGACGGGATCCGGGTGGCGGGCGGGGCGCCGAGCGACCTCTACGTGGCCGACTCGTTCCGCGTCGCGTTCGCCGTGCAGTACCTCGTGGTGGGCTTCGGGGCGCTGATGCTGGTGCGGACCCGGCGACGGACGCGGCGCCTGCTGGCCGACGAGGGAATACGCGTGGGGCCCCTTTGGGTTGCCTACCTCGACAGGCGACGCCGACGCCGCGCGTGACGCCGGCCAGCACAGGGGCGCATTGGCTCGTCCCCGTGCCCATCCGTGCAATAATCAGGTACGGACCCGTTCATGTCCTGCCTCTCACGCCACCTCGGTGGTCGCATCGCCTCGGTGGTGCTTGAGCAGCGGACTTGACATGGGTCCTAGCAATGTCCGAAAACAACCCCGACCCACCTCCGGCAGGTCACCCCGCAGCGTCACCGCGGAGCGCACGACCGGTCGTCGTGGGGACGAAAGGTGTTCGCATGGCCACCCCCTCCACCCCGTCCGCCACCCTGGACGCGGCCGCCGCGACCGGCACGGCCGACGACGCCGCGACGGGTGAGGCGAAGGCACCCGCGAAGCGCGCCCCCGCCCGCAAGACCGCGGCGACCAAGGCACCCGCGGCGAAGGCCGCGACCACCGCCAAGGCACCCACCAAGGCTGCCGCCGCGAAGGCCGCAGCGGCAGCCGACGCCGACGGGACCGTCTCCGAGGACGCCCCCACGGCACCCGCCAAGGCACCCACCGCCCGCGCCAAGGCCGCCGCCGCCAAGAAGGCCGCTGCCGCGTCCGGCGACGCCGCGCCCGCCACGGCGCCGCGCAAGACCGCCGCAAAGAAGACGTCGTCCGACGGCGAGGCGTCCGACGACGACGCCGAGGAGGTCGTGGTCCCGGTCGCCGAGGACGACACCGACGACGAGGTCGTCGAGGACGGTGCGGCCAAGCCGCCCGTCGTGCTCGAGCCGCTCCCCACCGGCGCCATGGTGCTGTCGAACAAGGAGGAGGACGAGGACGTCCCCGTCTACTCGACGACCATCACCGGGGCAACGGCGGATCCCGTCAAGGACTACCTCAAGCAGATCGGCAAGGTCGCGCTGCTCAACGCCGCCGAGGAGGTCGAGCTCGCCATGCGCATCGAGGCGGGCCTGTTCGCCGAGGACAAGCTGGCGAACACCCCCGGCATCTCCCGCGAGCTCGAGCGCGAGCTGCGCTGGGTCGCGCGCGACGGCCAGCGCGCCAAGAGCCACCTGCTCGGCGCCAACCTCCGCCTCGTGGTCAGCCTCGCCAAGCGCTACACGGGTCGCGGGATGCAGTTCCTCGACCTGATCCAGGAGGGCAACCTCGGCCTCATCCGCGCGGTCGAGAAGTTCGACTACACCAAGGGCTTCAAGTTCTCCACGTACGCCACATGGTGGATCCGCCAGGCCATCACGCGCGCCATGGCCGACCAGGCCCGCACCATCCGCATCCCGGTGCACATGGTCGAGGTCATCAACAAGCTCGCCCGCGTGCAGCGCCAGATGCTGCAGGACCTGGGCCGCGAGCCCACGCCCGAGGAGCTCTCGCGCGAGCTGGACATGACGCCCGAGAAGGTCATCGAGGTCCAGAAGTACGGCCGCGAGCCCATCTCCCTGCACACGCCCCTGGGCGAGGACGGCGACAGCGAGTTCGGCGACCTCATCGGGGACACCGAGGCGGTCGTCCCGGCCGACGCGGTGGGCTTCACCATGCTGCAGAAGCAGCTGGAGTCGCTCCTCGACTCGCTCTCCGAGCGCGAAGCCGGCGTGATCCGCATGCGCTTCGGCCTCGGGGACGGCATGCCGAAGACGCTCGACCAGATCGGCGACACGTTCGGCGTCACGCGCGAGCGGATCCGCCAGATCGAGTCGAAGACCATGGCCAAGCTCCGCCACCCGTCGCGTTCGCAGTCGCTGCGCGACTACCTCGAGTAGGCCGTGCCCCTGCGCCTCGCCGTCGCCGCGGGACGGGCCGCCCGCTGGGCCGCCCGTCTCCGCGGCGGCGGCTCCGCCGTGCCCGGCGTCGTCGCCCTCCGCATCGATCCCCGCTTCCTCGAGCGCACGATCGCCGACCTGCCGCACGGCGTGGTCGCGGTCACCGGCTCGAACGGCAAGTCGACCACCACCCACATGCTCACCGCCGTCCTCCGTGCGCACGGGCTCCGCGTCTTCACGAACCCGTCGGGCGGCAACCTGCCGCAGGGCATCGCATCCGCGGTGCTCGCGGACGCCGACGCGTCGGGTCGGCTGGACGCCGACGTCGCCGTGCTGGAGATCGACGAGGCCTACGGCGTCGCGCTCTCGGCGCTGCTGACGCCGCGCACGGTCCTGCTGCTCAACATCCAGATCGACCAGCTCAACCGCTTCCACGAGCCGGACCGCGTGGTCGGCATGCTCGAGCGGATCGCCGCGACGGCGACCGAGGCCGTCGTCGCCAATCGGGACGACGCGCACGTCAACGCCATCGCCGCGCACACCGCGCGTGCCGGTCGCGCCGCCGTGGACTGGTTCGGCGTGTCCGAGGAGCTCCTCGGCGACAGCAAGCACGGGCTGGCGTCCGCCCCGCGGTTCGGCTCCGAGGATCCCGCCCCGGTGCACGTGGTCGCGGGCGTCGAGGCCGTGGCGCTCTCGGCCCGCGACGCGGTGTTCCGCCTGGCGTCCGGCGACCTCCCCGTGACGCTCCCGTCGCGCGGCCTGCACTACGCCGTCGACGCCGCGGGCGCGCTGGCGACCGCGCGCCGCGTGCTCGGCGACCGCTTCGACCCGGCGCGCGCCGCGACGGGCCTCGGCTCCGTCGCCGCCGTCTACGGGCGCGGCGAGATGCTGCGCGCGGGCGACGAGGACATCGAGATCATCATGATGAAGAACCCGGCGAGCCTGCAGATGAACCTCGACGCGCTGGGCGATCCGCCCGAGCAGGTGCTGCTCGCCGTCGACGACGGCACGCCCGACCCCTCGTGGATCTACGACACCGACCTCTCCGCGCTCACGCACGCCGACGTCGTCTCCGGCACGAAGGGCTACCAGCTGGCCGTGCGCTTCGGCTACGAGGGCCTCGAGGTCGGCCGGGTCGAGCCCGACCTGCGCCGCGCGGTGCAGGCGTTCCTCGCGATGGAGAGGCCGTCGCGCGGCGTCAAGACCATGATCGTGAACTACGAGCAGATGATGGCGATCCGCCGCATCCTCGGGTACACGGACCTCGAGGGAGGACCCGCGTGAGCGACGCCCTGCGCATCCTGCACCTCTACCCCGAGGAGCTCGGCATCAACGGCGACCGCGGGAACGTGACGGTGCTCGTCGAGCGCGCGCGCATCCGCGGGATCGGCTCGGAGGTCGTCCGGCATGCACCGGGCGGCGGGGACCCGGGCGACGCCGACCTGGTCGTGATGGGATCCGGCCCGCTCTCCGCGCAGCGCGCGGTGCTGCCCGACCTCGTCGCGCACGCCCCGCGCCTCGTCGCGCTCCGCGAGGCCGGCGTGCCGATCCTCGCGGTGGGCGGCGGCCTGCAGCTCCTCGGGGAGTCCGTGCGCCTGGTGGACGGCGGCGAGCTCGTGGGCGCCGGTGTCCTCCCCGTGCGCACCACGCTGACGGCCGAGCGACGCGTCGGCGACCTGGTGCTCGACACGCCGGACGGGGACGTCGTCGGCTACGAGAACCACGGATCGACCCTCGACATCGGCGAGCACGCACCCCTCGGGACGGTGCGCGCCGGCTTCGGCAACGGCGGACAGGGCGGGGGAGAGGGCATCCGCGTCGGCGCGACGATCGGCACGCACCTCGGCGGTCCCGTCCTCGCGCTCAACCCGCGGCTGGCGGACGAGCTGCTCTCCGCGGCCCTCGCCCGGCATGGCCGCGAGCTGCCCTCGGACATCTCCGGGACGCTCGACCGGCTCGACGAGTGGGCGCGCGAGGCGCGCGCGACCGTCATGGCGCGACCCGCGCACTACTGACGCGGCGCCGATCCGGGTAGCCGGCGCCGGACATGACGAAGGGCGCATCCCCGTGGGGATGCGCCCTTCGTCGTCCGCCGGCCGGAGCCGGCGCGGATCGTCCTAGGCGCGCTCGTCGAGCAGGCGGCTCGACTCGTCGTGCCAGCTCGTGGCGATGGCCGACAGCTTCTCCTGGTACTTCTTGCCGTGGTGGGCGCAGAAGAGGAGCTCGCTGCTGTTCACCTCGACGCGGATGTAGGCCTGCGCGCCGCAGCTGTCGCAGCGGTCGTTGGCGGTGAGCTGGTGGTTGTCGAGCTCGTCCACGGGACGCTCGGTCGCGGTCGGTGTCATGTGATGCTCCCCTCCGGGTCGGGTCTGGGTCGAGCCGAATGGATCAAGTAGACCACGTGCTCCCGGCAGTCGACCCGACCGTGGGCGCCTGTTTCGCTCTGCGCGTAGGGCGCAGGGTGGTGGACGGCGATTCGGAGGGGAAGGCGGCGGCCGGCGGTTAAGATCGATGTCGGCTCGCGTCCGGCGAATGCCGGACGTACATGGAGGACAGCACGTGGCAGCATCCGATTATTCCGCCCGTCACCTCTCCGTCCTCGAGGGCCTCGAGGCGGTGCGCAAGCGGCCCGGCATGTACATCGGATCGACCGACTCGCGCGGTCTCATGCACTGCCTGTGGGAGATCATCGACAACAGCGTGGACGAGGCCCTCGGCGGCCACGGCGACCTGATCGACGTGCGGCTCCATCCGGACGGCAGCGTCGAGGTCCGCGACACCGCACGCGGCGTGCCCGTCGACATCGAGCCCAAGACCGGCCTCTCCGGCGTCGAGGTCGTGTTCACCAAGCTGCACGCCGGCGGCAAGTTCGGATCCGGCTCCTACGCCTCCTCGGGCGGACTGCACGGCGTGGGCGCCTCCGTCGTCAACGCCTTGTCGGAGCGCCTCGACGTCGAGGTCGACCGCGGCGGCAAGACGCACGCCATGTCGTTCCGGCGCGGTGAGCCCGGCATCTTCGACGACCAGGGCGAGGCGAGCCCCGACTCGCCGTTCCGCCCCTTCACGTCCGGCAGCGAGCTGCGGGTCGTCGGCAAGGTGCGCAAGGGCGTCACCGGCACGCGCATCCGCTACTGGGCCGACCGGCAGATCTTCACCCGTGGCGCGTCCTTCCTCACCGAGGAGCTCCTCGGCCGCGCGCGCCAGACCGCCTTCCTCGTGCCCGGGCTCCGCATCGACATCGATGACCTGCGCGGCGACCAGCCCGTGCGCGAGTCGTTCCGCTTCGACGGCGGCATCGCCGAGTTCGTCGACCACCTGGCCGTCGATGCGCCACTCACCGACACGTGGCGGCTCGAGGGATCTGGCAGCTTCACCGAGACCGTGCCCGTCCTCACCGACGGCGGCGCCATGGTGCCGACCGAGCTCACGCGCGAGTGCGCCGTCGACATCGCGCTGCGCTGGGGCACGGGCTACGACACCCGCTTCAAGTCGTTCGTCAACATCATCTCCACGCCCAAGGGCGGCACCCACCAGGCCGGCTTCGAGGCGGGCCTGCTCAAATTCGTCCGCGCGCAGGTCGAGGCCAACGCGCGCAAGCTCAAGGTCGGCACCGACAAGCTCGAGAAGGACGACGTGCTCGCCGGCCTCACCGCCGTGCTCACGGTGCGCTTCCCCGAGCCGCAGTTCGAGGGCCAGACCAAGGAGGTGCTGGGCACGCCCGCCGTCCGCGCCATCGTCTCCCAGGTCGTGCAGAAGGCCATGGCCGAGCGCTTCGCGTCGACGCGCCGCGAAGACAAGGCGCAGACCGCCGTGCTCCTCGAGAAGGTCGTGGGGGAGATGAAGTCGCGGATCTCCGCGCGCACGCACAAGGAGACGCAGCGGCGGAAGAACGCGCTCGAGAGCTCGTCGCTCCCGGCGAAGCTCGTGGACTGCCGCTCGAACGACGTCGCCAACAGCGAGCTGTTCATCGTCGAGGGCGACTCGGCGCTCGGGACGGCCAAGCTCGCGCGCGACAGCGAGTACCAGGCGCTGCTCCCCATCCGCGGCAAGATCCTCAACGTCCAGAAGGCGTCGCTGCCCGACATGCTCTCCAACACGGAGTGCGCGTCGATCATCCAGGTGCTGGGCGCGGGATCCGGCCGCACGTTCGACCTGTCCGCGGCGCGCTACGGGAAGATCATCATCATGAGCGACGCCGACGTCGACGGCGCCCACATCCGCACGCTGCTGCTCACGCTCTTCTTCCGCTACATGCGGCCCATGATCGACGAGGGCCGGGTGTTCGCCGCCGTGCCGCCGCTGCACCGCGTGGTGGTCATGAACCCGGGGTCCAAGCCCAACGACGTGATCTACACCTACTCCGAGCGCGAGCTCGCGGCGGTGCTCGCCCAGGCCAAGCGGCAGGGCAAGCGGTACCAGGACCCCATCCAGCGCTACAAGGGCCTGGGGGAGATGGACGCCGACCAGCTGGCGACGACCACCATGGACCGCCGCAACCGCACGCTCCGTCGCGTGCGCGTCGACGACGCCGAGGCCGCCGCGCGCATGTTCGAGCTGCTCATGGGCAACGACGTCGCGCCCCGCAAGGAGTTCATCATCGACGGCGCCGGATCCGTGCGGGACCGCATCGACGTGTGACGCGCGGGCCACGGGCCGGATGCGCGGACGGCCGCGGACCCTCGGTCCGCGGCCGTCCGCGTCCGCGGCGCCGGCGCGCCTACGTCTCGAGCGGCGCGGAGCCGTCCTCGGCCGACGGCTCGACGACGCCCGCGGCCGCGCCGGACGCGGCATCCGGCGCCTCGGCGGGGGTGACCGCCTGGCCGACGCTCCCGATCGCCTTCTCGAGCGGTATGCCCGACCCGTCGCGCTTCATGCCGGTGGGCGGGAGCTGCCGCACCTCGCCGGCCGGACCCACCGCGAGAGCGGGCCCGGGGCCGACCCAGGCGAGGGCGAGGTGGTCCTCGCCCTTGAGGTACGCGTGCGCGCGGACGCCGCCCGTGGCGCGGCCCTTGCGCGGGAAGTCGCCGAAGGCGCTGACCTTCGCCCGGCCGGGATCCACGCCCGCGATGGTGGCGGACGACGCCGAGACCGTCACGACCTGGGCGCCCTCGGGGGCGACGGAGGAGAAGAACAGCACGCGTGCGCCGGCTCCGAGGTTGACGCCGGCGACGCCGCCCGCCTGGATGCCCTGCGGCCGCACCGACACCGCGGGGAAGTGCAGCAGCTGCGCCTCGCTCGTGACGAAGACGAGCTCGTCCGTCTCCGCGCCCTGACGCGCGCCGACGACCTCGTCGCCCTTCTTCAGCGCGATGACCTCGAACTCGGGCTTCGCGGGCAGGGCGGACGGGGCGATGCGCTTGACGACGCCCTGGCGCGTGCCCAGGGCGATCGCCTCCTCCGTGCCGAGTGCCACGAGCGCGACGACGCGCTCCTTCTTGTCCGTGAGGCCGAGGTAGTCGCGGATCCGCACGCCGGCGCCGAGCTGCACGCTCGCGACCGGGACCACGGGGAGGTCGACGGGGGTCATGGTGATGAGCCGGCCGGTGTTCGTGATCGCCCCGATGCGCGTGCGGCTCGTGGTCTCGATCGCGGTGAGGACCGCGTCATGGGAGCTGCGGCGGACGGTCTGCAGGGGCGTTCCCGGCGCATCGGCCAGCAGGTCGACGCGGACCGCGCGGCCCGTGGTCGACAGCAGCACCCGGCACGGGATGTCGGCGATCTCGAGCACGGGCGCCGACCGGCGGCTCGCCGCCCCGGCGACGCTCGGCGCCGCCTCGGTGAGGAGCGTGCGGCGCGGCGTGCCGAAGCGGTCGGCGACCTCCTGCAGCTCGGTCGAGACGAGGGCGCGGAGCCGGCGGGGATCGGCGAGGATCGCCTCGAGCTCGGCGATCTCGGCCTGCAGCCGGTCGCGCTCCTCCTCCAGCTCGATGCGGCTGAACCGCGTGAGCCGACGCAGGCGGAGCTCCAGGATGTAGTCGGCCTGCAGCGTCGACAGGTCGAACACGTCCATGAGCCGCGCGCGCGCCTGCTCGGTGTCGTCGCTGCCGCGGATGACCTGGATCACCTCGTCGATGTCCAGGATCGCGATGAGGAGGCCGAGCACGAGGTGCAGCCGCTCCTGCCGGCGGGCGAGCCGATAGCGCGTGCGCCGCGTGACGACGTCGAGGCGGTGCGCCACGTAGACCTGCAGCAGCTCCTTCAGCCCCAGCGTCTGCGGGCTGCCGTCGACGAGCGCGACGTTGTTGATGCTGAAGCCGTCCTCCAGCGGCGTGTAGCGGTAGAGCTGCTCGAGCACCGCCTCCGGATTGAAGCCCGTCTTGATCTCGATGACGAGCCGCAGCCCGTGCGTGCGGTCGGTGAGGTCGGTGACGTCGGTGATGCCCGACAGCTTCTTGTTCTGGACGCCGTCCTTGATCTTCTCGATGACCTTCTCGGGGCCGACGAGGTACGGCAGCTCGGTGACGACGAGCCCCGACTTCCGCGGCGTGAGGCTCTCGACGGAGACGCGCGCGCGGGTCTTGAAGCTGCCGCGGCCGGTGAGGTACGCGTCCTTGACGCCCGACAGCCCGATGATCGTGCCGCCCGTGGGGAGATCCGGCCCCGGCACGAACGCCATGAGGTCGTCGAGCGTGGCGTCCGGGTGGTCGATGAGGTGACGCGCGGCGCCCACGACCTCGATGAGGTTGTGCGGCACCATGTTCGTCGCCATGCCGACCGCGATGCCGCTCGCGCCGTTGACCAGCAGGTTCGGGAGCGCCGCCGGGAGCACGGCCGGCTGCATGAACGCGTTGTCGTAGTTCGGGACGAAGTCGACGACGTCCTCGTCGAGGCCCTCGACCATCGCGAGCGCGGAGGCGGCGAGCCGGGCCTCCGTGTACCGGGGCGCCGCGGGTCCGTCGTCGAGCGACCCGAAGTTGCCGTGCCCGTCGATGAGCGGCACCCGCAGCGTGAACGGCTGCGCCATGCGCACCATCGCGTCGTAGATGGCGGAGTCGCCGTGCGGGTGGAGCTTGCCCATCACCTCGCCCGTGACGCGGGCGGACTTCACGTGCCCGCGGTCGGGACGGAGGCCCATCTCGCTCATCTGGTAGAGGATGCGGCGCTGCACGGGCTTGAGCCCGTCGCGCGCGTCGGGCAGGGCCCGGGAGTAGATGACCGAGTACGCGTACTCGAGGAACGAGTTCTCCATCTCGGTGGAGACGTCGACGTCCTCGATCCGCTCGGCGGGCTCGTCGGGCGTGGTGTTCGTGGTGGAGGGACTCATGGACTCTCTGGGTCGGGATCGGCGCTGCGCCTGATCGGCGTCGTGACGCGGATGCGCGCCCGGCTGCTGTGGCAGACTGGGCCGGATGGCCCCCATGCTACCGGCGTCCGGATCCCGCCGGATGAGCCTCACCGCTGTCATGCCCGGCTGCCTCGCGGCCCTCGCGGGGGAGGAGTCGGAAGCCGGCCTCCCGCCCGTCGACCGTGCCGTGGTCGTCCTCGTGGATGGGCTCGGCTCCGCCGCCCTCCGCGCCCGCGCCGGCCACGCGCGCCACCTGGTGCAGCGCTGGCGGAAGAAGGACGTCGTCGACGTGGGCTTCCCCACCACGACCGCCGCCAGCATCACCTCGCTCACCACCGGCGTGCGCGCGGGCGAGCACGGCCTCGTCGGCTACGCCGCGCTGGATCCCGCGCACGACCGCGTCCTCAAGCTGCTGTCCGGATGGGACGCCCGCAGCGTGCCGGAGGAATGGCAGCCGGTGCCGACCGTGTTCGAGCGGGCGGTCGCCGCGGGCGTCCCCGCGTTCGTCGTCGGGGCAGCCCGCTACGCCGGTTCCGGGTTCTCCCGCGCGGCGCTGCGGGGCGCGACCTACGTCGCAGCGGAGTCGATCGCCGAGCGGTTCGTCGTCACCCGCGCGCTCCTGGACCGGGAGCCGCGCGCGCTCGTCTACCTCTACGTCCCCGAGCTCGACCAGGTCGCCCACTCGCACGGCTGGGAGTCGGACCGCTGGCTCCGGTCCCTCGAGGAGCTCGACCAGGCGGCGGGTCCCTTCCTCGACCGTCTCGGCCCGCGCGAGGGCGCCCTGATCACCGCCGACCACGGCATCGTCGACGTGCCCGCCTCATCCCAGGTCCTGTTCGATCGGGTGCCGGAGCTGGTCGCGGGCGTCCGGCACGTGGCGGGGGAGCCGCGCTGCCTGCACCTGCACGTGGAGCCCGGCGCCGATGCCGACGCCCTCGCCGACGCCTGGCGCGCCTCGGAGGGGACGCGGGCCCACGTCGCGACGCGCGCCGAGGCCATGGCCGCGGGCTGGTACGGACCGGTGCGGGAGGGCGTGGCGGCGCGCATCGGCGACGTGGTCGTCGCGACGCGCGCGCTCATCGCGTACTACGACGGCCGCCCGCGGGACCAGGGAGCCCGTCGGATGATCGGCCAGCACGGGTCGTCCTCGGACGAGGAGCGCCTGGTGCCGCTCATCCGCGCCGGGGCGTTCGCGCGGGACTGACGCACGCCACGACGATGGCCGGGTCGCGCCTGGGCGACCCGGCCGCGCGTGGTCAGGCCAGGTGGTCGTCGTCGCTGCGGGCGCCGAACACGATCTCGTCCCAGCTCGGCATCGCCGTGCGTCCGCGTCGGCCGGAGGTCTTCCCGGACCCGCGGCCCTCCCCGGTGCCGGGCGTGCGCAGGCCCTCGTCCTCCGCCTCGTCGCGCGGACGATCGCGGCCCGTGTCGACGCGGCCGATGCCGGGGATCACCGCCGACCGCAGCGGCGGCACGGAGCGCTGGCCGCCGCGCGGACGGGACAGCGGCTCGTCCCTGCGGGCGGCGGGAGCGGGCGCGGGTGCGTCCTCGACCGGGTCGTCGCCCTCGTCCTCGCGCGGGACCGACTCCCGCTCGCCCCGTCGGCGCCGGAGGGCCTCGAGCAGGTCGGCGGTCTCGTTCAGCTCCACCTGAGCGACCCGCGCCGGCTGCTGCGTGCCGGCCGGGTGATTGCCCTGTCGCCCGAGGTGCGAGACGGACGCACCCTCGTCGCGGCGAGGCGCCTCCCACGGCTGGGGCGCGGTGTCTTGCGTGCTCGACGCCGTCGGCTCGGGCAGGCGGAAGGCCCCGCTGTCGAAGCGCGTGACACCGGCCTCCTCGTGCGTGTCGGCGGCCTCGGGCGGCAGCGCCCGGAGGCGGGGGATGAGGGCACCGCGGATCTCGCCCTGCTGCGAGAGGGTGATCGCCTCGTTGTTGGCGGGGGAGAGCGCGTGCTTCTTCGCGTCGTAGGACCAGCGCGCGTCGTGCTCGATCTCCTCGCTCGTGAAGGCGACCTTCACGACCCAGCCTCCGAGCTGCTCCTTCCAGCTGCTCCAGCGCACCTCCTGCGCGCCGAGTGACTCGAGGCGCTCCTCGATGACCTGGCCGAACAGCGTGCCCTGGCCCATCGGGTCGACCTCGATGGCCGTGTGCACGGGCACCTTCATCGCGCTGCGCACGACGTGCTCGCGCTCGGCGACGACGGGACCCTCGAACTTGCGGACGTACTCGACGGACGCGCCGGTCTCCCGCGCGACGTCCTCGGCGCTCATGCCCTGGCGGATGAAGGACTGGATGATGCGCGGCGCGGCCTTGCGCGTGGCACCGCCGTCGGCGGACTGACGGCGCAACGCGGAGCGGAACGCGTCGTCCATCACGAGACGGTGCCGGTCACCGCCCGCGCCCTCGACGACGAGGGCGCCGTCCTCGACTCCGACGATCTTCAGATCCTGCATGTGTTCCACGCCTCTCGCGCTCACTGGACGGTTCACGATGACACGAGTCGGCCCCTCTTCCGGGGAATACGCGTGGCGCGCCGCGACTTGTGTCGGACGAGAGCGCATGGAGGCGGGATCACGGCAGCGGACGGCACTCAGTTTGTGCGCGAACGGTGTACCGTGTGAGTCCGCATCCGCGGTCCGGGGACGGGCTGGCTCCCCGCATCCAAACCGCCGATCAGGAGCCCCGACAGGGGCCTCAGGACGGTTTGCTATCCGGATGCGATTCATGCAAACTGTGCCCGCCGATTCCGTTCGGCGGTTATTCGAGAAGTGGACAGGAATGGTAACTGATTACGACGCCCCGCGCAAGACGGAGGACGACTCCGACTCGATCGAGGCTCTGAAGGAGCGCGTCCCGGACCGCATGTCCGGGGTCGTGGACGTCGACGATGCCGACAACCCCGGGAGCTTCGACCTCGCCGGAGCCGACCTCTCCGACATCGAGCTCGAGACGGTGGTGCTCCCGCCCCAGGCGGACGAGTTCACCTGCGTGAGCTGCTTCCTCGTGAAGCACCGCTCGCAGATCGACCACCAGGAGAAGCTCGGGCCCATCTGCCAGGAGTGCGCCGCGTAGAGCGACGCCGGGCGAGAGCCCCTACAGGCCCCGCGCCTGGACGCACGTCATGATCGCCGCGATCCCCGGATCGCGGCGATCAGTCGTTCCGGGGTGCGCGTGGACAGCAGCCAGTAGGGAGCGGGATCCGTCGCGTCCAGGAGCGGCACCCGCACCACCGGGTCCACCCATCCGCGGATCACGAGGTACGCCCGCGCGTGCAGCCGCGTGCCGCGCTCGGCCGTCGCCTGCGCGCCCCGGAACCCCTCGGGCTCGCCGAGCTGGTCGACGTCGATCGACGCGCGGCCGGCCCGCAGCCGCCCGTCGGCCACCTCGATGACCGGGCTCGTGAGCACCAGCGTCGCGACGACGCCCGCGTACAGCACGATCGCGACGATCACCCCGGCGACGACGCTGATGGGGAGGAACACGAGCAGGCTCGCGGGCATGACGAGGGCGGTGGCGACGAAGAGCCAGGGAGCCGGCCACAGCCGCTCCTTGTAGGGGGACGCTTGCATGCGCCTATTCGATCAGATTCCTGCACTAGCCTCGGACCGTGCCCGATCCCGTCGACGTCCTCATCGCGGGCGACGCCCCGATCCCGGCCTACGCGCACCCCGGAGACGCCGGCGCCGACCTCGTCAGCGCCGAGTCCCTGCGTCTCGAGCCCGGCCAGCGGGCCACCGTCGGCACGGGTGTGTCGATCGCCCTCCCCGACGGGTACGCCGCGTTCGTCCTCCCGCGCAGCGGCCTCGCCGCACGTCACGGCATCACGATCGTGAACGCGCCCGGCACCGTCGACGCGGGGTACCGCGGCGAGATCCGGGTCACCCTCCTCAACACCGACGCCGAGGCCGCGTACGATGTCGCGGTCGGCGACCGCATCGCGCAGGTCGTCGTCATGCCGGTCAGCCGGGTGCGCTTCGTGCCCGTCGAGAAGCTGCCCGGGAGCCACCGCGGCACGGGGGGCTTCGGCTCTACGGGCACCGGCGCCCTCCCCGCCCGAGATCCAGGAGACCGAACATGACCGACGAGAACGCGAACCAGCCGGACGACGCCGTCGCGGACGACGCCGAGCACGTCCTGGACGCCAAGTCCGCGCCCGACGACCGGGCCGACGAGGGGCCGCTCGACGAGACCGAGGCGAACCCCGTGCGTCCGTACGTCGACCTCGGCGGGATCAAGGTCCTGCCGCGCGAGGGCCTTCACCTGCGTCTCGAGGTGGCCGAGGGCACGCAGCAAGTCGTCGCGATCGGCCTCGACTTCGCCGAGTCCAGCCTGCAGGTGCAGCCGTTCGCCGCGCCGCGCTCGAGCGGGCTATGGCACGAGATCCGCACGACGATCGGGGAGCAGATCGAGCGGCAGGGCGGCACGACCCGCCTGGCCGACGGACCCTTCGGCCCCGAGCTCCACGCGGTCATCCCGGTCGTGCAGCAGCCCGGCCAGCCGGCAGCGAGCACGCGCGAGGCCCGCTTCATCGGGGTCGATGGCCCGCGCTGGTTCCTGCGCGGCGTCATCACCGGCCGCGCCGTGACCGACCCCGAGGCCGCGGCCGCCGTCGAGGACCTCTTCCGCAGCGTCGTCGTGGTGCGCGGATCCTCGCCCATGCCCCCGCGCGACCTCATCCCGCTCAAGATGCCCGCGGCCCAGGTCGGCACGACCCCGGGCGCGGCTCCGGCCGGCGAGAGCCCGGCCCCCGCGCTGGGCGCCTGAGCGTGTCGGGGGAAGGCCCGGTCGGGAGCGATTCCCAGCGTCCCGAGCCCGCCGACGGACCGCACGCGCCCGACGGCACGTCGCGCGCGTCGGCGCCCGCCCCCGGTGAGGCGATCGGCGCGAGCATGGCGCAGGCCGCGGAACGAGCGGGCCTCGGGCAGGCGGCGCGCGGAGAGACCATGACCGCCGCCGCGCTCCTCGCCGCGATGGGCGGCATCCGGGGCGTCCTCGAGGCGATCGTGCCCGGTCTCCTCTTCCTCGTCGCCTTCACGCTCACGCGCGACATCGTCCTCTCGGTCGCCGTGCCGGTCGTCGTCGCCGTCGTCGCGGTCGTGGCCCGGCTCGTGCAGCGCTCGGCCGTCGCCCCCGCGGTAGGCGGGCTCGTCGGCATCGTCATCTCGGCGTTCCTGGCCCTCCGGTCGGGGGAGGGACGCGACTTCTACGCCCTCGGCCTCTGGACGAACGGCGCGTACTTCGCGGTGCTCCTGGTCTCCGTCGTGGTCGGGTGGCCCCTCGTCGGCGTCGCCGTGGGCTTCCTCATGGGAGACGGCACGGCGTGGCGGCAGGACCGCAGGAAGGCCAGGGCACTCCGCCTCCTCACGCTCGTGTGGGTCGGCTTCTTCGCCCTGCGCCTCGCGGTGCAGCTCCCGCTCTACCTCTCCGACTCCATCGACGCGCTCGGCGTCGCCCGCCTGGTGATGGGCACGCCCCTCTACGGCGTGCTCCTCGTCCTGTCGTGGCTCTTCGTGCGCGCCGTGTACGCCAAGGACGCGGCGGCACCGGCCGCCGGCTGAGCCGCACCTCCTCCACCTCCACCTCCGACCTGCCTCGCCGGCTCCGCGATGACCGCGCGCCGCGGCGCGCGGGCTCTGCACCGCGATGGTAGATTCATCTCGACGTCGAGATACATCGGCGCCGTCCCGCCTCGCGCCGGGTGCCCGATCAGGGTCGCCTTACTGGACCCGGCCGCGGCGGGCGACCAAGATCGGATGACGGGCGGAATCGACTTCCGCGCCCATCCAGCGAGGGAAGAGGGCCACGTGTCTGCAATCAACAGCTTCGGCGCGAAGGACACACTCCGCGTCGGGGACACCGACTACGAGATCTACCGCATCGACACCGTGGCGGGCCACGAGCGTCTCCCGTTCAGCCTCAAGGTGCTGCTCGAGAACCTCCTCCGCACCGAGGACGGCAAGAACGTCACCGGCAGCCAGATCAGCGCCCTCGGCGACTGGGCCCCGGACTCCGAGCCCGACACCGAGATCCAGTTCACGCCCGCGCGCGTCGTGATGCAGGACTTCACGGGCGTGCCGTGCATCGTCGACCTCGCCACCATGCGCGAGGCCGTCGGCGAGCTGGGCGGCGACCCCACCAAGATCAACCCGCTGGCGCCCGCCGAGCTCGTGATCGACCACTCGGTCATCGCCGACCTCTTCGGGTCCGAGGACGCGCTCGAGCGCAACGTGGACATCGAGTACGAGCGCAACGGCGAGCGGTACCAGTTCCTCCGCTGGGGCCAGACGGCGTTCGAGGACTTCAAGGTCGTCCCGCCCGGGACCGGCATCGTCCACCAGGTCAACATCGAGCACCTCGCCCGCGTCACCATGACGCGCGAGGTCGGCGGCGCCCTCCAGGCGTACCCCGACACGTGCGTCGGCACCGACTCGCACACCACCATGGTCAACGGCCTGGGCGTGCTGGGCTGGGGCGTCGGCGGGATCGAGGCGGAGGCGGCCATGCTCGGCCAGCCCGTCTCGATGCTCATCCCCAAGGTCGTCGGCTTCAAGCTCTCGGGCGAGATCCCCACGGGCGTCACCGCCACCGACGTGGTCCTCACGATCACGCAGATGCTGCGCAAGCACGGCGTCGTCGGCAAGTTCGTCGAGTTCTACGGCACGGGAGTCGGCGCCGTCCCGCTCGCCAACCGCGCCACCATCGGCAACATGAGCCCCGAATTCGGCTCCACCGCCGCCGTCTTCCCCATCGACGACGTCACCCTCGAGTACCTGCGCCTCACCGGCCGCAGCGAGGAGCAGGTCGCGCTCGTGGAGGCGTACGCCAAGGAGCAGAAGCTCTGGCACGACGCGGACGTCGAGCCGTCCTTCAGCGAGTACCTCGAGCTCGACCTCTCCACGGTCGTGCCCTCCATCGCCGGCCCGAAGCGCCCGCAGGACCGCATCGAGCTGACCGACGCGAAGTCGCAGTTCGAGCGCGACCTCAACGACTACGCGCAGGTCGACCACGACATCGTCGATCTCACGACGGCGATGAGCTTCCCCGCGTCCGACCCGGGCGAGCTGCAGCCGGAGGACGAGCACTCGTCGCACGAGCACCACCACGCGTCGCAGAGCCCCGCGTCGGTCACGAAGCCCACGCGCGTCACCCTCCAGGACGGCAGCGACTTCACGCTGGACCACGGCGCCGTCGCCATCGCGGCCATCACGTCGTGCACCAACACGTCGAACCCGTCGGTCATGCTCGCGGCCGGGCTCCTCGCCCGCAACGCCAGCAAGAAGGGCCTCAAGGCCAAGCCGTGGGTGAAGACCACGCTCGCGCCCGGATCCAAGGTCGTCACGGACTACTACGAGAAGTCTGGCCTCACCACGTACCTCGAGGACCTCGGCTTCTACACGGTCGGCTACGGCTGCACGACCTGCATCGGCAACTCGGGCCCGCTGATCGACGAGATCTCCACCGCGGTGCAGGACAACGACCTCGCGGTCACCGCCGTCCTCTCGGGCAACCGGAACTTCGAGGGCCGCATCAACCCCGACGTGAAGATGAACTACCTCGCGAGCCCGCCGCTCGTGATCGCGTACGCGCTGGCCGGGTCGATGAACTTCGACTTCGACTCCGACGCGCTCGGGACCGACAGCGACGGCAACGACGTGTTCCTCAAGGACATCTGGCCCGACGCGGACGAGGTCCAGTCGACGATCGACAGCTCCATCGACACGGGCATGTTCACGCACCAGTACGCCGGCGTCTTCGACGGCGACGAGCGCTGGCGCTCGCTCCCCACCCCCACGGGCGCGACGTTCGAGTGGGACGCGGAGTCGACGTACGTGCGGAAGCCCCCGTACTTCGAGGGCCTCACCATGGAGATCACGCCGGTGTCCGACATCCAGGGCGCGCGCGTCCTCGCGAAGCTGGGCGACTCGGTCACGACCGACCACATCAGCCCCGCCGGCTCCATCAAGGCGGACAGCCCCGCGGGCCGCTACCTCGACGAGCACGGCGTCGGCCGGAAGGACTACAACTCCTACGGCTCGCGCCGCGGCAACCACGAGGTCATGATCCGCGGCACGTTCGCGAACATCCGCCTGCGCAACCAGCTGCTCGACGGTGTCGAGGGCGGCTACACCCGCGACTTCACGCAGGAGGGCGGCCCGCAGTCGTTCATCTACGACGCGTCCGAGAACTACCAGGCGGCGGGCACCCCGCTCGTGATCCTCGGCGGCAAGGAGTACGGCTCTGGATCGTCGCGCGACTGGGCGGCCAAGGGCACGAGCCTGCTGGGCGTCAAGGCGGTCATCACCGAGAGCTTCGAGCGGATCCACCGCTCCAACCTCATCGGCATGGGCGTCGTCCCGCTGCAGTTCCCGGCGGGCGAGTCCTGGGCGTCGCTCGGGCTCGACGGCACCGAGCAGATCACCATCACCGGGCTCGAGGAGCTCAACTCGGGCACGACGCCGCGCACGGTGCACGTGGTCGCGGCACCCACCGCTGACTCGCCCGCGGGCAAGGCGACGGTGGAGTTCGACGCGGTCGTGCGCATCGACACCCCCGGCGAGGCGGACTACTACCGCAACGGCGGGATCCTGCAGTACGTGCTACGCAGCCTGGTGGCGTAACGGCGACCTGAGGAGGCCGGGCGGCGACGCCCGGCCTCCTTCGTGCATGCAGGGCCCTGCGTACACTCGAAGAGGCGGGCGTCGTTCCATGACGCCCGATGGAAGGCGGTCAGCATGGGAATCCTCGAGACGATCACGGGACCCCGGGACCTCGACCGGCTGAGCCACGAGCAGATGCTCGAGCTCGCCGCCGAGATCCGGCAGTTCCTCGTCGCGGAGGTCTCCAAGACGGGCGGCCACCTCGGGCCGAACCTCGGCGTCGTGGAGACGACGCTGGCGATCCACCGGGTCTTCGACTCGCCGAAGGACCCCATCGTCTTCGACACCGGTCACCAGTCGTACGTGCACAAGCTGCTCACCGGCCGGCAGGACTTCTCCCGGCTCCGCGAGTCGGGCGGCCTCGCCGGCTACCCGCAGCGGTCGGAGTCCGAGCACGACATCGTCGAGAGCTCGCACGCGTCGAGCTCGCTGAGCTGGGCGGACGGGATCTCGCGGGCCTTCGGGATCACCGGCCAGACCGACCGGCACGTAGTCGCGGTGGTGGGCGACGGCGCCCTCACCGGCGGCATGACGTGGGAGGCGCTCAACAACATCTCCGACGACAACACGCGGAAGCTGATCATCGTCGTCAACGACAACGGCCGCTCCTACGCCCCGACCATCGGCGGCATGGCCCGCTTCCTCAACACGGTGCGCACCCGCCGGACCTACCGCGGCCTCTACGAGACGAGCCAGCGCGTGTTCGGCGTCTTCGGCGCCCCGGGGGACAGCCTGTACCGCGGCCTCCGCGGCGGGCTCCACGGATTCCTCACGCGCGTCACCGACAACGAGGCGCTGTACTCCAACCTCGACATCAAGTACCTGGGCCCCATCGACGGCCACGACCAGCAGGCGATGGAGGAGGCCCTCGAGCAGGCCCGCGACTACGGCGCCCCCGTCATCGTCCACGCGATCACCGAGAAGGGCCGCGGGTACGAGCCCGCGCGCCGGGACGTTGCCGACCAGTTCCACGCGGTCGGGCAGATCGACCCCGAGACGGGCGAGCCCATCGACCCGTCGCAGGCCGTGAGCTGGACGAGCGTGTTCGCGGACGAGATCCTGGCCCTCGCGGACGAGGATCCCCGCATCGTCGGCATCACCGCCGCGATGCTCCGCCCGGTGGGCCTCCACAGGTTCGCCGAGAAGCACCCCGACCGCGTGCACGACGTCGGCATCGCGGAGCAGCACGCCGTGACGAGCGCGGCGGGCCTGGCGTACGGCGGACTGCACCCGATCGTCGCGCTCTACGCGACCTTCGTCAACCGCGCCTTCGACCAGGTGCTCATGGACGTCGCCCTGCACCGCGCGGGCGTGACCTTCGTGCTCGACCGGGCCGGCGTCACCGGTCCCGACGGGCCGAGCCACCACGGCATGTGGGACCTGGCGCTGCTGCAGATCGTGCCCCACATCCGCCTGAGCGCCCCACGCGACGCGACGCGGCTCCGCGAGGAGCTGGGGGAGGCCGTGAAGGTCGACGACGCGCCCACCGTCGTGCGCTTCTCCAAGGGCAACGTGGGCGACGAGATCGAAGCCGTGCGGCGCCTCGACGACGGCGTCGACGTGCTGCACGAGTCGGCGTCCCAGGACGTGCTCATCGTCACGGTGGGACCCATGGCGACCATGGGCATCGAGGTCGCGGAGCGCCTCGCGGCGCAGGGGATCGGCGCGACCGTCGTGGATCCCCGGTGGGTCGTGCCCGTGCCGCGCAGCGTCGTGGAGCTCGGAGGGATGCACCGCCTCGTCGTGACCATCGAGGACGGCGTCGTGGTCGGCGGCATCGGCACGCGTATCCGTCAGGACCTCCGCGAGGCCGGCATCGACACGGGCGTGACGGAGCTGGGCCTCCCCGACGAGTTCCTCGACCACGGCACGCGATCGGAGATCCTCGAGCGCGTCGGCCTCACCCCGCAGCACATCGCGCGTGACGTCGTCGCCCAGGTGCTGGGGAGCCGCGTGCCCGCGGCCCGACCGCTGCCGGAGGACGAGGAGCGCGTGTCCATCCGGGCCGAGGACGACGAGCAGGGATAGCAGGCACGACGACGGAGAGGCCCGACCGCATCGCGGACGGGCCCCTCCGTCGTGAGCGGGTCGCTACGCCACGCCGCGGATCGGCGGGTGGTGGAACGTGTCGCCGAACGCCCGGTCGCTCGCGCCGACGCGGTCGAGGTACGGCGTGAGGCCGCCCATCTGGAAGGGGTAGCCGGCGCCGAGGATGAGGCACAGGTCGATGTCCTCCGCCGCGTGCACGACGTCGTCCTCGAGCATGCGGTGCACCTCGTCGGCGAGGCCGGTCTCGACGCGCTCGCGGATCTCCTCCGCCGTCATGGGCGACTTCCCGCCCTTGACGATGCGCACGGCCTCCTTGTCGAAGCCGGTCGGCCGGCCCTTCGCGTCCCGCGCGTAGATGCGCCCGAGATCGGCGAGCCGGTGCAGGTTCGGGCTCTCGAAGAACCGGTCCGGGAACGCGGCGTGGTGCGTGTCGAGCACGTGCGCGCCGACCTTGAGGCCGACGAGCTCGAGCAGCTCGAACGGCGTCATCGGCAGGCCGAACGGCGCGAGCGACCGGTCGACGACCTCGAAGGGCGTGCCCGTGTCGACCGCGTGCATGGCCTCGCCGAGGACCTTCGCGAGGATCCGGTTCACCACGAAGCCCGGGGTGTCCCGGGTGATGACGGCGTTCTTGCGGAGCTGCTTCGCCACCTGCATCGCGGTCGACAGCGTCTCGTCGGTGGTCTGCGGGGTGCGCACGACCTCGATGAGCGGCATCACGGCGACCGGGTTGAAGAAGTGGAAGCCCACCACGCGCTCCGGGTGCCGCAGCCGCTCGGCGATGCGCTCGACCGAGAGGCTCGACGTGTTCGTGGCAAGGATCGCGGTCTCGGAGACGTGCTGCTCGATCTCGGCGAAGACCGCCTGCTTCACGCTGAGCTCCTCGAACACGGCCTCGATCACCCAGTCCGCGTCGGCGAAGTCGGCCTTGTCGGTCGTACCCGTGACGAGCGCCTGGAGGCGGTTGGCCTCGTCGGGGGAGACGCGTCCCTTCTCCGCGAGCTTGCGGATCTCGCCGTGGATGCCGGCGACGCCCGCGTCCACGCGCGCCTGGTCGAGGTCCGTGATGACCACGGGGACCTGGAGGCGGCGCACGAACAGCAAGGCGAACTGCGACGCCATGAGGCCGGCCCCGACGACGCCGACCTTGGTGACCTTCCGGGCCAGGGCCTTGTCCGGCGCTCCCGCGGGCCGCTTGGCGCGCTTCTGCACGAGGTCGAACGCGTAGATGCTGGCGCGGAACTGGTCGCCGGAGATGAGGTCGGCGAGGGCCTCGTCCTCGGCCGCGAAGCCCTCCTCGCGCGTGCTGCGCTTGGCGGCCTGCAGCAGGTCGAGCGCGCGGTACGGCGACTGCGCCACGGTGCCGATGCGCTGCTCGAGCGACTTCCGCGCGATGCCGATGGCGACGTCCCACTTGGCGAGGCGCTCGAGGCGGCCGGGCGCGTGCGGGCGCTTGACCTCGATGGCGCCGGAGATGACCCCGTCGGCCCACCGGATCGACTGCTCGAGGAAGGACGCGGACGGGAACGACGCGTCGGCGATGCCGAGCTCCATCACGTCCTGGGCCTTCAGCGTGCGGTTGTTCTTGAGCGGGTTCTCGATGATGACCTTGAGGGCGTTCTCGATGCCGATGAGGTTCGGCAGCAGCCACGCGCCACCCCAACCGGGGATGATCCCGAGGAAGACCTCGGGCAGCGCGACCGCCGGCACGGACTCGTCGACCGTGCGGTAGTCGGAGTTGAGTCCGATCTCGAGACCGCCACCGAGCGCGAGCCCGTTGACGAACGTGAACGACGGCACGCCGAGGCGGTGCAGGCGTCCGAGGGTGTCGTGCCCGAGCTGCGCCATCTGGCGGCCGACGTCGCGGCTGGGGATCTCGCCGACCTTGCTGAGGTCCGCGCCCGCGGCGAGGATGAACGGCTTGCCCGTGATCGCGACACCGTGGATCTCCCCGGCGGCCGCCCGGATCGCCAGGCCGTCGAGCGCGTCCGCGAGCTCGAGCAGCGTGGCCGGGCCGAGTGTGGACGGCCGCGTGTGGTCGCGGCCGTTGTCGAGCGTGACGAGCGCGAGCACGCCGCCGGACGGCAGCGGCACGTCGCAGACGAACGAGTGGGTGACGACCTCGTCGGGATCGAGCGCCACGAGCTCCCGGAAGCGGCTGGTGTCGGTCACGTGTTCCTCTTCCTCTTGCCGGTGAAGTGCGGGTTCTCCCAGATGACGCTGCCGCCCTGGCCGAGGCCGACGCACATCGCCGTGAGGCCGTAGCGGACCTCGGGGTGCTGCTCGAACTGGCGCGCGAGCTGGTTCATGAGCCGGACGCCGCTGGACGCGAGCGGGTGGCCGACGGCGATGGCGCCGCCGTACTCGTTGACGCGCGGGTCGTCGTCGTCGATGCCGAAGTGGTCGAGGAGGCTGAGCACCTGGATGGCGAAGGCCTCGTTGAGCTCGAAGAGCCCGATGTCGTCGATGGTGAGCCCGGCCTTCCGAAGCGCCTTCTCGGTGCTCGGCACCGGTCCGATGCCCATGATCTCGGGCTCGACGCCCGCGAACGCGAAGGACACCAGCGTCATCTTCGGCGCGAGGCCGAGCTCCTCGACGGCGTCGCCGCTCGCGAGCAGGGCGGCCGTGGCGCCGTCGTTGAGGCCCGACGAGTTGCCGGCCGTGACGCGGCCGTGCGGGCGGAAGGGGGTCCGGAGCCCGGCGAGGCCCTCGAGCGTGGTCTCGGGGCGCATCGCCTCGTCGCGCGTCGCGAGGCCCCAGCCCTGGTCGGACCGGGTCGCGACGGGCACGAGGTCCGGCTGGATGTCGCCGTTGGCGTACGCGAGCGCGGTCTTCCGCTGGCTGGCGAGCGCGTAGCGGTCGGCCCGCTCGCGGGTGAGCGCCGGGAAGCGGTCGTGGATCCGCTCGGCCGTGTTCCCCATGTTGAGGGCGTCCTGGCTCACGAGGCGCTCCGCGAGGAAGCGGGGGTTCGGATCCGCGTCGAAGCCCATGGGGTGGCGGCCCATGTGCTCGACGCCGCCTGCGATCGCGAGGTCGTAGGCGCCGAAGGCGATGCCGCCCGCGGTGGCCGTGACGCTCGTCATGGCGCCGGCGCACATCCGGTCGATGGCGAAGCCGGGGACGGAGCGGGGGAGCCCGGCGAGCAGCGCGGCCGTGCGGCCGAGGGTGAGGCCCTGGTCGCCCGTCTGCGTCGTGGCCGCGATGGCGACCTCGTCGATCCGGTCCTTCGGCACCCGGGGGTTCCGCTCGAGCAACCCGATCATGGCCTTGACCACCAGGTCGTCGGCGCGGGTCCGCCAGTACATGCCCTTCTCACCCGCTCGTCCGAACGGGGTGCGGACCCCGTCCACGAAATGGACTTCGGCTCTCTCGACCACTGACGCCTCCTCGCATCGATTTCCCCCACCCTAGGAAGAAGCCGGACGGGGGCCGAATCCGTTGACTGTTCCTACGAGGCCCCGTCGTCGGTCGCGTCGTCGGCTTGGTCCGCATCGACAAACGCCGCGGCCACCGGAGCGGCCGTCGCCTCGATCTGCCAGGGGCGCGCGCCCCACGACCCGAGCGCCTCCGCCATGGCCTCGGGCGCGAGGTCGGCGGGCGGCGTCCAGGCGACGCGACGCAGCACCTCGGGGGTCAGCAGGTTCTCCTGCGGCACGCCCATCCCGGTCGCGACCTCTTGCACAGCCACGCGGGCGCGCTTGAGGCGGCGGTCGGCGGCGGGGTCCTTGTCGGCCCAGGCCTTGGGCGGCGGCATGCTCTCGCCCGTGCCGCGCAGCTGCGGGAACTCGGTCGCGGCGAGCCCCCGCTCGACGGCGGCCCACCAGCGATCGATCTCGCTGCGGCTCGCGCGCCCGGAGAACTCGCGCACGGCGGCGAGGTCCCGCTTGGTCTGCGGCAGGATCCGGGCGACCGCGACGAGCGACCCGTCGGGGACGAGGCGGCCGGGGCTCGTGTCGACCTCGCGCGCGTACGCGTCGCGGGCCTCCCACAGCTCCTTGGCGACCGCCAGGTTGCGACCGCCGCGCACCCCGTGCAGGCCGCTGAGCCGACGCCACGGCTCGACCCGGGCGGGCTTCGCCTCCTTGGCGATCGTCGCGGCGAACTCCTGCTCGGCGATGCCCGTCTTGCCCTGCTCCTCGAGGCGGCGCGCGATCTCGTCGCGTACGTCCACGAGCAGCTCGACGTCGAGCGCGGCGTAGACGAGCCAGGCGCGGGGGAGCGGGCGGGTCGACCAGTCGGCGGCCGAGTGCTCCTTGGCCAGGTGGATCCCGAGCAGCTCCTCCACCACGGTGCCGAGGCCCACGCGCGGCAGGCCGAGCAGGCGCGACGCGAGCTCGGTGTCGAAGATGCGCTGCGGGTCGAGGCCCACCTCGCGGAGGCAGGCGAGGTCCTGGCTGGCGGCGTGCAGCACCCACTCCACGTCGCGGATCACGTCGTCGAGCTCCGAGAAGTCGCCGACGGCGGGCGGGTCGAAGAGGAAGGTGCCGGCGCCGCGGCGGAACACCTGGATGAGGTACGCGCGCTGGCTGTAGCGGAAGCCGGAGGCCCGCTCGGCGTCGACCGCGATGGGACCCGTGCCTGCCGCGATGGCCTCGACGGCGCGCAGGTAGTCCTCCCGCGTGTCGATGACGGTGAGGTCGCCCGTCGCCGCGGCCTCGCGGAGGGGCGACCGCGCGGGAGCGTCGTCGGCGCCCTGCGCGGGCGCCGTCACGGGGGCGTCCGGCCCGGGTGCAGCGGCAGCCGGTGCGGGGTCGGCGACCCGCTCGGGCGCGGTCCGTCGGGTGCGCGTGCGGGTGCGGGCGGCGACCACATCGGTCGCGGTGGATCCCGGCACGTCGGAGAACAGGGACGTCCCCATGGCAGGCCGCGTCAGACCGGTGGGCGGCGAGACCGGGGCGTCTCCGCCGGTCGCGTCGGGGTCGGGGGTGTCGGACGGGGCGTTCACGTCCGGGTGCGTCGCGCTGATAGCAGTGTCACTCCTTCGCCCGCGGGAGGGAGCCCTGCGAGCATGCACAGTAGTTCCCCCCAGCCTTCCACATGGGCGGTCACGTCGGCGTCCGCGGGTGTCCACGAGGCGCGCAGCTCGATCTTGGCGCCGCTGCCCTGGCGGGCGAGCTCGCCGTAGCCGGTGGAGATGATCCGGGTGGCGGTACCCGACGGCGAGGAGTACCGGGCGCCGCGGGAGGCGAGGCCGTCGACGAGCCAGGACCACGCGACGTCGGCGAGGAACGGATCCGTCCCCATGTCGGTCTCGAGCGGCGCCTGCGCGAAGCAGACGACGCGGAAGGCGCCGCCCCACGCCTCCGGCTCCTCCGGGTCGTGCAGCAGGATGAAGCGGCCGGTGCCGAGCTCCGAGTCGGAGGCGTGACCCGAGGGCGAGACGTCGGCGGCGAGCGCCACCGCGTACGGCGCCAGGTTGCTCGAGGGCGAGGGGATCTCCGTCAGCACGAGCTCGGATCGCGTGGTGGCACGCCGCAGGGCGTCCAGCGCCGCGCGGAACTCGGGCGGATCCTCGGCACTGTCACGGGTCTCTACCACGTGTGCAGAATATGGTCCGCCGGTCGACGCGCCGGGAGCCACGCCGCGACGGGGGACGGGCGGCACGGTCGCCGATGGCGGCGCGATCAGGGGATCAGCCCCGCCGCACCGCCCAGCGCGCGTAGGTGCGGTGGTCGTCGTCGACGAGCAGCTGGTCGAGCCGCATCGAGGAGTGGATGCCGGAGCCCGCCGGTACCAGCGGCGTGAGCGGCGTCACGAGTTCGGGCGAGGTGGTGAGGCAGAGCTCGTCCACACGACCCGCCGCGAGGAGCGATGCGGCGAGCGCGGGCCCGCCCTCGCACACGACACGGGTCAACCCGCGACCGCGGAGCGCGTCGACGACGTGGTCGCCTCCCATCCGCCCGTCGGCCGCGGCGCCCAGCGGCACGGAGACCATCTCGGCGGGCACGCCCCCCAGCGTCGCCACGGCCCGGTCGCGCGCCTCGGGCGGGCACAGCACGAGGAGGCGGCCCGCCCCGGCGTCGGGGTCGAAGCGGTGCCCCTCCAGGTCACCCGAGGAGGTCGCGACGGCCAGGGGCGTGCGGCGGGGGAGCACGTAGCGCTCGGCGCGCACCGTGCCCGCGCCCACGAGCACGATGTCGGCGAGCTCGCGGATCACGCCGAGGATCCGCCGGTCCACGACGCTCGAGAGGCTGTCGGACGTGCCGTCCGCGCCGATGACGCTGCCGTCGACCGACGCCACGAAGTTGAGGCGGACGTGGTCGGCGGATCCCGGACTGTAGAGGTCCTCCAGCCACTCGCGGGTGCCCTCGTCGTCCAACCCGCGCGAGGCGGCCGCGTCGGCCGGTCCGGAGACGGGCAGGACCCGCGTGATCCTCACCCCGCGAGCCGCTCGCGCACCTGGCGCTTGACCCGCCCGAGCATCGCCGTCATGCCGCGCATGCGCAGCGGCGACACGGCCGCGTCGAGGCCGATGGTGGAGGGGTAGTCGTCGGGCACGGCGAGCACCTCGTCGGCCGGGAGCCCGTCGAGCCCCTGCGCGAGGATCGACGCGAAGCCGCGGCTCGTCGGCGCCTCGGCCGGAGCCTGCGCGTGCACGTGCACGTCGCCGTCGACGACCTCCACGAACATGAACACGGGCGACTGGCACTCCTCCACGCGCTCGAGCAGGTCGGGGTGCTCGGCATACCGCGCGGGCAGCGCGGGCAGCTCGTTGCTGAAGTCGAGGAGGAGCAGGAGCCGGTCGCGCTGCTCGAGCGCGAGGAAGTCGTCGCGGATCTCGGCGAGCGCCGCGGGCAGCGCGGGGGATCCGCTCATCGGGCGGGCAGCTCCCCGGGCTCGGCGCCCTGGACGATCGGGACGCGGACGGCGGAGCCCCACTCGGTCCAGGAGCCGTCGTAGTTGCGGACCCCCTCGAAGCCGAGCAGGTGCGTGAGCACGAACCACGTGTGGCTCGAGCGCTCGCCGATGCGACAGAGGACCACCACGTCGTCGCCGTCGTCGAGGCCCGCGCCGTCCCGGTAGACCGCGTCCAGCTCGGCGCGCGTCCTGAACGAGCCGTCCTCGGCCGCGGCCTTGGCCCACGGCACGTTCTGCGAGGTGGGGATGTGGCCGGCGCGGAGCGCGCCCTCCTCGGGGTACGCGGGCGCGGTGGTGCGCTGGCCGGTAAACTCCTCGGGACTGCGGACGTCGATGAGCGGGTTGCCGAGGTGCGCGAGCACGTCGTCCTTGAACGCGCGGATCTCCTCGTCGCGGCGCTCGACGACGGGGTACTCGACCGGGGTGGCCTCGGGGCGGTCGGTGGTGGTGGGGCGCCCCTCGGCGATCCACTTGTCCCGGCCGCCGTCGAGCAGGCGCACGTCCTCGTGGCCGAACAGCGTGAAGACCCAGAGGGCGTACGCGGCCCACCAGTTGCTCTTGTCGCCGTAGATGACGACCGTGCTGTCGCGCGCGATGCCGCGCTCCGACATGAGCTGCGCGAACCGCTCGCCGTCGACGTAGTCGCGCTGCACGGGGTCGTTGAGGTCGGTGTGCCAGTCGAGCTTGACCGCGCCGGGGATGTGGCCCGTCTCGTAGAGCAGCACGTCCTCGTCGGATTCGACGACCACGAGGCCGGGCGTCAGCGCGCCGTCGGCGAGGCTCTCCTGGAGCCAGTCGCCGCTGACGAGGCGCTCCGGGTGGGCGTACTCGGCGAACCTGGGGGTGGTGTCCGGCTCGACGGCCATGGGGCTCTCCTGCTCTCGCGGCCGGCGGGGCCGCGCTGGGTGGGACGCGATTAGTCTGGTGGGTGTCCCGCGGGCACCTTGCGCACCGCGTCGACCACCATCCACGGTAACGGTTCGCCCTGCGCGGGACTTCCCGACACCGCCACATGACAGCCGGAGACCCACCTGTGACGAACGCCGACATCGGATCGCGGAGCCACGACGCGGAGGGCACGGGACCCGGTGCCCTCGTCGGCCGCTCGCCGAGCATCACGGGCGCGGAGATCGCTGCGCACCTCGTGCCGCCGCGGCAGTTCGACGAGGCGAGGTTCGACACCTACCGGCCCGACCCCGAGTACGACACCCAGGCGCAGGCCGTCGAGGTGCTGCGGGCGTTCTCGGGCGACCGCGCCGGATCACGCGGCGGCCTGTTCTCGCGCAGGAAGGCGCCCGCCCTCAAGCCCGGCGTCTACCTCGACGGCGGGTTCGGCGTCGGCAAGACCCACCTCCTCGCGTCGCTCTGGCACGCCATGCCGGGACCGAAGTACTTCGGCACCTTCATCGAGTACACGGCGCTCGTCGGCGCGC
The DNA here is from genome assembly GCF_002240565.1 of Clavibacter michiganensis subsp. insidiosus. Taxonomy (GTDB): domain Bacteria; phylum Actinomycetota; class Actinomycetes; order Actinomycetales; family Microbacteriaceae; genus Clavibacter; species Clavibacter insidiosus. Next base: position 1,789,609 of record NZ_MZMO01000001.1, on the reverse strand, counting down.
TCGGCTACCAGGGCGCCGTCGGCATCCTGCGCGGCGCGACGCTCGTGGCCATCGACGAGTTCGAGCTCGACGACCCGGGCGACACGATGATGATGACGCGCCTGCTGTCCGACCTCGTGGCCGACGGCACGCGCATCGCCGCGACGAGCAACACGCCGCCGAACGCGCTGGGGGAGGGGCGGTTCGCCGCGGCCGACTTCCTGCGCGAGATCCAGGCCATGAGCGACCGGTTCGACACCATCCGCATCGACGGGCTCGACTACCGGCGCCGCGCCTTCGAGGGCCACGCGGTCACGGTGAACGCGGACGACCTCGACGCCCGGGCGGCTGCCGCGCAGGCCGCGGGCCGGTCCGTGACCGTCGACGGGTTCCCCGAGCTGGTGGCGCACCTCTCGCGGCTGCACCCCTCCAAGTACGTGAAGGTCATCGAGGGCGTGGACGCCATCGCGCTCCGCGGCGTGACCCAGCTGCAGGGCCAGACCGACGCCCTCCGCTTCGTCGCCTTCGTCGACCGGGTCTACGACGCGCAGATCCCGCTGCTCGCGTCGGGCACGCCGTTCGACGAGGCGTTCTCGGCCGAGATGCTCGCGGGCGGCTACCGCAAGAAGTACCTGCGCGCGATCTCGCGGCTCATCTCGCTCACCGCGGCCGGACGCGACCTCTAGCCCACGACGCTTCGACGTCCCTGGATCGGGGGCCGTCACGGGCATCCCCGCCGCGCGGAAACACGATGTTCACACGAGCGTCACCCGTGTAACGAGCCGGAAACACGTCCGGCGAGCCGGCGAAACCTCGCCCCCCGACACTGGACGCGTACCCGGCACACGGCTCGCGCCGAACCACCCGACCACACGGGCGGCCGCTCGCCCTCCAGTCCGGTGCGACCCCCTGCACGATCTACGAGAGGTGAAACACCATGGATCAAGGCAACACCGCCTTCCTCCTGATCGCCGCGGCGCTGGTCCTCCTGATGACGCCGGGTCTGGCGTGCTTCTACGGCGGGCTCGTCAAGGCCAAGAGCGTCATCAGCATGATGATGATGAGCTTCGGGGCCATGGGCCTCATCGGGCTCCTCTGGGTCCTGTACGGCTACGCCATCGCGTTCGGCAACGGGCCCGACGGCGCGGCGGGCAACCCGCGCTTCGTCGGCATCGACGGCGTCCTCGGCATCGACCTCGGCCAGCTCGGCCTCGGCGACGCGTACACCGCGGCGCTCGGCGACCAGACGTCCTCGTACCCGACGCTCGCCTTCGCCGCCTTCCAGGCCACGTTCGCGATCATCACGGTCGCCCTCATCTCCGGCGCCATCGCCGACCGCGCGAAGTTCGGTGCCTGGATGGTCTTCGCGGGCGTGTGGGCCACGGTCGTCTACTTCCCGGTCGCCAGCTGGGTCTTCAACTTCACGGTCGCCGACGGATCCACGGTCGACGGCGGGTGGATCGCCTACAACGTCGGCGCCATCGACTTCGCCGGCGGCACGGCGGTCCACATCAACGCGGGTGCCGCGGCCCTCGCCCTCTCGCTGGTCCTCGGCAAGCGCGTCGGGTTCGCCAAGGGCATGCACGTGCCGCACAACCCGCCGTTCGTGCTCCTCGGCGCCGGCCTCCTCTGGTTCGGCTGGTTCGGCTTCAACGCCGGCTCCGAGCTCGCGGCCGACGGCATCGCGGCCATCGCGTTCCTCAACACCATCGCCGCCCCCGCCGCCGCGATCCTCGGCTGGCTCGTGGTCGAGAAGATCCGCGACGGCAAGCCCACCTCGGTGGGCGCCGCGTCCGGCGCGGTCGCGGGCCTCGTCGCCATCACCCCGGCGTGCGCCGCGCTCTCGCCGACCTGGGCGATCGTCCTCGGCCTCATCGCCGGCGCCGTCTGCGCCGTCGCGATCGAGCTCAAGTTCAAGCTCGGCTTCGACGACTCGCTCGACGTGGTGGGCATCCACCTCATCGGCGGCCTCATCGGCACGCTCTACATCGGCATCTTCGCCACGAAGGTCGGCCTCATCTACTCGGGCTCGCTCGAGCAGCTCGGCAAGCAGGCCCTCGCCGCCTTCGCGGTGCTGATCTACTCGTTCGTCCTCTCGTACGTCATCGGCACGATCATCCAGAAGACCATGGGCTTCCGGGTGAAGAACGAGGACGAGATCGCGGGCATCGACACCATCGTCCACGGCGAGGAGGGCTACGTGCTGGAGACCTCCGGCCACTGACCCGCTCCGCCGATCGACCCGACGGGCGCCGCACCTCGCGAGAGGGCGGCGCCCGTCCGTCGTCCCTGCCGGGTCGACCGGCCGGCGGGCGACACGACCTGTTCGCCCTCCGCGGAGCGGGCGTCCGAGCCGGACGGTCGAGCGCGGCCCGGGCGTACGGTGGGCGAGTCGGTGAGGTGCGCACGACGGCGCCTCCCGCACCCGACGTGACCATCGAGACGAAGAAGACGAGAGCACATGGCATCCCCCCTCATCACCCTGAACAACGGCGTCACCATCCCGCAGCTGGGTTTCGGCGTCTTCCAGACCCCGCCCGCCGAGACGCAGCAGGCCGTGGAGCGCGCCTTCGAGGCCGGCTACCGCCACATCGACACCGCGGCCGGCTACTACAACGAGGAGGGCGTGGGCGCCGCCATCGCGGCGACCGGCATCCCGCGCGAGGAGCTGTTCATCACCACCAAGCTCCGCAACGGCGACCAGGGAGCGGACAGCGCCCGCAGCGCCTTCGAGGACAGCCGCCGCAAGCTCGGCATCGACGCGGTGGACCTCTACCTCATCCACTGGCCCTACCCGAAGCACGGCCTGTACGTCGAGACGTGGAAGACGTTCGAGGCGCTGCACGCCGAGGGCCTCGTCCGCGCGATCGGCGTCTCCAACTTCCTGCCGGAGCACCTGGAGAAGCTGGCCGCCGAGAGCGACGTCGTGCCCGCCGTGAACCAGATCGAGGTGCACCCGACGTTCCAGCAGCACGACCTCTCCACCTTCTCCGTGGAGCGCGGCATCGAGGTCGAGGCGTACAGCCCGCTCGGCCAGGGCGCCGACCTGGAGTCGGAGATCGTCACGCGCCTCGCGAAGCAGCACGACGCCACGCCCGCGCAGATCGTGCTCACCTGGCACCTCGCACAGGGCCGCATCGTGATCCCCAAGTCGGTCACCCCCGAGCGCATCGTGCAGAACTTCCAGGCCATCGAGGTCGAGCTCTCTGTCGAGGAGCTCGCCGAGATCGACACCCTGGAGACCGGCACGCGCCTCGGCGCCGACCCGGCCACGGCGGACTTCACGCAATTCCCGTCCTGATCGACCCGCCGGCACGCCGGCACCACGACGCCCGCCCGGCGCCTCGCCGCGGCGGGCGTCGTCGCGTCGGCGCCGCCGCACGACATCGCGCTCCTATCGGGGGCGCGAGGGGGCTAGCGTGAGCCACACGACGCTCCCTCAGGCCGGAGGCGAGAGCCTCGGACCCACCGGAGCCCGCCCCACCGTCAGGAGCATCGTGACCGATCCCGCCGTCCCGCACACCCGCCTCGCCGACGCGCTCAGCTCCGTGTCCGAGCGCATCGACGCGTCCGTCGACGCGAGCTGGGACGGGCTCACCGGCGTCCAGATCCTCATCCTCCGACGGCTCTCCGGCACCGAGCGCATGGACCGCGCGTCGCTCGCGCTCGACACCCGCACCGCCCGCGCGGCCACCGTGCCGAGCCTCGCGTCGCTCATGCAGAAGGGCCTCGTGCTGGAGTCCGAGGACCCCGTCGGGTCCTACCTGCACCTCTCCGACGGCGGCCGGGCGCTCGTCCTGGGCGTCCGGACGGCCCGCGCCGAGTGGTTGGAGCAGGCCGCGCGGCAGGCCCGCCCGCCCGTGCACGGCGACGACCTCCTGCGCGCCGCCGCGCTGCTCGAGCACCTCCGCGCCACGGACGACATCTGAACGGGCCCGGCGCGACCTGCGACGGGCGCGACAACGACCTCGTCGCGCGCCTCCGGGCCGCGGGGTGCGTGTTCGCCGAGGAGGAGGCCGCGCTGCTCGTCGCGGAGGCCGCCGACCGTCATCCGGACGACGGGGGAGACGCTCGCGCGGCCGCGCTCGAGGGGATGTCGGCGGACCGCGTGGCGGGGGAGCCCCTCGAGACCGTCCTCGGCTGGGCCGCGTTCGCCGGGCGTCGGATCATCGTGCGGCCCAGGGTCTTCGTGCCGCGCCGCCGCACCGAGCGCCTGGCGCGGGCCGCCGTCGCCGCGGCGCGCGCGGTCGACCACCCCGTCGTCGTCGACCTGTGCTGCGGATCGGGGGCCATCGCCGCCGTGCTCGCGGACGAGGTGCCCGGGGCGATCCTCCACGCCGCCGACGTCGATCCCGTCGCCGTGGCGTGCGCGGCGGAGAACCTCGCCCCGCGCGGCGTCGACGTGCACCGCGGCGACCTGCTCGACGCCCTGCCGGACGACCTCCGCGGTCGGATCGACGTCCTCGTCGCCAACGTGCCGTACGTCCCTCGTGCCGCGCTCGACCTCCTGCCGCCCGAGGCGCGCCTGCACGAGCCGGAGGTGACGCGCGACGGGGGCGCCGACGGGCTCGACGTGCTCCGGCGCGCGGCGCTCGGGAGCGGCTCCTGGCTCGCACCCGGCGGGCTGCTCCTCGTCGAGGTCGCGGACGCGCAGCTCCCCGCCGCCCTCGACGCGCTCGCCTCCGCCGGCCTGGAGGCGCGAGCCGACCCGCTCGCCGGACCCGCGGACGACGAGCACGACGGCACCCGGGTCGCGACCGGCCGACGCCCGAGGTGACCGGTAGGCCCCGTGTACCCGGTCGGCCCCGTGTACCCGGTGCGCCGCGGACCGCGCGGCCTCCCGCCGCGGAGCTCGTTGCGTCCTGTCCACAACCCGCTCGGCGGCGGGACGGTCCTCCCTTGGGTCCAGGTGTCCCATCCACGTACGAAAGGCACCAGTGACCCCCACCCCACAACGTCCCCGCGCGTCCGTCCGCACGACGCCATCCCTCCCGAACCGCGACGCCCGCCGTCGCCCCCGTCGCGGCCTCGCCGCCCTCGCGTCGCCCGCCGCCGTCCTCACCGCCGTCGCCGTGGGAGTCCCGGCGGTGTCCGCATCCGCCGCAGCTCCGAGCACGCCCGTCCCCGGCATGCAGGTCCCCGCGCTCAAGGACGTCCTCGGTGCCGCCGGCATCGAGCACGTCAGCGTGGCGATGGGCAGCGGCGAGGTGCAGGGCACCTCGGCCGACCTCATCGCCCGCCACGTCAACGCCATGACCACGGAGAACGAGGGCAAGGCCGACGCCATCCAGCCCGTCGAGGGCCGGTTCGACTTCAGCGGCATCGACGAGCTCCTCGACTTTGCGGCGCCCACGGCATGAAGATGTACTTCCACGTCCCCTTCTGGAAGCCGCAGACGCCCGACTGGTTCTCCCTCGACCACGGCCGGCCGCTGACGAACAGCCCGGCCGACCAGGCGCTGCTCAAGGCGCGCATGGAAGCCCACATGAAGGCGATCGCCGACCACATCGCGTCCCGGTACCCGAAGGGGAACAGCCCCATCTGGGCCATGGACGTCGTCAACGAGGTCATCGACGACGGCCCCGACGGCAACCCGCACGACATGAAGGACACGCCCTTCTTCCGGGTGCTCGGCGAGGGCTTCGTCGACGAGGGCCTCCAGCTCGCGAAGAACTACTTCCCGGGCGTCAAGCTCTTCATCAACGAGTACAACACCGACTCGCCGAGCAAGCGCGCCGACTACCTCGGGCTCGTCTCCGACCTCCTGGAGCGGCACATCCCGGTCGAGGGCGTGTCGCAGCAGAGACACATCGGGCTCCGCAGCGACATCGAGGAGCTGAGGAACACGATCCACGCGGTGAAGGCCCTCGACCCGGACCTCCTCCAGGCCATCTCCGAGCTGGACGTCGGCGCGTCGCAGGCCGCCGCGACGGGCAACAGCGAGAACCGGAACCGCACGGCGCCGATCTACTCCGACCCGGACGACACCGCCGCGGCCGTGGGCTGGGTCTACAAGGACCTGTTCACGATGATCCGGCAGGAGGCCGGCGACCTCGAGTCGGTCACCTTCTGGGGCTCCGACAACTCGCGGACCTGGCTGCACAGCCCGTCGATCGACCAGCCGTGGGACCAGCCGCTCCCGTTCGGGAACAATCAGGAGGCCATGCCCGCGTACTGGGGCATCGAGAACCCGAGCCTGCTCCCGCCGCGTCTGCCCCTCCCCAAGGGCTGATCACCGCCCGACCCACCGCCGCGGCCCCCGTCCTCGTCGAGGACGGCGGCCGCTCCGCGTTCGTTGCCCCGCGCAACAAAGATTTTCGAATACCTTGCCCCCCGTCGGGGAGGGTGCCTACGGTGCGAGCATCCGACACCGGAGTCGGAACACATGGAAGGTGTTCGACGATGAGCATTCCCCGCACCGACACGTCCGCGCTCGCGGACGTCAGCCCCCCGCGCTACGGCCGCATCAGGCTCGCGCCCCGCCCGCGACGCGACCGCCGCCGCGGCCTCGCCGCCCTCACCGCCCTCGGCCTCATCGCCGGGGCCGGCGCCCTCACCGCGCCCGCTGCGCAGGCCGCCGACGCCGCAGCTCCCGCCGGCATCGGATCCGACTTCGAATCGGGCACGGGCGCGTGGGCTCCGCGCGGGGACGGCGTCCGCATCGCCCCGAGCACCGAGGCGCACACCGGATCCGGGAGCCTGCTCGTGACCGACCGCACGCAGGAGTGGCACGGCGCCGCGCTCGACGTGACGAGCGCCCTCGCCGTCGGCCAGCAGGTCGAGGTCACGGTGTGGGCGCGCCTGGCCGCGGGGGAGGAGCCCGCGTCCCTCAAGGTCTCCGTGCAGCGCGACACCGGCGGAGGCAGCGGCTACGACGGGGTGGCAGGAGCCGCCGCGCGCGCCACCGCCGACGCCTGGACCGAGCTCACCGGCACCTACACGCTCGGCGGCCCGGTGGACAAGGCGCAGGTCTACGTCGAGGGGACGGTCGGCGCCGACTTCCTCCTCGACGACTTCCAGCTGGGCGAGGCCGTGGCCACGCCCGTGCAGACCGACATCCCGGCGCTCAAGGACGTCCTCGGCGCCCGCGGCATCGAGCACGTCGGCGTCGCCGTCGACGGCCGCGAGACCGTCGGGGCCGGTGCGGATCTCGTCAGCCGCCAGTTCGACGCGTTCACGCCGGAGAACGCCGGCAAGCCCGAGAGCGTCCAGCCGGAGGAGGGGCGGTTCACCTTCACGCAGCTCGACCAGCTGCTCGACTACGCCGACCGGACGGGGACGAAGGTCTACTACCACGTGCTGTTCTGGCACTCGCAGACGCCCGCGTGGTTCTTCCTCGACGGCGACCGTCCGCTCACCGACAGCCCCGCCGACCAGGCGTTGCTGCGGGCGCGCATGGAGGCGCACGTGACGGGCATCGCCGACCACATCGCCGCGCGCTACCCCGACGGGGACAGCCCCATCTGGGCGATGGACGTCGTCAACGAGGTCATCGACGACGGCCCCAACGACAACGCGCACGACATGCGGGACAGCCGCTGGTACCAGGTGCTGGGGGAGGGCTTCGTCGACGAGGGCTTCCGCCTCGCGCGCGCACTTCCCGGGGGTGAAGCTCTTCATCAACGACTACAACACGGAGCTGCCCACGAAGCGCGCCGACTACCTCGAGCTGATCTCGGCGCTCGTCGCGCGCGGCGTGCCGGTCGACGGCGTCGGGCACCAGGCGCACGTCGACTTCGCCCGCCCCGTCTCGTGGCTGCGCGACTCCATCCGCGCGGTCGAGCGCATCGACACGCGCCTGCTGCAGGCGATCACCGAGCTCGACGTCAACGCGTCCAACCAGAACGAGGGCGCGGACGTGAGCGGCGCTCCGCAGGATCCGTACACGCCCGTGTACGCGGACGACGCGCAGGCGGCGGCCGAGGTCGGCTACTACTACCGGGACCTGTTCCAGATGATCCGCCAGCAGGCGGCCTCCATCGACTCGGTCACCTTCTGGGGCGTCGGCCACGCGCGCAGCTGGCTGCGCACGTGGCCGATCGCGCGTCCGTGGGAGCAGCCGCTGCCGTTCGACGACGACCTGCAGGCCGCTCCCGCCTACTGGGGCATCGTGGATCCGACCCGTCTGCCGACGCGACCCGCGGACCCGTCTGCCGACGCGACCCGCGGACCTGTCAGCGCCGCGCATCGCGGACATGGACGACATCACCGCGGTGGCGACGAAGGCCGCGGGCGTGCGCGTCCCGTACGCGCTGCCGTCGGCGATCGACACGCGCGACGGGAACGTGCGCGTGGTGTGCGCGCCGCCCCGCAGGGGGATCTTCCCCGTCGGCACCACGACGGTCATCTGCACCGCGAAGGACCGCGCCGGCAACGTCCGGACGAGCGACTTCGACGTGATCGTCACCCGCGCCGGCTCGTGATCGACTGACGCGCAGCACGACGCGGCCCCCGTCTCCTCGCGAGACGGGGGCCGCGTCGCGCGCCGGGATAGTGTCGAGCGATCGCGCGGCGCACCGGATCCCACCCGGAGGAGCGGGTGCCGGCGCGCTGAGGGGAGACCACCATGGCCACGCAGGACCGAGTCATCGCCGTCACCGGCGTCACCGGAGCCGTCGGGGGAGCGGTGGCCCGCCGCCTCGCGGACGCGAGGATCCCGCTCCGCCTCCTCGCGCGCACGCCGTCGCGCGCTCCCGAGCTGCCCGGCGCCACCGTGCACGAGGTGTCCTACGGGGACCACGCGGCCTCCGTCGCGGCGCTCACGGGGGTGACGACGCTGCTCATGGTGTCCGCTGCCGAGGACGAGCACCGGCGGGCCCAGCACATCGCGTTCGTCGACGCGGCGGCGGAGGCGGGGGTCCGTCACGTGGTCTACACGTCCTTCCAGGGCGCCGCTCCCGACGCGACGTTCACGCTGGCGCGCGACCACCACGCGACCGAGGAGCGGATCCGCGCGTCCAGCATGGCCTGGACCTTCCTGCGCGACGCCTTCTACATCGACTTCGTGAGCCAGCTCGTCGGCGAGGACGGCGTGATCCGCGGTCCCGCCGGCGACGGACGGGTGGCCGCCGTCACGCGCGGTGACGTCTCCGAGGTGGCCGCGACGATCCTCCGCGACCCGGGGGCGCACGCCGGTGCCGCCTACGAGCTGACCGGGCCGGAGGCGCTGACGATGGGGGAGATCGCGGCGACGATCGCCGCCGCCCGGGCCCGCCCCGTCACGTACCGCGACGAGACCCTCGAGGAGGCGCGCGCATCGCGAGCGGTCTGGGGCGCGCCCGAGTGGCAGCTCGACGCCTGGATCAGCACGTACACCGCCATGGCCGCCGGCGAGATGGAGCACGTGAGCGGCGACGTCGAGCGCGTGCTCGGACGCCGGCCCACGAGCCTGGCGGAGTTCCTGGCGGCCGAGGGCGGACGGGACGCCAGCGGCCCCGCGGACATCGACCAGAGCTAGAGGCGCTCGCAGACCGACCTGATGATGATGCTGAGACGCGCCAGGCGCGGATCCTGCAGCGGGGACCACGTGACGTAGAGCTCCGGCGAAGGACCGTCACCGGTCACGTGCACCTGGTCGTCGTCGACGTCCTCATGCGTCAGCCCATGGCGCATCCACACGGTCCGGAGCTCCTCGAGGACCTGCGCCTGCGGCTGCGGCTCGTCCGGCTGGACGTACAGCTCCTGCGCCTGACCCGCGTCGCCGGTCGGGCCCATCACCGTCCGGTCCGAGCAGACCTCGATCCCCGTGAACGCCACGCTCTCGGGCACGGCCTCGCGTGTGCTCACGTCCGTCCACGCCGCAGCGCCGCCTTGCGTGGCGAGCAGCTCCTCCGCGAGATCGAGGGTCGCGGCGTCCTGCTCTCGGGCCCCGGCCGCGGGGTACGTCCGCGGGATCTGCACGCAGCCCGCCACGGCGAGGGTCACGGACACCGCGATGGCGACCGACGCGACGACACGCGGACGGGAGCGGCGGAGGATCGTCATGTCCCCATGATCCCGTGATGCGGCCCGCGGAACGCCGTCGAGGTCCGACGACCGGTGCCTCGACCGGGGTCCCTCACCGAGACGCGCGACGGGGCTGCGACTCGGGGGCGGAGGGCCTGTGGCAGATCGAGGTCACGTCGGGCGTTCGCGGGAGAAAAGGACCCGACATCCGCCTTACATGACATAAGGTACATTATCGGCGTCGTGGCTGAGGCGCCGAGAGGGGCTAGTTGGCGCCGATCATGGCGAGCAGCTCGCGACCGACGTCAACAACCTCCAGGCCGTCGACGGGCCGACGAACGAGGCGAAGTCGGACCAGGGGCCGGCGACCTGGCTGCCGCCGGCCGTTGGCTATGACTGCCTGTACGTCACCCGGTTCGCGTACGTGCTGAGCACGTACGAGCTCACGATCGACGACGCCGACCGCACCGCGATCGACCACACGCTCGTATCCTGTAGCTGATCCTCGAACGCCCCCGGAGGGCTCTCGCCGCCGGGGGCGTTTCGCGTCCGCGCACGTTGGGTGGATGTCCTGTGAGCTCGCGCACCGGCCCCGCGCGAAGAGCGGCGCCGAGCCCGTCACGGTCGACGACGCCTCGAGCTGGGCGGCCGTCGAGCAGGTCCGCCAGCGGATCTCAGCGGAGCGCGTCTTCCTCTACGTTCGACCGCCTAAATATGCGAGGCACTTCGCCGTCGGCGCCCCCAAATAGGTGCGTCATCGGCCGTTCCTAGCACACATCAAATCTCTGTCAAGGTTGTATGTTCGCGACTTAGGGTTCACTGTGGAGTCACATCGCTTTTCAGAACACCAGGGGGAATCTTGAAAAAGCAGGTAGCAGCTCTATGTCTAGCCGCTGGCATCGCACTAGTGCCCGCACTCGGTGCGTCCGCAAGTGAGGCGCCGGCCGAGCCCGAAACGCTAACGCAGCAGTTGGGCTTCTCGGGGTTCAACTCAGAAATCGCCGCCGAAAATGGCTACGAAATGCGCACAAACACGACCGGAGAGCAGCTCGTTGTACCGCTGACCAACGCTCCCGGCGACTTCACCAACGGTACGCCGATGCCGGCGCCCGTCGACGACGAGGGCGACGTCGTCGTGGACCCGAACGCTCGCGGAGTCGCACCGAACGACTGTGGCGACGCAGCGATCTTCTTCGAGGGAAACTTCGGCAATGAGTACTCGACGTCGTACACGTTCACGCTCGCGGGTGGAGCATACGAGCACACCTGGAGGGTCGCGGCCTTCGGCGCGACGGGGGCGCAGTCGTACAACTTGGACGGTCTCGCCCCGTTCGGTGGGGTGGGGTGGGTGTCGGGTCTGAAGGACTTCGGTGCCTTGGGCACGGCAAACCAGGTCGGCGTCTCGCAGGGGATCGTCTACGGCGTCCTCGGCTTCACCTGCGTGGCATTGGGGCCCGTTGACTACCGGTAGCCGAGACAGAGAGCCGGACGCCGCTCGACTTGAGCGGTTCGGGCGGTTCGTTGTTCCACGGGACGGCGTAGCGCGTGGGTTCTCGTGGTACGGGGTTGACGACGTGGACCGTGACGTCGAAGTTCACTTCTCCGATCGCACAGAGGAGGAACGCGCGAATACCGTGCTCACATCACGGCAGTTCGACGCGGCACCGAGCGCCACGCGTCCGACAGAGCAAGTCCGTCTCATTCGATTCGCGGCTCAGCAGCTCGCAAATGAGCGCCTTCGCGTCAGTTCGGAGCACAAGGATCTCGAAGTTCTTCGTGTCGAGATGAACGACGAGATTGCCCAGCTTGAAAAAGCCGATATGGTGCAATCGACGCTCTCGATCGACGGTGAGGCTTTGCCGTCCGTCTTACTTGACGTTGGTGCGCGACAGTTTGGTGCGGCAGTGGTGCAAGACGTGCTGGTAATGGTTTCCGGGGATGCCGACTTCGTGTCGTCGAAGTTCGTCTCGACCACGCAGGTACGCACTTTTCGGTTACCTCATGTCGAGGCATAAAGACTGATTGAGACACGCCGAAGACCCGGCCCCTTAGGGGGTCGGGTCTTTGCGTATGTCCCCTCGGGTACGGGCCTGACGCGGAGGGTGGTGTCGGCCTCGTCGCCGTCGATGCTGTCTCGAGCTGGGCGGCCGTCGAGCAGCTCCGCGAGCGGATCCCGGAGGAGGGCGTCTTCCTCTACGTCCGGTCGCTCTCCTTGGCGCCGGCGTTCGGTTCGGCGCCGTCGAGTGGTGGCGCGTGCCGTGCCGCGAATGCGATGAGGCGAGCGCTGTTCTGGATCATCCACGCGGCCGCCGAGTTCAGAGACTCCTCACGGCGGAGCCAGATCCGCTGGCCGAGCTCGTTGCGGGCGTCCGCGTAGACCTCGAACGTGAACGGGTCCCCGAGCTCGGCCCGGGCCCGCATCACGTACCCGAGCAAGGGCCGGTCCTCGACCTGGATCCGCCAATAGCCGGCCTCGAGATGCGCCCACGGGTGCGCACCGACGTCGCGCACCAGGCCGTCAATGCTGCTTCGGACCTTGTTCACCGGGGCTCTCCTTCGTCGATTCGAGCGAGTGGAAGCGCCCGGCCGCGCTCGTCGACGAGCGTACGGACGCGCGCCGACATGAGGCTCGGCCGGCCGGCCGCGGCCGACTGACCCTGCTGGATCGCTCGCTCGGGGGCTCGTACGGTGGGCGCGCGCGGGGCACAGAGGGCCCCAGCGCTCACGGCCGCGCTCACGGCCGCGGTCACGGACGTGGTCGGGCCGTGAGGGTGGCGGGTTCGGCATCCCCCGTGCCGAACCCGCCAGCCGAGACGTGCTCTGGTGGTCCCGTGCAGTCCCGCATCCTCAAGCTCTCGGCTCGGCCGAGGCGGCGGTGAAGCAACTACCTACGGGTGGGCGAGCTTCCGTTCGATGGTGAACGGCATCGGCCCGTTGAGGACGCGGGGCCCGCGCGGTGGCGGGCTCAAATGGTCGCCCGCGCGCGCGGCACTGCTGCCGGGCGCTCCCAGGGGAGGGGGAGAAACGACCCCCGAAGGGGGGGAGCGGCCTGTGGACAACGGTGGTGGACTTTTCCCCATGGTGGGGATAATACGCCCACTAGATGTGGTGGCTAGGCGCATGTCGGTGCAACTACATATAGTGAGCCCTGACATGAGACGACCCCGCAAGCTGCGGGCGAGCCGAGCGTTGCGGGGTCGAAGAACCGGATGGGAACCCAGTTCGTCGAACCTACATCGTCGGGCGCGACGGAAGCGCCCATGGCTCACACCGTTCTTGGTCATTAAGGAACTGGTCACCATGGCCGCATCACCTCTGACGTCCGGAGACACCACGCCACGCTCCGGGCAGTACGAGATCCGTGGACCCCGTGGGGGCCACACCGGCGAGGAGCGGACGTCGACGCGGGGCAACCCGCTGCCGCCCACTCCGAAGCCGGGGCAGACGTTCACGCTCGTCGACCCCACGAAGCACTGAGGGCCGACGGGTGCAGACGAAGTACGTGAAGGGCTGGATTTACATCCCCTGCCCTCACTGTCGCCACGAACACGGGCCGTTCTCACAGGTCACCACCGGTGACATCCAGTGCGCCCGCTGCAAGACCTGGTTCGAGCTCGTCGCCTAGGTCGCCCCCCGCCGGAGGGCGGTCGGCGCCCCTCGTGGGCGCCGGCTGCTCTCGGCAGTGAGCAGCCGCTCAGATGTGGCGCTCTCCCGGTTCGATGGTTCGGACGAGCGCCGGCATGAGGCTGGGCGGCCGCGGCGAGCTCTCCTCGAGCGCGGGACGCATGCCGTAGACGACCATCTGGGGCCCAATGTAAGAGCGGCCGGGACCCTGGTGGGTACCGGCCGCTCTTGTTCGTACTCGCCTAGACGGCGCTGCTCCGTGCGCCGCGGCGCTCGCGTGTGCGTCGTCGCTCCGGGTTGGCGTTGACGCGGGCGAGCGCGGCAACCAGCTCGGGGTCGTTCACGAACTCGCGCTCAGCTGGGGTCATGATGATGGCCGGCTCGAAGATGATCGTGCCGTTCGGCTCCTCGCGGACGAGGTACTGGTCGAACTTCGCCATTGATCCAAGGCTTGCGCGCTTGCGCGCGTCGATCTGGACGAAGGTGGGGGCGATGGTGGAGGTCATTGCTCGTCTCTCTTCTTTCCGTCTACGTCGGTGCGGAAAGGCCGTGCCCTGATGAGGGGCAGGTTTTCTTATATTTCTCTGGGGTGGCTAGCGCAGACCCATGCCTGGACCTGCAACTGCGCGGGCCTCCAGCCGGGGCCGGGGGCGCTCTCATTGCTGACCGTGAGGGGTATCAGCCTCACGCTTCGTGATCCGTGGATCACTGAGTAAGGACGCTAACACACGTGGGTGAAACCCAACAGGGGCGTGGCCCACCTGTGCACAAATGGGCCAAGGGGTGTACGCTGGCTGGATCATGAACCTGGCATACGCAGACGAGGCAGCAGATCAGCTCGATCACTACGACGAGCGCGACACGCTGCTCGCTGACGCGTTCGATCGCGTGATCGGGGAACTCGAGACAGCGCCGCCCAACGGCGCTGTGCGCCTGCGGCAGACGTACCTCAAGCCGCCGGGGGCGTACGCCGTGGCCGTGATGGTTCCGGGCCGGCCTCAGCGGTACATGCTCCTGTGGGAGTTCGAGGAGCCCAACACGGCGTTCATCAAGTACGCCGGCCGAGGCTTGGCGGCCCTGTGACGTCCGCGAGCGCGGCCGCGCAGCACGCAGCGCCCCAGCAGACCACCGGGGCTTGCCCCCGGCCACCGACCGCCCTCATCTGCGGATCGTCGGTCTCTTAAAGCGAAGAACCCCACCGAGGTCGTCGGCGGGGAGCTCAGCATCCTTGTGAGACGGGATCAGCCGAGCGTACATCGCTACGCAGGTGAGGAAGGAGGTAGAGCCCCATGTCGAAGAAGTCCTCGAGCAAGGTGACCAGTCCCGCTGTCGCCCGCACGGCGTCCAAGGTGATGCGCGACGGTCGCACGTCCGCAGCCTCCAAGAGCGTCGCGGCCAGCGCTCTCTCGCAGGCCAAGGGCAAGTAGCCCACCCAGGACGCGCGACGATGCGGCGACGACCCGCTGCATCGTCCGCACGTGTTGGTTGCACATGACGATGCCCCCTCCTCTTTGGGAGGGGGCATCGTCATGCCGGCGTCAGCGGAAGCTACGGCGTGGCTCGCAACGCGGTGTCCCTTAAGCCTTGGGAACCGGGTGCGAAGAAGAGTGCGCCCGATCGGTAGCGATGGGGCGCACTCTTTGGCGGCGTGTGTCTAGGCGCCGGTCGGTCTCTCTGCGGCGGCTAGTACCTCTGCGGAAAGAACGTCTCCCGCTTGGAGCACTTCGACGCCGAGCAGCCGGCCATCCGAGTCGAAGTCCAAGACGATCTCTCCTCTGTTGCCAGGGGTGGCAATCGAGTGAATCTGCTCGGCCGACTGGCCGGGCTTGATGTCGGGGACGACCTGGATATATGCCGCGTCGGCGGCTGTGTCGTAGGTGATCTTCACTCTGCTAGCCCTTCGTGACTGTGACAACGTTGCCTGACTTGTTGTCCACGATGACGCGGATCCTGTTCTTGCCTGAGCCCTGGGTGAAGATGGACGTGCCCTTGTTGCCGGCTGACTTGGCGCCGTTCTGCACTACCTGCTTGATCATGGCCTGGCTGACCCCTCGCAGAGCCGCCTGAGATGCGGCATGCGAGGTGAGTCTCGCCATGACCAGCAGCGCGGGAATCCAGAAGGGATCGGCCACCACGGGGAACGCGGTTGCCGAGGTCAGCGAGACGGACTGCACGAGGGTGGAGCCGTCGATCGTGTAGGACGTGGGGACGGCCGCGCCGTTCGCGTCCAGAGCCCATGCGGGCTCGAAGGTGCCGAGGATGTCGCCGGCGGCATCGCGAGCAGTGACGCCGCCATCCTCGAGAGGGATGAGCTCGACGCCCTCGCCGAGCTCGAACCGGTACTCGCGGGGCGCCGCTGCCGATTCGATGTGCATGAGCGCGCGGAAGGTGCCATCGCCGGTGTCCTGGATGGCCGTCGTGTAGCCGGCGCCACCGGTGACGTTCAGCGCGAGCTCGTCGCTTTCCGCGGCGGTGCGCGGGGTGCCGGGGAGGCGGAGCTGCACGTCGCCCCCGTCGGATCCCGGGGCTGAGATGAGCCCGTCCGAGAGGTCGATGGACTCGGCGGTCGTCGCGGTCGCCGGCAGCACTGCCCGCGTCTCCACGGCGCTCCTGATGTCGCCGAGCGTGGCGTCCTCCGCCGCGTTCGCCGGTCCGACTCCGGCTAGCACGAGAGCGCTTGTGGCGACGATGCCGAGCGCTGAGTATCCGATCTTCATGGTTCCCCCCCCCTCTGGTGAAATCGAGTAATCCCACCGTGGCAGCAAGACACCGGGTTCGGCTTCCGCCAGACGAATGATTGACAAACGCAAGTAGTTCGGCCTAGGCGGACCGTCTGCGTCTGTCCCGTAACCCTTGGGTTGTGGGACGTCCCGCGAGCGGTCGGAGCTCGCCGCGGAGCACCGCGGAGCCAGCGTCCCGCAGCGATGGCCCGTAAGGGTGTACACGGCGGGCCGAGCCAACCGTCGGTTGCCGGACGGATAGAGCAGCTTCG
This sequence comes from Clavibacter michiganensis subsp. insidiosus, assembly GCF_002240565.1. Classification (GTDB taxonomy): domain Bacteria; phylum Actinomycetota; class Actinomycetes; order Actinomycetales; family Microbacteriaceae; genus Clavibacter; species Clavibacter insidiosus. The sequence goes on along the minus strand of NZ_MZMO01000001.1, from coordinate 1,773,069 downwards.
CTCCGACGGCCGGTGGCGTTCGCTGCCGTCTTGCACAGCCTCCGGGACTGCAGTCCACGTGGGAGCGCAGGTAGGGTGCTCTCTTCGGGCGATGCCTGGAGTCTGGTGAGGGAGAGCGATGCCGCTCCTGCTGCACGTGTACGTCTACCGCGAGGGTAGCTACTGGATCGTCGTCATCCTCGCAGTGGGCGCGGTCACGCAAGCGCGATCGACACAGGAGATCCGCATCATGGCCCGGGACTGCGCGGCACTCGTTCTCGACGTTCCCCTCGAGCGAGTGCGCATCGGCGCCGTACGGCCGCTGGCCCAAGGGCAACTCGCCCTGATGGAGCGGGTCGCGCCCCTCGGCCCCGTCGTGCCGGGCGCGTGGCGCGTCCGACGGAAGGGATGGGGCAGGAAGAGCTGAGGGGGCGGTCCGGTCGTCGTCCTCACCACTGGGGTCCTCGAATCCGCGCGATTACTCGTCGAGACGCGGGCGGCCGAGAGCGACGGCCATTGCGGCCGTGAGGCTGTCCGTGCCGGTGGCATCCATGAGCATGGCTCGGGCTTCCACGCGAGCGGCGTGGCCGTACCTCTGGGTACCGGGGATGAGCGCGAGCTCACCCCGCTCGGCGCGCCCGGCGAGCTCGTCGTAGTTGGTCATGCCAGTTCCCCTCGTTGAGCAGGTGCTGCCGTCGTCAGGTTTTGGTCACCAGCGCTCGGTCTTCGGCGGGTCCGGCTCCGCGGTGAAGATCGTCTCCCCTGATCGTCGCGCTCTCCTGAGCAGGTCCGCGCAGAACCTCAGGACCTCGTCACCGGGCATCAGCGCGAAGATCATGCCGAAGTCCCACTCGGCGGCCGCCTCCTGCCGCGCCTTGTCCAGATCCACGGTGGCGATCCCAGTGTCGCGGATGACCGCTTGTGCGGCGCCGTCGATGCGGGCTGCGCATTTCTCATTGTCCTCGGTTTCGCCCACCCCCGGGATGCGCACCAGGCTGGCAAGGCCTTCGAGGATGAGTACCGCGTCGATGGAGGTCTGGTCGTCAAGGGTCATGCGGTCAGCGTTGCATCGCGGGAAGATGTGGCGAGCGGCAGACACACGCCCGTGTCTGGAGCAGGACTCGGCGAGGCGGGGCCGGACGGAGAAGGAGGTGGGGTGTGGCGTTCCAGGGGGAGATCTTGTCGGTGACAGAGATGATCCGGCTCGCGGAGCTGGCCCCGCCGACGCCGCGGAGCTCTGCGGGGGTGCTACACACCGCGGCAGGTGCTGCACGCGACGGCGCTGAGCTCGTCGACGCCGGCGAGCCGTCGACGGCCGGCTGGCGGTTTGGTGTCCTCCAGACTCTTGACGACTACACGTCCACTTGCGGGCGCGGCGGCACGGAGCTGGGCGCGCAGGTGTTCACGGAACCCCCGGCCCCGACCGGATGCCTCGAGCTCGACGCGGCGTTCGCCGCGCTGGCGGACTACCTCGCGGAGCGGGACGGCTGGGCAGCCCCGCCTTGGATCCACGATGCGTGGCGGATAGTGAGGCCCGGCCGATGGTGGGCGTCGACGCCCAACATCTACCGCGAGATCGCGCTCGAGGAGAGCCCCCCTCGTTCCGCGACCGCGGCATCTGGATCACGCTCAACGGGCTCGCCTGGGCATGACTAGGTCGTGGTCGGCGAAGCCAGTTCGGTCCCTCGTAACCGGGCCCTCACGGGGTCACGATTCCCAGGCGGATAGCGCTCACAATCCGTACAATTGCAGGTGAGCAGGGGGGTTCCCATGAGCACCAAGATCACGCAGAGCAGTGCGCCGACGGCCGACGTCGAGCAGGGCATGGCGCTGGTAGAGAAGGCGCAGCAGCTCGCCGGCCACTTCCCGAACGAGGAGGCTCTCGGGCTCGCTCGACGTGTCCTCGAGGGGACCATGACCGGGGACGAGGCTCGTGCGCAGGTCGCCGCCAAGTTCGGGATCCCCGTCAAGCAGCGCTGACCGCGCGTAGCTCGAGCGCGCGCATGGGCGTCGACGACAAGTACACCTACCCCGGCAGCGGCGGCGTCCTCATCAACGCTGCGGGCATCACCGAGCACGCTGTGCTCGACGATGCCATGAACTATGTCTCGTCAGTGGCGCTGGCAGAGATTCGCACGGAGTCCATTCCTGCCCGACCGGACCTGGAGTACCTCCGCGGGATCCACGTGCGCATGTTCGGGGATCTCCTCCCCACGATCGCCGGCCGGATCCGCGACGTCGACGTCCAGGCGACGGGGACCGGAATCCCGTACTGCAGGCCCGACTTCATCGAGGCCAACCTCGACACGCTGTTCCGCAAGCTCCAGCGCGAGGACTACCTCACGGGCCTCGAGGCCAACACGTTCACCGAATGTCTCGCCGACCGGTGGGGCGAGCTCTCCGCGATCCACCCGTGGCGCGACGGCAACACCCGCAGCCAATCCGTGTACGTGGCCGCGCTCGCGCAGCGAGCCGGGCACCCGATCGACTGGGCGAGCATCGACGTCGACGAACTCCGCCACCGCCGCCTGCAGGCGATCGCCGGTACTGACCGCCCCCTCGCCGTGTACCTGCGAGCGCACCTGGTCGACGCCGCGCCGACCCGGGGCCCCGAGGGCGCGGCGCCGCTCACCGCGGCGCGCACTGCGGGTCGTGAGCAGGGACCGTCCCGCGGCGCAGGCGAGCCGCCGGCCTACAACCGCCGCGAGCTCGCCGAGCGCGAGATGCTCCGCGCGGCCGGGATCGACCCGGACAAGCGCACCACGCCGCATCGTGACTCGTCGTCGACGAGCGCGAGATCGCACGAGCCCCACCGTGCCCGTGGGGACGACGCGCTCGAGCGCTAGTCCGAGCGAGGGCGTCGGCCGGCCGGCACGCCCGTCAGGAGCTACTGGCCGGGGGCGACGAGGGTGACGTCCAAGTAGGCAAAGAGGATGTGCGCGTCGATCGGCACGTTGCTCTCGAACCATGGCTCGCCGACGACCTCGCCGCGTCGCAGATCCCAATGGTCTTTGAACCCGTGGGTGACCTCGAGGCCTCCCTCACCCCGGACAGCGACGCGAGCACTCACCCGCATCCCGGCGCCAGGGCTCGGCCACACGAGGTCCGTCGTTGGTAGCCGCAACGTGAGGGCCAGGACGTCATCCGCGTCGGGTTCCAGATCCCGAGCGCGCACGACCGTGACTATGTCGACCGCGACATAGGTCACCGGGCCAGGGCCGATCTCCACGCTGAAGTCATGCCCGGTGAGATCCCTGCAGGGGCGCGAATACGACATCAGCGCAACGTCCCCTGCAAGCCGCCGGACAGCGTCCGGGAGATCTCGCCGAGCACGCCTGCGCCGAACATACGAGCGGACCAGAACGCGTGCTGTTCTCCGGAATCGGGACAGATGTAGACCAGGACTTCGTCCGGGGCGTCGAAGGCCACGACTTCGAGCACCGCGCGCTGCCGCACGAGGCCGGGAGGCGACAAGTGCTCGGAGGCGCGCACCGTAAGAAGCCGCCCGCCGTAGCTGACTGTCAGTGAGTCTATGCGTATTCGGGCGACAAGGTCGTCCGTGAGAACGTATTCCATGCCTGCACACTAGGGAATTCCTGTCGTATCGGGAATCCCTCAAGCGAGGGTGCCTACATTCGTGAGCTCCCTGTTGGGTGGACCGCGTCCGACAGGCGTCGGTGATGTTCGGGCGGAGCCGTGATGCGGCGCTGTTGGCCTGATCTGTGCCGCTGCGCGGCGCTGTCGGTCTCATCTGAGCCGCTGCGCGGCGCCCCTCTCTGGGCCCCACGGGCCCGTATTTTGGCCGTGAAGCCTTCGGCGGCTCGGTCGCTGCGCTCCCTCGTAGCCACCTGCGGGCTCCGCGCAAGCGGCTGCGCCGCCGGCTCCTCCGAGATTTTCGGGACGCGGTCGCGAGCTCCCTTATGTCGCCCCGAAATTCTCTCCCCCACTGCCCTCCGGGTTGCACTACGCCCTCCGGTCGCTAAGGCGTAAAAACGCCTCCACGGCAAAATCGAGTGGAAGAGAGAACGCACGTGACGATTACCGAGAAAACCACCAGTCCGGTCGGGGTCATCGAGTACCTGGACCCGAACACGCTCATCCTTGAGGAGAACGTCCGCCCCAGCGCGGACCTCGACCGGGAGTTCGTGAACAGCATCCGAGCGAACGGCGTCTTGACCCCGGTCCGTGCTCGCCGCGACCAGGAGGGCCGCGTGCTCGTCCGGGCCGGACAGCGCCGCACCCTCGCCGCACGAGAGGTCGGCCTGGGCACGATGCCCGTTCACATCATCGAGGGCGACGAGACCACCGCCGAGCGGATCGTGCAGCAGCTCGTCGAGAACGACCAGCGCCTGGCGCTCACGGACACGGAGCGGACGGTCGCGTTCAAGCAGCTACAGTTCGAGGGGCTGAGCGCCACAGCGATCTCCAAGCGCACGGGCACCGGGGCGCGGACCGTCAAGAAGACGCTCGCGGTCGCGAACACGCCCTCCGCGGCCGCGGCGCTCACCGACCACCAGCTCACCCTCGACCAGGCCGCCGCGCTCGTCGAGTTCGACGAGTACCCGAAGATCCAGGCGCGCCTCATCGAGACCGTGCGAACGAACCCCGGGCGGTTCGCCCACGAGCTGCGGTTCGCGCAGAACGAGTTGACCCGGAAGAAGGCGGTGCAGGCCGCCATCGCGGACCACGAGAGCCGCGGCTACGTGATCGTGGATCTCGAGAACCCGGAGCACGCCGCGTTCGTGCCCGTCCGCGACCTGGTGACGGCGGACGGCGGTGATGCGCTCCTGACGGCGGAGAAGATGGACACCCTCGACGGTCGCGGCGTGCGCGTGATGGCGTACCTGCGCGATCCGGAGCCGGTGTACTACCTCCGCGACCCCGAGGCGGTCGGCTACCGCCGTGACGAGACCAGCACGACGGCCACGAGCGCGGCCGCGAGCGGCATGTCGGAGGAGCAGAAGGCCGAACGTCGCAGGGTCATCGCCAACAACAAGGCATGGGACTCCGCCGAGAGCGTGCGGCGCGAGTTCGTCGCCGCGCTCGTGAAGCGCCGGGCGCTCCCCAAGGACGCCGCGCAGGTCATCGCAGTTGGGCTCACGACCCATCGGCACGAGGTCGGCCGGGCGGTCTAGGAGGGCAGCCCGCTCGCGCACGAGTTCCTGAGCGTGGAGCGCGACTACGGCTACTACGGCGCGACGCCCTCGGGAAGTTCGTGACCGCGACGCCCACGAAGGCGCAGCACATCGCTCTCGCCGTCGTCCACGGTGGCATGGAGGGTGCGATGAGCCGCAGGTCGTGGCGCAGCGCCCCGGCCCCGGATGCCGCGTACCTCCGCCAGCTCGCCGCATGGGGGTACACGCTCAGCGAGGTCGAGCAGATCATCCCCGATGCCGACGATGCACGCCGCGCGCAGCGCGACGCGGACGACGCCGCCGAGTCCGATGCCGCCGCAGTGGACAGCACCGAGCCGGAAACGGACACGGACGGGCCCGAACTGGACACGGGGGCCGTCGAGGACGGCCCCGAGCCCATCGCCGCGGATCCCGCCAAGGACCCGGATGTCGACCCGGCCGAGGCCGCGTAGCCGCAGCGGGGCGCTCCCATCCGGGAGCGCCCCGTCCAGCCGGGCACGACGGCCGCCGCGGGCGCCCGGCACGGGGCGATCCCCTCGCGCTCCCCCATCGACGGCGCACAGCGCCTCAGCGGGCCCGCGCGGTCACCACACGACCTGCAGCCCACCCGCCTACGCGCCGACCGCTTGTTGCGACGACGTTGGGCGAAGGGTGCGCATCTGTCAGGGGCGTCTTACAGCGGCCATATGTGACAAATGGGCATTATCGGCGGAAGGGATCCGCCCGGAGAAGAGCGGGACGCGACCGCCTCACGACCTCCGGGACAGCACCTCGCGGGCGACGTCCACGAGCTCGGCCGGTTCGATCGGATCCTCCGTCGCCGCGAGCTCGTCGAGCCCGAACCAGCGGTGCGCGTGGATGTCGTCGAACTCGTCGGGCATCCAGTTGTCCGAGACGGGCGCGAACGCGTCGACGCGCACCAGGTAGAACGTCGAGTGCCCGGTGTCGAGGTCGCCGTCGATGCGACGGCGCGCGTAGTCGTGCTCCCACACCGGTTCGCCGACGGAGTCGACCCGGAGACCGGTCTCCTCGAACAGCTCGCGCCGGGCGGCCTGAGCGGGCGACTCACCGGGGTCGATCCCGCCGCCGGGCGTCAGCCAGCGCGGCGACAGGTCCACGTCGACGGAGTAGTTCGTGAGGAAGAGCAGGAGCCGGTCGCGCTCGTCGACCAGCAGGATCCGCGCGGTGTCGCGGACGTGCCGCACGACCTCGCCGTCGGTCATCGCGCGCCGCCGGCGACGGGCAGGTGACGGTCCCACCAGTCGAGGATCGCCTCGAAGCGCTGCACGCGGTGGCGCGGCCGCCCGGACCGGCTGAGCTCGTGATCCTCGCCCGGGAAGACAAGCATCTCGGTCTCGACGCCCGCGCGCACGAGCGCCAGGTGGTACCGCTCGGCCTGCGACAGCGGGCAGCGCAGGTCGTCCTCGGAGTGGACGACGAACGTCGGCGTCCGCACCTGGTGGGCGAACGCCTGCGGGCTCTGCGCGCGCCGCGTCTCCTCGTCGTGACCCGTGTACTCCTCGCCGAAGAACGTGCCGATGTCGGAGGTGCCCGTGAAGAGCTCCGGGTCGAGGAAGCCGCGCTCGACGATCGCGCCCTGGAACCGGTGCTCGTGCGCGATGGTCCAGGCCGTGAGGTAGCCGCCGTAGGAGCCGCCCATGATGCCGGCGCGGGATCCGTCGATGGCGTCATGCACGGCGATCGCGCCGTCGAGGAAGTCAAGCACGTCGTGCATGTCGACCGTGCCCATGCGCTCCTTGATGACCCGGCCGTGGGCCTGTCCGTAGCCGGCCGCGCCGCGCGGGTTGCACAGCAACACGGCGTAGCCGGCGTCGGCGTAGACCTGCGCCTCGTCGAAGAGGTGCACGCCGTAGGCGGCGTAGGGTCCGCCGTGGATGACGAGGAGGACCGGGTGCGGCCCCTCCCCCTCCGGAAGCACGACCCAGCCGTGCACCGGGTAGCCGTCGCGGCCCTCGACCACCAGCTCGTGCAGCGGGCGGATGCCCGCCTCCCGCAGCGGCGCGGAGAAGTCGGTCAGCGGGACGAGCGCGGATCCGCCGTCGGCGGGGCGGTCTCCGCGGACGAGCGCGAGGTCGCCGTGGGTGCGCGGGTCGGTGAGGGCGACCACGACGGCCCCTCCCCCGACGCCGACGCCGGTGACCTCCACCTGGTCGTCGACGAGCGCCTCGACGGCGCCGTCCGAGGTGACGCGCAGCAGCTGGACCGTGCCGCGCGATCCGTTGAGCACGAGGACGGCGTCGCGATCCTCGATGGTGATTCCGCTGCCGCCGAGGTCCACGGTCTCGGCGTCGGTCAGGACGCGCGGCGCGGCGTCGTCGGCGTCGAGGACGTAGAGCGCGGTGTTGCGGGCGACGAAGTCGACGCCCGACTCCCCCAGGTCCTGCGCGAGCAGATAGGTCCGACCGCCCTCGACGGAGGCGACCTCGGCGACGCCGAGCCCGGCCTCGTGCGAGACGACCGTGCGGACCTCGGGCAGGCCGGCCGCCGCGTCGCCGTGGGCGGGGACGGCCACGGCGTAGGCGCCGGAGAGCAGGTCGTCGTCGCGGCCCTCGTGGCGCGAGGCGACGAACAGCACCTCGGATCCGTCGGCGGAGAAGCGGGGCGCGTCGTGGTCCACGGGCTCGTCGGTGAGGCGGACCGCCTTCGGCACGCCCGCGCGCTCGGCGGCCGACGGCGTGGCGTCCGCGCCCTCGCCGCGCACGGCGGGATCCGCGGCGTCCGGGTAGCCGGACGGGACGGCGGCCACGAACGGCTCCGCGTCCAGCTCGGGCAGCTCGACGAGGGAGAGCTGAGTGTGCCGGTCCGTGGACCAGCCGAGTCCGTTCGCCAGGTACTTGGTGGTGGCGATCCGGCGGGCGGGCTCGGCCGCGGGCGACACGCCCTCGACGCTCCCGTACCGCCCGGGCTCCGCCACGCGCGACGCGTAGACGAGGCGCGAGCCGTCGGGCGACCAGTCGAACGCGCCGACCCCGAGCAGCTCGTCGGTGAGGGCGACGGTCTCGCCGCCCGTGGCGCTCACGACGTGCAGCTGCGGCGGGCCCTTCGGCTCGGCGCGGAGGAACGCGATGACGCGGCCGTCCGGGGAGAGCCGCGGGGCCGTGTCGCGGAAGCCGCGCGTGATGCGGCGCGGGGGCGCGGATCCGTCCGTCGTCACCTCCCACAGCTGCCCGGTGTACGCGTCGGCGTGCACCCGCGGGCGCGTCACGGCGACGACGGCCAAGCGGCCGTCGGGCGAGACGGCGGGGCGGGAGACGGAGGTGAGGAGGTCGAGATCCGTGGTCTTCATCGGATCGAGCCTAACCCCGGGGCATCGCCCCTCCGCGGGTCACTCCGGGTGGAAGCTGCCCGTGTCGCCCACCAGGCGCGTGTGGTCGGCGGGGATCGGGTCGACCACCGCGCGCGCGACCTCGGCCGCGAACTGCGAGACGTTGTAGAGGCCGCCGGACGCCTCCTTGCGCTGCCGGATCGCCTCCGGGTTCATGCGGCCGAGGAGCGTGGCCGTGATGGTGCCCTCGATCATGTCGCCGGAGACGACGACGAAGCCGATCCCCCGCTCGTCGAGCTCCGGCAGCAGCTCGCGCAGGGCGTCCTCCCCCGCGCGCTTGCTGCGGGCGACGCCCTCGTACTCGGGCATGGTCGGCGTGGTGCGGATGAAGTGGGCCTGGTGGCTCGTGACGAAGACGACCCGGCCGCCCTCGGACAGGAGCGGCAGCGCGCTCCGCAGGACGTTCAGCTGGGCGTCCCGGTTCAGCGTCATGGCGTAGTCCTCGGCCATGCCGCTCTCCATGCCGCCCGACGCGTTGAGCACGAGGACGTCGAGGCCGCCGAGCTCCGCGCGGACGGTCTCCATCAGGCGGTCGACGGACGCCGGATCCGTGAGGTCGGCGCCCACGGCGACGGCCTTCGCACCGCCCTCATTGAGCTTCGCGACGAGCTTCTCGGCCCGCGCGGCCTTGTTGCGGTAATTGACGACGACGTCGGCCCCCGCGTCGGCGAGGTAGGCGACCGTGTCGGCGCCGATGCCGCGGGAGGACCCGGTGACGAGCGCGCGGCGGCCGCGGAGCTCGTCGGGGGCGAAGGGGCGGATCTCGTCGACGGTGCTCACAGCGGTACTCCTCCAGGGGTGCGCGCCGTTCGCGCGCGACGGGTCGTCCGGCGAAGGACGGTTCGGGACGGGCCGCGCAGGCGGGACACCACGCAGACGGCCAGGAGAGCCTATCGCCCGGCGTCCGGGCGGTGGGCTAGGTTCGGGGCATCCGGTCCACGGAGCGAGGGAGCAGCGGTGACGGTCCTCCTCGACGACCATGCCTGGATCGCCTGGCTCGCGCTGATCGTCACGGCGGTCGTCGTGGAGATGCGGCGGCTCGACCTGAGGGGCCTCTGCGGCGGCGTCGCGGCGCTCGCGGCCCTGCTGTCCGGCCTCGTCGGCGCTCCGTGGTGGCTCCAGGCGCTCGTCGCCGTCGTGGTGGTGGTCGCCCTGCTCCGCACGGCGCGCCCGGCGCTGCTCCGCGCGCTCCCGATCGAGACCCCGCGAGAGGATAACGAGCTCGGATCGGGCGTCGCCCGACCCGCGCCCACCGACGACGACCTGTCCGCGTGACGCGCGGTGCCTGGTTCTCCGGCGACGTGCCCCGCGTCCTGGCGCACCGCGGGTGGACCGGGTCCGGGGCCGTGGAGAACACGCTCGACGCCTTCCGCGCGGCGCGGGAGCTCGGCGTCACGCACCTCGAGACCGACGTGCACGTCACGGCCGACGGCGCGTGCGTGCTCTGGCACGACGCCGACCTCCGACGCCTCACCGGCCGGCCCGGCCGCGTCCGGGATTCGACGCTGGCGGAGCTGCGGGCCATCGACCTCGGATCCGGCGCCCGCGTCGCCACGCTCGCGGAGCTGCTGGCGGCCCTGCCCGACGCCCGCCTCAACATCGACGTGAAGGGCGCGGACGCCCCGGCGGCCGTCGCCCGGGCGATCCGCGCGGCCGACGCCGTCGACCGCGTGCTCGTGACGTCGTTCTCGGGCTCCCGGCGGCGACGCGCGCTGGCCCTCCTCCCCGGCGCGGCGACGTCGGCGGACGCCGGACGGCTCGTGCTCGCCGTCCTCGGTGCGCGGCTGGGTCTCGCACCGGTGATCCGCCTCGCCCTCCGCGGCGTCGACGCCGTGCAGATGCCCTGCCGAGTGCTCGGTATCCGCACCGCCTCGCCCACGATGGTCGCCCGGTTGGCCCGCGCCGTCCGCGAGGTGCACGTCTGGACGGTGGACGACCCGGACGAGATGATCCGCCTGGTCCGGGCAGGTGTCCGCGGCGTCGTGACGGATCGGCCCGATCTCGCCCTGGCCGCCCTCGGCGGCAGGGACTGGGATTCGCCTGGGAACCCCGGGTCCTGAGAAAGGATCCTCACAGCCGCACGGTTTACAACGGGGAGTGCATCGCGAGAGGAGACCACCATGGCAGACCGCAGCTTGCGCGGGATGCGGCTCGGTTCCACGAGCCTGCAGAGCGAGGAGGGCGTCAGCTTCTCCCCCCGGCAGAGGAAGACGTACCGCACGACCGACGGCACCACGTTCGAGGTCGTGTTCTCGGCCGACGCCGAGGTCCCCGAGGTCTGGGAGTCGCCGAAGAGCGGCCTGGAGGGTCGCCTCCTCGACGCCGAGGGCGCACCCGTCGCCCACGAGGAGGTCGAGGCGAAGGTCCCTCGGAGCCACTGGGACATGCTGCTCGAGCGCCGGACGCGCGCCGAGCTGGAGGAGCTCCTCGAGGAGCGCCTCGCCACCCTCCGCGCGCGGCGCGGTCAGCACCGCATCGGCGCCTGACCCGACCCCTCGGCTCGCGAACCACCGGAGCACCCCGCGGCATCGCCGCGGGGTGCTCCTCGGCGTGCGGCCGGTCAGCGCGCGGCGCGGCGGCCACGGCGGCCGAGCGCGAGCCCGGAGACCGCGAGCGCACCGAGCCCGAGCCCGGAGACGAGCCACTCGATGTCGCGCCCGACGAGGATCGCCGGGGTGACGACGTCGGCGGTCGGCACGTCGACCACCATCGACCCCGCGGTGAACCAGGGCAGCCGGTCGATGTCCCGGCCGTCCGGGCCGACGATCGCGCTGGTGCCGACCGTCGAGATGTTCACGACGCTGCGGCCCGTCTCGAGCGCGCGCATCCGGGCGATCGCGAGCTGCTGCACGCTCTCGTCGGTGCGGCCGAAGTCGGCGTTGTTGGACTGGGCGAGGATCAGGCTGGCGCCCTCGTGCACCATGTCGGTCGTCAGCTGGTCGTCGACGATGTCGAAGCAGATGGCGATCCCGGCGGTCACGCCCGCGACGTCCATCACCTGATCGGTCGTGCCCGGCGTGTACTCGCGCTGGATGAGGCCGATGAGATCGGGCGCGAAGGGCTCCCAGAACGCGCGGTCGGGCACGTACTCGCCGAAGGGGACGGGGTGCTTCTTGTCGTAGTGGTCGGTGGCCTGTCCCCCAGTCCAGACGAGCGACTCGTTGTAGTAGCGCCCGTCGCGCTCGGTGACGGTGCCCACGACGAGCGGGGCGCCGAGGCGCGCGACCACGCGGTCGAGCGCGGCCGCCGAGCCGGGATCCCGGAGCGGATCCGCGTCGGCCGCGTTCTCCGGCCACACCACCATGTCAACGCCGGCGTCCGACGGGATCTCCGCCGTGGCGGCCAGGTGGGCGCGCAGGATGTCGCCGTAGCGCGCGCCGTCGAAGTACCCGGCCTTGGCGTTCCCCTGCACGGCCGCGACGCGGGTGGTCCCCGTGGTCGCGACCGGGAAGGCCGGGACCACGAGCACCAGGGCGACCGCGATCCCCGCGACGAGAGCCCGGGATGACCGCCGCACGCGGTCCTCCGCGGCGAGATCCAGGAGCAGGGCCACGAGGAGCACGAGCACGAAGGAGAGGCCGGAGAGGCCGAGCCAGGTCACGAGGTGCGCGAACGGGCTCTCCGACTGGGACAGGGACACCCGTCCCCAGGCGAATCCGCCGTAGGGCCAGACCGCCGAGATCGCCTCGCGCGCGGTCCACAGGCCGGCGACCGCAACCGGCAGGAGGACCACGCGGCCGGCGACCGTGGGGAACGCGCGCGGGATCCAGCGGGTCGCCGTCGCGATGGCGACCGCCCCGACGGCGACGAACAGCGACTCCAGGGCCGACAGCGCGATCCACGGCACCGGCCCGAGGTAGAGCGACGCCCACTCGATTTGGGTGAGGTAGAAGGCCAGCCCGGCCACGAGCCCGATGAGGAACGCCGGCCCCGCGCGCCTACCGCGCAGCGCGAGGAGGACGAGCGCGATCCCCGGGAAGACGAGCGGCCACAACCCGCGGTCGGGGAACGCGGCGTCCATGACGGGTCCGGACGCGGCGGCGGCGAGGAGCGCACCCCACAGCGGCAGCGGCGGTCGGACGGGCTCGACGGACGCGAGCGCTGTCAGCGGCGCGGGGACGGGACGCTCCCGTCGAGGAGCGCGAGCGAGCGCGGTCACACCGACGAGTACGCGACGATGCCGCGCCGGATGCTGTCGAGCGCCGTGCGGGCGTTCCGGGAGACGGGTCCGTCGGCCACGATCGAGAGCTGGTCGAGCAGGTCGATCGTCTGCTTCGTCCAGCGCACGAAGTCGCCGGCGGCGAGGTCCGCCTCGTCGAGCACGGCGTCCAGGCTGCCGCCGCGCGCCCAGCGGTGCATGGGCGCGCAGAGCCCGGTGGACAGCGGGTCGGTCGTCGGCAGACGCCGCTCGCGCTCGATGTCGTCGAGGCGCGACCAGATCTCCTCCGTGCGCTCGAGGGCCGGGCGGAACGGGCCCCGCGGCAGGTTCCGGTCGTTGCGGTCGCCCTCGTCGCGGCGCGGCTGGTAGACGAGCGAGGCGGCCAGGGCGGCGAGGGCGGCGGGGTCGAGGTCCACCCACACCTGCGTGCGCAGGCACTCGGCGACGAGGAGGTCGCGGTCGCCGTAGATGCGCTTGAGCATCCGGCCGTTGGGCGTCGGCGCGACCTGGCCGTCGGCGGCGCGCTTGAGGTAGCCGAGCGAGAGCAGGAGCTCGGTGACCCGGTCGAAGACCTTGGCCACCGCGTTGGTGCGGGTGCGGATCTGCTGGCCGAGCGCATCCGTCTGCCGCTTGAGGCGCCACCAGCGCTCCGCCCAGCGCGCGTGGGACTCGCGGTCCTTGCACGCGTGGCAGGGGTGCGCCTTCATCCGGCGGCGGAGGTCCGTCAGCTGGCGCTGCCGCTTGTCCCGCTCGCCGTGCTGGCCCGGCTGCTGCATGTCGGCGCGGGCGGCGGTCGCGCGCTCGAGGTCGCTGAGCTCGCGGCGGAGGCCCGAGTACTCGCGGAAGTCGCCGAGGTGGCAGACCATCGCCTTCTCGTAGCCGGCGAGCGACTCCTCCTGCGTGCGGACCTTGCGCGCGAGGTCCACCACGGCGCGATCGGCCTGGAACTGCGCGAACGACGACTCGAGCACCTCGCGCGTGCGCTCCCGGCCGAACTGGTCGATGAGGTTGACGGCCATGTTGTAGGTCGGCCGGAAGCTCGAGTTGAGCGGGTACGTGCGGCGGGAGGCCAGAGAGGCGACGGCCTGCGGATCCAGCCCGTCCTTCCACTGGATGACGGCGTGGCCCTCGACGTCGATGCCGCGGCGGCCGGCGCGTCCGGTCAGCTGCGTGTACTCCCCCGGCGTGAGCGGCACGCGCGCCTCGCCGTTGAACTTCTCGAGCTGCTCGAGCACGACCGTGCGCGCGGGCATGTTGATGCCGAGCGCCAGGGTCTCCGTGGCGAAGACGGCCTTCACGAGCTTCCGCTGGAACAACTCCTCGACGACCTCCTTGAACGCCGGCAGCATGCCCGCGTGGTGCGCCGCGACGCCGCGCTCCAGGCCCTCGAGCCACTCCCAGTAGCCGAGGACCGCGAGGTCCTCGTCGCGGAGCGTGCGGCAGCGCTCCTCCACGACGGCCCGGATCTCGTCGCGCTCGTGCGCGTGCGTGAGCCGGACGCCCGCGCGGAGCACCTGCTTGACGGCGGCGTCGCAGCCCGCACGGCTGAAGATGAAGAAGATCGCGGGGAGCAGGTTCCGCTCCTCGAGGAGGGCGACGACCTCGGGGCGGTCCATGCGGCCGCGGTCCCACGGGCCGGGTGCCCGCTTCCCGGACCCGCCGCCTGCTCCCGCCCGGCCCCGCGAGTGCCCCTGCCCACCGCGCACGCGCACGGCCTCCCGTCCGCCGCCGTGCGTCATGCGCACGAGCTCGGGGTTCACGCGGTGCGTCGCGGCGAGGCCCGACGAGTCGAAGAGGTCGACCATGCGGTGGCGCACGATGACGTGCTGCTCGAGCGGCACGGGCCGCTCCTCGGAGACGATGACGTCCGTCTCGCCGCGCACCGCCTGCAGCCAGTCGCCGAACTCCTCGGCGTTCGAGACGGTGGCGCTCAGCGAGATCATCCGGACGGTCTGCGGGAGGTGGATGATGACCTCCTCCCACACGGCCCCGCGGAAGCGGTCGGCGAGGTAGTGCACCTCGTCCATGATCACGAACGCGAGGTCGCGGAGCAGGTCGGAGTCGGCGTAGAGCATGTTGCGCAGCACCTCGGTCGTCATGACGACGATCCGCGCGCGGCTGTTGACGTTGGTGTCGCCCGTGAGCAGGCCCACCTCGTCGGGGCCGTACTCGGCCACGAGCTCCGCGTACTTCTGGTTGCTGAGCGCCTTCATCGGCGCCGTGTAGAAGATCTTGGCGCTCGGCCGCTGCATCGCGAGGTAGACGGCGAACTCGGCGACGACCGTCTTGCCGGCACCCGTCGGCGCTGCGACGAGCACGCTGCGGCCGTTCTCCAGGGACTCGGCGGCGGCGCGCTGGAAGGGGTCGAGGTCGAAGCGGAGGCCGCTCGCGAACGACTCGAGGAGCGGGAGGCCGCGGCGGCTGCGGGAGGCCGCGTAGCGTTCCGCGGGCGAGAGCTGGTCTGTCACGATGCCGCCATCCTAGGCTCCGGATCCGGGCGCGGACCGGGCGCGGACGCGACGACGCCCGCCCCTCGCGGGACGGGCGTCGTGGCCGGGCAGGCTCAGGACAGCAGGTCGTCCGTCATCGCCGCGGCCTTGCGCGCGCGCCGGCGGTCGTTGAGCAGCGCGATGCCCGCGGCCACCAGGTAGAGCACCGTCATCGGGACGGCCAGCAGGAACATCGACATGACGTCGGCGGCCGGGGTCGCGATGGCGCAGAACAGGATGATCAGCAGGATGGCGATGCGCCACGACTTGATGATCGTCGTGCCGCTCAGGATCCCCATGAAGTTGAACAGCACGAGGAACACCGGCAGCACGAACGCGATGCCCACCGCGAAGACGAGCTTCAGAACGAAGTCGAAGTACTCGCGGGCCGTGATGAAGGACGAGTCTCCTGCGCCCGCGAACTGCGTGAGCAGCGCGACGATGTGCGGCAGCACGAACCACCCGGCCGCGCATCCCGCGAGGAACAGCGGCACGGCCGAGAAGAAGAAGCCGAACGTGTAGCGGCGCTCCGTCTTCGTCAGGCCGGGGACCAGGAACGCGAAGACCTGGTAGAGCCACACGGGACTGGAGATGATGAGGCCCACGTACAGCGCGATCTGCAGGCGCAGGTCGAAGGCCGACGTGATGGTCGGGAAGTTGAGGCTGGCGTTCCGGCCCTGCTCCTGGTTGATCGTCTCGATGGGCTGGCGCAGCGCCTCCAGGACGAAGGACGACAGGAACCAGCCCACGACCATCGCCAGGATGATGGCCACGCCCGCGATGAACAGGCGCTTCTTCAGCTCCAGCAGGTGCTGGACGAGGGACATGCGACCCTCCGCGTCGCGCTTCTTCTGGCGAGGACGCTCGGTGGTGCTCACGGATCAGGCGCGGGGGCGGGAGTCCCCGCCGTCGCGCGGGGAGTCGTAGCGCGGGGCGTCGTAGCGGGGCTCGTCGACGCGGGACTCGCCGGGGCGGACGTAGTCGCGCGGGGTGGCGTCGCGGTCGTCGGCGCGGTAGCGCTCCTCGTCGCGGCGGCGGTTCTCCTCGCGGGTGTCGTCGCGGCGGTCGGAGCCGCTCTCCTCCTTCATCGTCTTCACCTCGCCCTTGAAGATGCGCATGGACTGGCCCACGCTCTTGGCGAGCGCCGGCAGCTTCGTGGAGCCGAAGAGCAGGACGATGACGACGAGGATGATGACGAGGTGCCATCCGGTCAGATTTCCGAGCATGTGGTTCACGTTCCTTCAGGTCGGGGGGCCGGACAGTCGTTGTCGGGATCCACGGAGAGTGTACCTTCGCGACCCGTCAGGAGACCCTGCTCGGCAGTGCGGTTCACCCGGATTTGACCGAAGACGGCCACTGGTCCGCGTCGGCGCTCTCCCGATGCAAGGCCTTCGGAGCCCGACCCCGGAACGGTCGGTTCCGCGTCTCAGTCGGCGTCGTCGTACGCCGCCGCGGCGCGCTCGGCCCACTCGGCCACCGCCGCCCGCGCCTCCGGCGGCGACGTGACGACCACGACGCCCGCCATGCCCGCGATCAGGCGCACGAGGCCGTGGTAGTGGGCCACGCGCACGGTGACGGCGACGCGGCGGGGCTGGCCGGCGACGGGCTCCGGCCGCTCGTCACCCACGAAGTCGCCGAGGAGCGGCAGCGCCGACTCCGGGACCTCGAGCGTGACGCGGAGGTCGTCGGGGCTCGGCTCGAACAGGGTGTCGCCGAGCACGACGTCCTGCGGCCGGTGCTCCGGCGGGAGGTCGGTGACGACGAGCTCGTCGAGGCGGTCGAGGCGGAACGTGCGGACGGCGCCGCGGGCCAGGTCCCAGCCGCGCAGGTACCAGTCCTCGTCCATCGACTCCAGGCGCAGCGGATCCACGACGCGACGCTCGGTGCCGCCTCGCGGGCTCCGGTAGTCGAACTCGACGCGGCGCTCGTCCGCGATGGCGCGGCGGAGGTCGTCGCGGGTGCCGTCGCCCGCCCCGGCCGCGACGGCGACCTGGCTGGGGCTGGCCGAGGATCCGCGCGCGAGCTTCGCCATGAGCTGCCCCACGAGGTCGAGGTCGCTGGCGTCCGCCTGGGAGGAGACGTACTGGAGCCCGGCGATGAGGGCGGCCGCCTCCCGCGCCGAGAAGCGCGGCGAGTCGTCGATGGCGACCATGTGCGTGATGACGATCTGGTCGTTGTCCTCGAAGTCGTCCCAGGCGATGTCGAACAGGTCGCCGTGCTGGTACGAGGCCGTGGATCCCGGCACGCCCGAGACCGCGATCAGACGCACGGCCTGGCGGATCTGCTCGGGCGGCACCCGGAAGTGCGCGGCCGCCTGGCTGACGCTGACGCGACCGTGGTCGGTGAGGTACGGCACGAGCGCGAGCAGGAACGCCAGCTTGTCCTGCGCCTGGAGCGGCGCGGCGCGGTCGGTCATGATGCGTCCTCCCGGTGGGCGGCGACGGTCTCCGCGAGCCGGGCGCGCACGGCATCCCGGAGCTTCGGCGGCGCGATCACGCGGGCCTCCGGGCCGAATCCCGCGACCTCGTCGGCGAAGAGATTCGTGTCGGAGTAGTGCACGCGGAGGCGTCCGTCGCCGAGGTCCTCCGTGCCGCGGCGCCGGCGCAGGCGGATCTCCGCGTCGGACCCGGGCGCGACCGCCACCTCCCCCACGCCGTTCTCCCACACGCGGTCGAGGTCGCCGAGGGCGCGCTCGGCGTGGTCCTCCCCTTCGGGCACGAAGCCGCGGCTCGTCACGCGCACGCGGTCGACGATGCGCGACAGCAGGAACGTGCGCGGTCCGTCGGCGTCCTGGTCGATGCCGTGGAGATGCCAGCGACCCTGGTGCTGGACGAGGGCGAGCGGTGCGACCGTGCGGATCCGCGCGGTCCGCTCCCCCGGCTTGAGGTAGCCGAACGCGACGAGGACGTGCCGCTCCAGCGCCACGCTCAACGGCGCGAACGCCGCCTCCCGCGTGCGCAGCCGCGGGGCGTAGCCGATGACCGGGTCGTCGGACTCGACGCCGAGCGAGCGCAGCTTGATGAGCGCGCGCCGCGACTCCCCCGACAGCGACCCCTCGCGCCAGACCATGGCCGCGAGGTTGAGGAGCGTCGTCTCCTCCGGCGTGAACGACAGGTCGGCCGGCAGCTCGTAGGCGCCGCGCGGGATCCGGTAGCGCAGGAGCTGGTTGTTGCCCTCCTGGCCGGGCGCCTCCACGGTCTCCAGCGGCACGCCGAGGTCGCGGATGTCGTCCTTGTCGCGCTCGAATTGGCGCTCCAGGTTGGCGTTGTCGCCGCCGGCCCGATAGCGCTGCCGGTACCCCTGGACGCTCGAGAGGACCTCGTTCTTGGTCAGTCCCTGCTCGGTCGCGAGCAGCGCCAGCACGAGGCTGAACAGCCGCTCCTCCACGGGCACGGTCGGTCGGCGGGATGTCTCGGGCACGCGGTGGTCCTCACGTCGGTGCAGCCCCCGGCCGGTGGCGATGCGTCGTTACTTGGTGGTGCTTGTCCCGAGGATATCCACCAAGTAGACGAGCGTGGACCCCGCGGGCACCTTGGCCGAGCCCTGGTCGCCGAATCCGTCGGCCGGGGGCACGACCGCGATGACCTGGTCGCCGACGTGCTTGCCGACGAGGGCCTTCGCGAGGCCCGGCGTGACGACCAACGAGGAGGCGGCGCCCGTCGAGGGCGCGGTGGTAGTGGCGGTGGCGGGCACCTGCAGCGGGCCGCCGCCGGTCCAGCTGGATCCGAACACGGCCTGCTTCTCGGCCGATGTGCTCGTGCCCCAGACGACGCCCGTGTACTGCAGCGTGACCGTGTCGCCGTCGCCGACCTCGGCGCCGTCGCCCGCGCGGAGCAGCGCGTCGCGGTACTCGGTGGGCGGCGTGCTCGGCGGGATCGTGATGCCGGGGACGCCGTCGTCCGTCGTGACGACGGACGGGAAGCCGGCCTGGGCGGGCCGCGGCTCGCCGGTGGCCTTCTCGGGGAAGGAGGACGTGATGTCGACGATGAGGACGAGCCCGTCGGTGGCGTCGAGCCCCTGGGACGAGAGGTCCTGGCCCGGGAACACCGTGGACACGGGGACCGTCACGGCGAGGCGCGAGCCGACGGGCATGCACGTCATCGCGTCCTCGAGGTACGGCAGCGACTCGTGCAGGGAGGCCGGGGTGAACAGCGGCGAGCCGGTGGTGCGCGCGTTGGGCGCGATGCGGGCGTAGTCCGCGAGGTCCTTGCCGGTCTTGCCGTCGACGATGGACGCCGCGGCCGTGATGCCCTGGCGCGGCTGCACGGGCGCGCCGTCGCCCTCGACGATCGTGGAGACCTCGACGCCCGTGGGCTTGAGCGGCGTGGGGAACGCGACCGACGCGGGCGCGGTGCCGACGTCACCCGTGGCGGTGACCGTGCTCGACGACGAGCCGGCCTGGGCCAGGGGCGTGCAGCCCGCCGCCGCACCGGATCCGGAGCCGGAGGGGCTGCAGGCGGCGAGCGTCAGGACGAGTCCTGCGCAGACGGTGAGCGCGGCGGAACGGCGCACGTGACTCCTCTTTCGGTGGTGGGGGCGGCCGGCACGCACCCGCGTGATCGACCCTGTCATCCTAGGCGGTGGGGTCGCCGGGCTCCGGCGCATCGGGCGCGTCGTCGGGGTCGACCGCGTCGCCCGCCTCCGCCTGGTCCCGGGCGCCCGCGAGCTGGGCGCCGTGCTCCGCGATGCGGACGCGCTTGCGCAGCACCTTGTCGCTCACCCGGCGCTCCCCGAGCGATCCGGGGGTCCAGGCCTCCATGTCCTCGTCGCTGAAGTCGGACTTCGACGCGCGGCGCTTGAGCTGCGGCAGGACCGATCCCGGGGCGAGCCGGCGGGCGGTGATGAGGAAGCCGGTGTGCCCGATCATGCGGTGCTCGGGGCGCACGGCGAGGCCCTCGACGTGCCAGCCGCGGATCATGGTCTCGCTCGCGTCCGGGTTCGTGAAGAGCCCCGAGTCGCGGAGCGCCTCGGCGACGCGCGACAGCTGCGTGACGGTGGCGACGTAGCAGAGCAGGACTCCGCCGGGCGTGAGCGCCTCGGCGACCGCGTCGACGCACTCCCACGGCGCGAGCATGTCGAGGATCACGCGGTCGACCGAGTGCGGCTCGGTGACGGTCGGCAGCGCCTCCGCCAGGTCGCCGAGGGCGATGGACCAGTTCTCCGGGCTGTGGCCGAAGTAGCTGGAGACGTTGCCGCGGGCGACGTCCGCGAACTCCTCGCGGCGCTCGAAGGAGAGGAGCGTGCCGGTCGGCCCGAGGGCCCGCAGCAGCCACATCGAGAGGGCGCCGGATCCGACGCCCGCCTCCACCACGGTGGCGCCCGGGAACACGTCGGCGAGGCCGAGGATCTGCGCGGCGTCCTTCGGGTAGATGATCGCGGCGCCGCGGGGCATCGACATGACGACGTCCGAGAGCAGCGGCCGGAGCGCGAGGCACTCGATCCCCGCGCTGTTCTTCACGACGCTGCCGTCGGGCAAGCCGATGAGGTCGTCGTGGTCGATCATGCCGCGGTGGGTGTGGAACACCTTGCCGGGCTCGAGCAGGATCGTGTTGAGGCGGCCCTTGGGGCCCGTGAGCTGCACGCGGTCGCCCGCGCGGAACGGTCCGCTGAAGCGGGCGGCGGCGGTGTCGACGGTCACGCGTCCACCTCGTCGCGGATCGGTGCCGCGGCCCGGCGGTCGGCGTGGACGGCCTCGAGGTCGCTGAGCGTGCGGCCCGCGAGGGTGTCCCAGAGCACGTAGGCGTCGTCGGCCGGGAGCGGCACGTGGTGCGGCACGGCGACGACGGTGGCGCCCGACGCGGTGGCGGAGGCGACGCCCGGCGCGGAGTCCTCGATGGCGACGCAGTCGCGGATGTCCACCCCGAGCAGCGCGGCCGCGGCGAGGTAGGCCTCGGGATGCGGCTTGCTGCGGGCGACGTCGTCACCGGCGACGACGTGGTCGAACGCGTCGAACGGCACGGCGTCCGCGACCTGGCGCGCCATGCGGCCGATGCTCATGGTGACGAGCGCGGTGGGGATGCCGGCCTCGCGGATCCCGCGGAGGAGCTCCCGCGCGCCCGGGCGCCACGGCACCTCGACGAGGATCTGCTCCATCACGCGGTCGCTCAGCCGGTCGATGATCTCCGCGGCCGGCAGGTCGACGCCCGCCTCCTGCAGGATGCGCGCCGAGTCGCCCAGCCCGTTGCCGACGAGCCGGAGCCCGTCCTCGTGGGTCCACGTGCCGCCGAAGGAGCCGACCAGGGCCTCCTCCGCCACCATCCAGTAGGGCTCCGTGTCCACGATGGTGCCGTCCATGTCCCAGAGGACGGCCGCGGGTCTGTTGCTGATCACGGGGAGCGAGTCTACCGGCGGGGCGGCGCGTCCTAGGATCGTACGATGACCGCCGGCCGGGTGGTCCGAGGGCGAGACGGAACGGGAGTCACGTGGCGGATGCCGAGAGGTTCGTGAGCGGACGGCTGCTGGTCGTCGCCTTCGAGGGCTGGAACGACGCGGGCGAGGCCGCCAGCGGAGCGGTCCGGGCGCTGAAGGAGCTGCTCGACCTCGAGGCGGTGTCGTCGGTGGATCCCGAGGACTACTTCGACTTCCAGTTCAACCGCCCCACCATCGGCTTCGCGGAGGACGGCACCCGCGAGCTCGAGTGGCCGGGCGCCACGCTCTACGGCCCGAAGGACCCGCGCCGACCCGCCCAGGACCTGGCCGCCGACGCGCAGCTCGGCGTGAGCGGCGACAACGGCGGCAGCATCCACCTCCTACTCGGCGTCGAGCCGTCCCGGCACTGGACGGCGTTCACCGCCGAGGTGCTCGACGCCGCCCGCGCCGCTGGTGTCGAGGGCGTCGTGCTGCTCGGCGCGCTGCTCGCCGACATGCCGCACACGCGGCCCATCTCCGTCTACTCCACGAGCGAGAACGCGGCCGTGCGCACCGAGCTGGGCATCGAGCGCAGCACGTACGAGGGCCCCGTCGGGATCCTGAGCATCATCGCCCAGCGCGCCGAGGAGATGGGCATGCCCACCGTCTCGCTCTGGGCCTCCGTGCCGCACTACGTCCACAGCGCCCCCTCGCCGAAGGCCACGCTCGCGCTCATCGACAAGCTCGAGGAGATGGTCGACGTGGTGATCCCGCGCGGCGATCTGATCCAGGAGGCCGCGACGTGGGAGGCCGGCATCGACCAGCTCGCGGGCGAGGACGAGGACATGGCGTCCTACATCCAGCAGCTCGAGCAGGCCCGCGACACGGTGGACTCCCCCGAGGCCAGCGGCGAGGCCATCGCGCAGGAGTTCGAGAAGTACCTCCGCCGGGGCGACGGGCCACGCGGTCGCGGCGACGACCGGCCCGACGAGCCCTGGCGGCCGAAGGACCCGAAGGACCAGTAGGCCCCGCGGGAGGGCGGTCCGGACGATCAGGCCGCCGGGCTCCCGAGCGCCACGCCCAGGAGGGCGTCGACCGCGGCCACCTCGACGGGCGTCGCGGGGACGCCGGTCGCGACGCGGAGGTCGAGCAGCAGGATCGCGCCCGGCGTGTCGAGGTCGTCGGCGAGGCGCTCGCGGACGAGCTGGACGAGCTCGCCCGGCTCCCCCGCGTCGGCGCCGGCGTCCGCCGCGGCGTCGGCGGCCCACGCGTCCCACGCGGAGAGACGCGCGACGGACTCCTCGAGGAGCGCGTCCGTCCACTCCCAGTCCGCGCGGTAGTGCTGCGCGAGGAGCGCGAGGCGGATGGCGCGCGGATCCACGCCCGCGGCCCGCAGGCGCGACACGAGCACGAGGTTGCCGAGCGACTTGCTCATCTTCTCGCCCTGGTACGCGACCATGCCGCTGTGCGCGTAGACGCACGCGAAGTCCTCGCCCGTGAGAGCCGCCGCGTGGCCCGCCGACATCTCGTGGTGCGGGAAGATCAGGTCGGATCCGCCGCCCTGCACGGTGACGGGCCGGTCGAGCTTCCGGAGCGCGATGACGGCGCACTCGATGTGCCAGCCGGGCCGGCCGCGGCCGACCGCGCTGTCCCACGCGGGCTCGCCGGCGCGCTCGGCGCGCCAGAGCAGCGGATCCAGCGGGTCGCGCTTGCCGGGTCGCTCCGGATCGCCGCCGCGCTCGGCGGAGAGCGTGGCCATGGTGTCGCGGTCGTAGCCGCTCTCGTCGCCGAGGGCCCACGGGCCGTCCTCGCCGGCGCGGGCCACGTCGAAGTAGAGGTCACGGGCCCCGGCCTCGGCCCCGTCGGGCGTGGCGACCGGGTAGGCCGTCCCGCGGCGGACGAGCTCGGCGACCGCGGCCGCGACCTCGTCGACGACCTCGGTGACGCCGACGTAGGAGTCGGGCGGCAGGATCCGCAGCGCCTCCATGTCGGTGCGGAACAGCTCCACCTGCTCGGCGGCGAGGTCGCGCCAGTCGACGCCCGTGGCCGCGGCGCGCTCGAGCAGCGGGTCGTCCACGTCGGTCACGTTCTGCACGTAGGCGACGTCGTAGCCGCGGTCGAGCCAGACGCGCTGGAGCGTGTCGAAGGCGAGGTAGGTCGACGCGTGGCCGAGGTGGGTCGCGTCGTAGGGCGTGATGCCGCAGACGTAGAGGCCCACGCGACCGTCGCCCGTGCACTCGGCGGGGCGGACGGATCCGGCGCTCGTGTCGAACAGGGATGGGACGGGCGGCTCCCCCGCGACGGCGGGGACGGCGGGGCGTAGCCAGGCGCGCACGGGATCAGGCCGCGATCGCGCCGGTGCCGAGGAGCACCAGGAGCACGACGCCGAGGGCGACGCGGTAGACCACGAAGGGCATGAACGTGCGGGTGGAGATGTACCGCATGAGTCCGGCGATGACCGCGAGTCCCACGACGAAGGCGATGAGCGTCGCCACCCCCGTCTGCCCGGCGCCCGCCTGGCCGGTCTCGTCGAAGCTCTTCACGAGCTCGTACAGGCCGCTGCCGAACACGGCGGGCACCGCGAGGAGGAACGAGTACTCCGCCGCGACCGGCCGGGAGTAGCCGAACGCGCGCGCCGCCGTGGTGGTGGCGCCCGAGCGCGAGACGCCGGGCACGAGGGCGAGCGCCTGGGCGATGCCGATGCTCACGCCGTGCCCGTACGTCATGTCCTTCTCGAGGCGGTCGCTGCGGCTGTAGCGGTCGGCGAGGCCGAGCAGGATGCCGAAGACGATGAGCACGATCGCCACGATCCAGAGCGAGCGGAACGTGGAGCGGATGGTGTCCTGGAAGAGGTACCCCGCGATGCCGATCGGGATGGTGCCGATGATGACCAGCCAGCCCATGCGCACGTCCGGATCGCCCTTCGGCATGCCGCCGCGGAGCGAGCGGGACCAGGCCGAGAGGACCTTCCCGATGCGCTTCCGGAAGAACACCACGACCGCGAGCTCGGTGCCGAGCTGCGTGATGGCGGTGAACGTGGCTCCCGGGTCGCCTCCCATGAAGAGCCCGGCGATGCGGAGGTGCGCGCTCGAGGAGATGGGCAGGAATTCGGTCAGACCCTGGACGAGGCCCAGGATGATCGCCTCGAGATAGCTCAAGCGTGCGCTCCACGTGTCGGGTGGCCCACCTGGGGCTCGGATCTAGTAGTTCAGGAGGAGGTCGCGGAGGACCTGCCTCCCGAAGACTAGTGCGTCGAGCGGGACCCTCTCGTCGACGCCGTGGAACATCGACGGGAAGTCCATGGAGGCCGGGAGCTTGAGCGGCGCGAAGCCGTAGCCGGTGATCCCGAGGAGGCTGAGCGCCTTGTTGTCGGTGCCCCCGGAGAGCATGTACGGCAGCACCTCGGCCTCGGGGTCGTGCGCGCCGAGCGTCGCGACCATGGCGTCGACGAGCGGTCCCTGGAACGGGTTCTCGAGGCCGACGTCCTGGTGCACGATGCGCACCTCGACGCCCTCGCCCGCGAGCTCGGCGACCCGCGCGAGCACCTCGTCCTCCTCGCCCGGGAGGACGCGGATGTCGATGAGCGCCTCGGCCGTGTCGGGGATCACGTTGTGCTTGTAGCCCGCGTGCAGGAGGGTCGGGTTGGTGGTGGTGCGCAGCGTCGCGGCGATGAACTTCGACGCCGTGCCCGTGGCGATCGCGAGGTCGTCCGCCGTGACCTGCTTCGGGTCGGCGCCGACGATGCGGGCGATCTCGTCGAGCAGCTGGCGCGTCGTGTCGGTGAGGTGGACGGGCCACTCCTCCATGCCGATCCGGGCGACCGCGCCCGCGAGCCGGGTGACGGCGTTGTCGCGGTTGACCTGCGAGCCGTGGCCGGCGGTGCCGGTGGCGACCAGGCGGATCCAGATGAGGGCCTTCTCGCCCGTCTGCAGCAGGTAGGCGCGCTTCCCGGCGAGGTCGATGGAGTAGCCGCCGACCTCGCTGATGGCCTCCGTGGCGCCCTCGAACCAGTCGGGGCGGTTCTCGACGACATAGGCGGAGCCGAGCACCCCGCCCGCCTCCTCGTCGGAGAAGAAGCCCATGATGAGGTCGCGCTCGGGCGCGCGGCCCGAGGTGATGATCTCCTGCAGCGCGGTGATCATCATCGCGTCCATGTTCTTCATGTCCACCGCGCCGCGGCCCCAGAGCATGCCGTCCTGGATGACGCCGCCGAACGGGTCGACCGACCAGTTGGCCGGGTCGGCGGGCACGACGTCGAGGTGGCCGTGGACCACGAGGGCGGGCTTATGGCGGTTGCGGCCGGGGATGCGCGCGAGGACGCTCGTGCGGCCGGGCGCGGCGTCGATGAGCTCGGGCGTGAGGCCCAGGTCCTTGAGGTGCTGCTCGACGTACTGCGCGGCCTCCGTCTCCCCCTCCGATCGGCCCTCTCCGTGGTTGGTGGTGTCGAACCGGATGAGGTCGCGGGCGATCCGGGCGGTGGCGTCGAGGTCGTCGGGGAGCGTGTCGGTCATGGGTTCACGCTATCGAGGCCGGACGCGGGCGTCCTGCCGTCGGGTGGTCGGAGAGCCTCCCGGGCCGTGCTAATGTCGTTTCTCGGCAGCCGGAGACGGCGGGCCGCACATCCTGTCCGGATGGCGGAATTGGTAGACGCGCTAGCTTGAGGTGCTAGTGCCCGTATTAGGGCGTGGGGGTTCAAGTCCCCCTTCGGACACGCACGAGAGCCGGTCGGATCCACGAGGATCCGGCCGGCTCTTCCTCGTTCCGGCCCCGCTCCCCTCTTCTCGCGGCGGGCCCGGCTACAGTCGCACTCGGCCCGCGCCCGGGTCCCCCGACCCGAGAGCGAGATCCGATGACCGTCGTCGACAGCGCCGTGTACGTCCAGGGGGTCCGCACCGCGGACCCGGAGAGCCTCGACGAGACGTTCGAGGTGATGCGGGAGCGCCAGGGCCTCGCGTGGATCGGCCTGTACCGGCCGGACCCGGAGGAGCTGCACCGCGTCGCCGACGAGTTCGGCCTGCACCCGCTCGCCGTCGAGGACGCGCTCAGCGGGCACCAGCGCTCGAAGATGGAGCGCTACGGCGACACCTGGTTCGTCGTGCTGCGCCCCGCGCGCTACCTCGACGCCGACGAGCGCGTGGAGTTCGGGGAGCTGCACGTCTTCGTCGGCCCCGACTTCGTGGTCACCATCCGCCACGCGGAGTCCCCCGACCTCGCCGCGGTCCGCCACCGTCTCGAGGAGGACCCCGAGCTCCTCGCGCTCGGGCCGCGCGCCGTGATGTACGCGATCCTCGACCAGGTCGTCGACGAGTACGGCCCCGTCGCCGCCGGCCTCGAGGACGACGTCGACGAGATCGAGGACCAGATCTTCGGCGCCGACCCCGACGTCTCCCGCCGCATCTACGCGCTGATGCGCGAGGTCACGGCGTTCCAGCGCGCGACGGCGCCCCTCGGCTCGATCCTCGACGACCTGCGGAAGCGCGCCGAGGAGCACGAGGTGGACCTCGAGCTCCGCCGCGGCTTCCGCGACGTGCACGACCACGTCATCCGCGTCGCCGAGCGCGCCGACGCCTTCCGGACCCTCCTGCAGAACGCGCTCACGGTGCACACGACGCTCGTGGGACAGCGGCAGAACGACGAGATGAAGAAGCTCACCGAGACCAGCCTCGCCCAGAACGACCAGGTCAAGCGGATCTCCTCCTGGGCCGCGATCCTGTTCGCGCCCACGCTCGTCGGCACGATCTACGGCATGAACTTCGTGAACATGCCGGAGCTGAAGTGGACCTACGGGTACCCGCTCGCGCTGGGCCTCATGGTCGTGATGGGCGTCATCCTCTACGCGGCGTTCCGGAAGCGCGGCTGGATCTGATCCCCGGGCCGGTCGCCCGCCCGTCGCGCCGCTAGGGTGACGGGATGCGCGTCGTCGTCATCGGAGCCACCGGCCACATCGGGACCTTCCTCGTCCCCCGTCTCGTCGAATCCGGGCACGACGTCGTGGCCGTCAGCCGCGGGACGCGCGACCCCTACCGCGAGTCGCCTCTGTGGGATCGCGTCGAGCGCGTGCGCGTCGACCGCGACGCCGAGGACGCGGCCGGCACGTTCGCCGACCGGATCGCCGCTCTCTCCCCCGAGGTCGTCGTCGACCTGGTCTGCTTCACGCCCGAGTCGGCGCGCCACCTCGTCGAGGGGCTCCGCGGGCGCGTGCGGCACCTCGTGCACATCGGCAGCATCTGGACCCACGGTCTCAGCACGTCCCTCCCGCTGCGCGAGGACGACCCGAAGGAGCCGTTCGGCGAGTACGGCGTGCAGAAGGCCGAGATCGAGCGCTACCTGATCGCGGAGTCGCGGTCGGGCGGCCTGCCGTGCACGGCGGTCCACCCGGGCCACATCAGCGGGGGCGGCTGGCCCGTGATCACCCCGGTCGGCAACCTGGACCCCGGGGTGTGGACCGCGCTCGCCACCGGCGGCCCGCTCGCCGTGCCCGGATCCGGCAGCGAGACCATGCACCACGTGCACGCCGACGACGTCGCGCAGGTCGTGCAGCTCGCCATCGCCAACCGCGAGACGAGCGTCGGCGAGAGCTTCCACGCCGTGTCCGAGCGCGCGCTCTCCGTACGCGGGTTCGCCCGGGCGGCGGCCGCGTGGTTCGGCCGCGAGCCCGAGCTGGAGCACCTCGACTGGGACGGGTTCCGCGCCCGCACGGAGCCGGATCACGCCGACGCCAGCTGGCAGCACCTCAGCCGGAGCCACGTCGCGAGCATCGACAAGGCCCGCGACGTCCTCGGCTACGCGCCGCGGTTCACGAGCGAGGAGGCCGCGCGCGAGGCGGTCGAGTGGATGGTGCGCGCAGGCGAGCTGGACGTGCCGCTCCCCCGCTGATCGGTCGCTTCCCCGGTCGCGGCCTCAGACGAAGCGCGCGTCGAGCACCAGGCGGGTGCGGACCGCGAGCAGGCGCTCGGGATCCATCGCGTGGAGTCCCGGCAGCCCGGCGGCGACGTGGTCGGCGAGTAGCGTGCGGGCGACCGCGTAGGCCGGGAGCGCGTGCGGGTCGTCGGCCGCGTACAGGACGACCGGTGCGGCGCCGAGCACCCCGGACGGCAGCGAGAGCACGAGCCCGACCACGGGCACCTCCATCTCGCGGGCGAGCGCGCGGGCGCGGGCGTTGAGGCCGTGGAGGGCGGTGTCGCGGGCGACCGGATCCGTGACGGCCGCGGATCCCGCGGGCACCGACTCGACTGCGACGAGCCCCTGCGGCCCGAGCACGAGGTGGTCGATCGCGTCACCTGATCGCGGGACCGACACGCCGTTCCAGAACGCGTACGACGGGCCGAGCTCCATCAGCTCGCGCGCGGTCTCCTCCTGCGCCACGGCCGCCCGCAGCGCCGCGGACGCGTCCGCGGGCACCTCGGCGACGAGGTCGGGCGCGTAGGCGTCGGCCTCGAAGCGCCGGCGCAGCCCCTCGAGGCGGGCGAGGCGCGCGCTGTACGCGGCCATGAGGTCCGGGTAGGCGCGGAGGGCCCGCTCGTGCGCGATGGCCTCCTCCTGCAGCCGCTCCGCCGCGCGACGCCGCGGCTCCTCCGCGCGGTGCCAGGCGCGTCCGATCGGCCCCGCGGCGGCGAGGCCCGCGATGGCGCCCACGACGAGGCCGACGACGGCCGCGATCGCGCCGAGCCCGACGACGAGGAGCACGAGGGCGAGGAGGACGCCGAGCGCGGGCGGCGCGATGGCGCGCGCCCGCCGGACGTAGGGCTCCGGCCGGTCCGACAGCGCGGTGCCGCCGCGCGGCGGGACGGGAGCGGCGGGCACGGACGGCTCCGCGGGATCCGCCAGCCACTCGCGCACGAGGGACAGGTAGCGGAGCCGGGCGAACCCGCCCGGGTGGCCGAAGCTGCGCGTGCGCGCGGCGGGACGCTCGCGCGGGGCGCCGGGACGACCGCGCCGGGACGCCGGGTCCCAGGCCTCGCCCGCCGACGTGGAGCCGGGCGACGCCGGGTGGGCGCGGCCGACGGGATCCTCGGGGGCCGGCGCGTCGCGGAGCGTGCGCTCGTAGCGGGCGCGGCTCTCGGGATCGCCCACGGCCTCGAACGCGTCGCGCACGGCCTGGAACGCGTCGGCGCTACCGCCCATGTCCGGGTGGGCGTCGCGCACGCGGCGGCGGTAGGCGCGGCGGATCTCGTCCTGCGACGCGCACGGCTCGACGCCGAGCACAGCGTACGCGTCGGCATCGCGCGACGGGACGGGCATCGGTGGCTCCTCGCGGGAACCGGTCGGGCGGCTCCCAGGATCACGAGCGTAGGCGAGCGCGCCTGGACGACGCCCGAGCGCGCCTCCGCACCGCCCGATACTCTGGGCTGCGCGCGCGCCCGCCCGCGCCGCGCGCGCGATACCACCGGTGCGCGCCCGACGGCGAACTTCGCGCATCCGGGTCGACTGCGTAGGGTGAGCCACCGCCGACGCCCCTCCCGGTGACCGACCCATCCTGAGGAGACCGACATGTGGGACTTCCTGCGCGAACGCGCGGACCAGATCGCGTTCTCCGCGTGGCAGCACCTCAGCCTCGTGGTGCAGTGCCTCGTGCTCGCGACCGTGATCGCCGTGGGGATCGCGGCGCTCGTCTACCGCAGCCGACCGCTCAGCTCGCTGGCCAACAGCGTCTCCGCGATCGGGCTGACGCTCCCCGCCTTCGCGCTCGTCGGGCTGCTCATCGCCCCCCTCGGGTTCGGCGTCGCACCGGCCGTCGCGGTCGTCACGTTCTTCGCCGTGCTGCCCATCCTCCGGAACGCGGTGGTGGGGCTCACGGGCATCGACCCCGCCATCGTGGAATCCGCGCGCGGCATCGGCATGGGCCGCGTCCGCACGCTTCTGCGCGTCGAGCTGCCGCTTGCGTGGCCCGTGATCCTCGGCGGGATCCGCGTGTCCGCGCAGATGGTCATGGGCATCGCCGCCGTGGCCGCCTACGTCCTCGGCCCCGGGCTCGGCGGGTTCATCTTCTCCGGGCTCTCCCGCCTCGGGGGCGCGAACTCGACCGAGTCCGTCCTCATCGGCGTCATCGGCGTCGTCCTGCTCGCCCTCCTGCTCGACCTCGTCCTCGTCGGCATCGGCCGGCTCACCACTCCGAGAGGCATCCGTGTCTGAGACCACCACCACCCCCGAGATCAGCGGCCGCTCGATCCTGCTCGACGGCGTCACCAAGCGGTACCCGGGACAGGCGAAGCCCGCCGTCGACGGCATCACGCTGGAGATCCCCGCCGGCAAGATCGTCATGCTCGTCGGCCCCTCCGGCTGCGGCAAGACCACGACGCTCAAGATGATCAACCGGCTCATCGAGCCCACCGAGGGCCGCGTCGTCCTCGGCGACGAGGACGTGACGGGCATCGACGGCGACGAGCTGCGGCGCCGCATCGGCTACGTGATCCAGGCCGGCGGGCTCTTCCCGCACATGACCGTGGCCGCGAACATCGCCGTGGTGCCGAAGATGCTCGGCTGGGACGCCGCCCGCATCCGCGCCCGCGTGGACGAGCTGCTCGAGCTGGTCTC
This sequence comes from Clavibacter michiganensis subsp. insidiosus, assembly GCF_002240565.1. GTDB lineage: Bacteria > Actinomycetota > Actinomycetes > Actinomycetales > Microbacteriaceae > Clavibacter > Clavibacter insidiosus. The sequence continues at coordinate 1,742,079 of NZ_MZMO01000001.1, read as the reverse complement.
GCTCGACCCCGAGCAGTACCGCGACCGGTACCCGAAGGAGCTCTCCGGCGGCCAGCAGCAGCGCGTCGGCGTCGCCCGGGCGCTCGCGGCCGACCCGCCCGTCCTGCTCATGGACGAGCCGTTCGGCGCGGTGGACCCGATCACGCGCCAACGCCTGCAGGACGAGCTGATCCGCATCCAGGCCGAGCTGCAGAAGACCATCGTCATCGTCACGCACGACTTCGACGAGGCCGTGAAGCTCGGCGACTGGATCGTCGTCTTCGCCGAGGGCGCCCGCATCGTGCAGTACGACACCCCGGAGCGGATCCTCGCCGAGCCCGCCGACGCGTTCGTCGAGGAGTTCATCGGCTCGGGAGCGGGCCTCAAGCAGCTCACGCTGCGCCGCGTGGACGAGGTGCCGCTCGCGGACTCCGTCGTCGCGCACCCGGGCGACGCCGCGCGCGACGTGCTCGCCCGCATGGACGCAGTCGGCCACCAGCACGCGGTGGTCGTCGACGCCCGCCAGCGGCCGATCCAGTGGCCCTCGCGCCGCCAGCTCGGCCGGCTCGACGTCGTCGGCGCGGTCCCCGAGCCGCGGCTCCCGGTGATCGGCTCCCGCGCGACGCTCAACGACGCGCTCGACACCATGCTCGTCTCGAGCGCCGGCGCCGCGCTCGTCACGGGCCGCGGCGGCGCCTTCCTCGGCGTGATCGACGTGGAGACCGTCATGGACGCCATCACGAGCGTCCGGGCCCAGGTGGCGAGCGGCGTCGAGGGCGCGCCCGTCGGCACGAACACCGGCACGATCGGCACCGTGGGCGCCGACGCCGCGCGGGCCGAGCAGGCCGCGTCCGACGCGTCGCCCGCCGTGCGCGACGGGCAGGACGGATGAGCGCCGTGACCGACGCCCGCACGGACGCGGTCGGCGGCGCGCAGGGCTGGCGCGGCCTCATCGCGCAGCCCGTCGCGATCGCGGCGGTGCTCGGTGCGTACCTCGTCTGGCTCGCGGTGGCGCCGCTCACCGCCGAGGAGCGCACCACGCTCGCGCCGGGCGCGCTCGGGAAGGCGACCCTGGAGCACCTCGGCCTCACCTTCTCCGCGGCCGTCATCGTGCTCGTCATCGCGGTGCCGCTGGGCGTCCTGCTCACCCGCGGGCGCTTCCGCCGCTACTCCGCGCCCGTGCTCGCGGTCGCGAACTTCGGCCAGGCGGCGCCCGCGATCGGGCTCGTCGTGCTGCTGAGCATGGTGATGACGGGCAGCGGGTTCGCCGCCAGCCTCGTCGCCCTCGTGCTCTACGCCGCGCTCCCCGTGCTGCGGAACACCATGATCGGGATCCGCGGCGTCGACGAGCGGCTCGTCGAGGCCGGACGCGGCATGGGCATGAGCCGCGCGTCCGTGCTCCTCCGCATCGAGCTGCCGCTCGCCGTGCCGGTGATGCTCGCGGGGATCCGGACCGCGCTCGTGCTCCTCGTCGGGACGGCGGCGCTCGCCGCCTTCGTCAACGGGGGCGGGCTCGGCGTGCTCATCACCACGGGCGTCAGCCTCTACCTCTACCCTGTGCTCGTCTCGGGTGCCCTCCTCATCTCGCTCCTCGCGCTCGCCATCGACTGGCTCGGCCGCGTCGTCGAGCACGTCGCCCGCCCGAAGGGACTCTGACCGTGACGACCCTCTCCCGCTCGACGCGCCTCCGCCGCACGCTCGGCGTGCCCGCCCTCGTGGCCGCGGCGCTCGCGACCCTCACCGGCTGCGGCCTGCAGCCCGCGACGGCGTACGTGCCCGACACGGCGCCCGGATCCATCCGGCCGCTCGACCTGCCGGCCGGCGCGCACCTCACGGTCACGTCGAAGAACTTCACGGAGCAGCTGATCCTCGGCAAGATCGCCGTGATCGCCGCGAAGGCGGCCGGGTTCGACGTCACCGACCAGACGAACGTGCCCGGCAGCGTGCCCGCCCGCGAGCTCATGACGAGCCACGGCGCCGACATGACGTGGGAGTACACGGGCACCGCGTGGCTCAGCTACCTCGGCGAGCCGAAGGGCATCCCCGACCAGCGCGCGCAGTACGAGGCCGTGCGCGACGCCGACGCGGCCAACGGGCTCACCTGGCTGACCCCCGCCCCGCTCAACAACACCTACGCGCTCGCCATCCGCAGCGAGGAGGCGGACAAGCTCGGCATCACGAAGCTGTCGCAGATCGCGGAGCTCCCCGTCGACCAGCGCACGTTCTGCGTGGAGGCGGAGTTCAACTCGCGCTCCGACGGACTGTCGCCGCTGCTGGAGACCTACGGCATCCCGCGCGGATCCGCGGACGGCGTGCCCGAAAACAACGTGGCGATCTTCGACACGGGCGCGGTCTACACGGCGACGGATCGCGGCACGTGCGAGTTCGGCGAGGTCTTCACGACCGACGGCCGCATCGACAAGCTCGGCCTCACGATCCTCCAGGACGACCTCGGCTTCTTCCCGGCCTACAACGTCGCTCCGGTGCTCGACTCCGCGACGCTGGCCGAGTACCCGGGGCTCCAGGACGTCTTCGACCGGATCTCCCCCACCATCACCGACGACGCCCTCCGCGAGATGAACCTCCGCGTCGACGACCAGGGCGAGGAGCCCGCGGACGTCGCCTACGAGTTCATGGTCGACCACGGGTTCGTCACGGCGCCCTGACCTCGACCGCGTCGTCCCGGGCGAGGGCCCGCAGCTCGTCGCGGATCCGCGCGCGCAGCTCGTCGTGCGCGCCGCCGTGCGCGGTCGCGGGGTCGTGCCACCGCTCGGCGGGGTGCAGCCAGACCGAGCGTGCGACGAGACCCGGCGGCTGCTACGCGTACCGCGCCGCACGTGCGCGTGGACGAAGGCGTCCGCGTTGCCCAGCACCTCGATGTCCACGCGCCGGAAGCCGGGCACGAGTTCGCGGCAGGCCCGCTCGACGGCGGTGGCGAGGAGGTCGGCGTCCGCCAGGAAGCGCACCCGCTCGATCCTCGGCATCTCCGCGAGCGCGGTCGCGGCCGGGTCCGTGCCGAGCAGCACGCAGTAGCCCGGGAGGAACTGCACGTCGCCGATGACGGCGACCCCGCATCCAATTCGGCGAGGACGGTGGGGTTCTCGCCCCTCCTGGCCGATCCGATCCGGTCCTCGCGCCAGTCCAGGCGGGACACCGTAGCCGCGCTGGCCACGCTAGCTGCGCATCCACCTGCGGAGCTGGTCGATGCGCTGCTGCAGCTGCGTCACGCTGCACTGGCCGACCGCGGGCCCGCCGCACACGCGGCGGAGCTCCGCGTGCACGAGCCCGTGCGGCTCGCCGTGCAGCTTCGCGCGCATGCCGACGAGGCTGTTGAGGAGCTGCCGCTGCTCCTTGAGCGTGCGGTACAGCGGGATGTCGTCGGGGTCCTTCGGGGCGCCGCTCTCGGCCTGCCTCCGCTCGCGCTCGGACGCGTGGCGGGACTGCCGGTGCTGCCGCTGGGCGAGGAGCTCGCGCACCTGCTCGGGCTCGAGGATGCCGGGGAGCCCGATGAACTCCTCCTCCTCGAGGCTGCCGATGTCGGCCATCTGCCCGAACTCGGCGCCGTCGAAGAGCACCTTGTCGAACGTGGCCTCGGATCCCATCGCCTCGAACGAGAACTCGCTGAGCAGGGAGTCGGACCCCTTCTCGCTGCGGTTCGCCTCGCCCATCATGGCGTCCTCGGGGTTGTAGAGGTCGCCCTCCTTCGAGGAGTCGCGGTCGAGCGCGTGGTCGCGCTGGCGCTCGAGCTCGTTGGCGAGCACGAGGAGGTTGGGGACGCTCGGCAGGAAGATCGACGCCGTCTCGCCGCGGCGGCGCGCCCGCACGAAGCGGCCGATGGCCTGCGCGAAGAACAGCGGGGTGGACGCGCTCGTGGCGTACACGCCGACCGCGAGCCGCGGCACGTCGACGCCCTCGGACACCATGCGCACCGCGACCATCCAGCGGGACGTGCCGGCGGAGAAGCGGTCGATGTTGGCGCTCGCCTCGACGTCGTCCGAGAGGACGAGGGTGACGGGCTGGCCGCTGAGGCGCTGCAGGATCGCCGCGTAGGCGCGCGCGGTCGTGTGGTCGGTCGCGATGACGAGCCCGCCGGCGTCGGGGATGGACTGCCGCACCTCGCTGAGGCGCCGGTCGGCCGCCTGGAGCACCTGCGGGATCCACTCGCCGTCCGGGGCGAGGGCCGTGCGCCACGCCTGGGACGTGATGTCCTTCGTGTTGCCCTCGGCGAGCTGGGCCTCCATCTCGTCGCCCATCTTGTTGCGCCAGCGCATGCTGCCGGCGTAGGCGAGGAAGATGACGGGCCGCACGACGCCGTCGGCGAGCGCGCGCGAGTAGCCGTAGTCGTAGTCGGTCTGCGAGAGGCGCACGCCGCGGTGGTCGCGGAGGTAGCTCACGAACGGGATGGGCGCGGTGTCGGAGCGGAACGGCGTCCCCGTGAGCGACAGCCGGCGCGTGGCGCGCTCGAAGGCCTCGCGGATCGCGTCGCCCCAGCTGAGCGCGTCGCCGCCGTGGTGGACCTCGTCGAGGATCACGAGCGTGCGGCTCGACTCGGTCATGGTCTTGTGCAGGTAGGGGTTCGCGGCGACCTGCGCGTACGTCACGGCGGCCCCGTGGTAGTGCCGGCCGAGCGCGCCGGAGGCGTTGCTGTACATCGGGTCGAGGCGGACGCCCGCGCGCGCGCCCGCGTCGGCCCACTGCTTCTTGAGGTGCTCGGTGGGCGCGACGACGGTGATCCGGTCGATGGTCTTGCGGTGGAGGAGCTCGGAGGCGAGGCGGAGGGCGAACGTGGTCTTGCCGGCGCCCGGCGTCGCGTTGGCGAGGAAGTCGCGCGGCTCCTTCTCGAAGTACGCGGTGAGGGCCTCCTCCTGCCAGGCCCGCAGCTTGCTGACGGTGCCCCAGGCGGCGCGCTCCGGGAAGGCCGGCGAGAGGTGCTCGGCCGCGGCGGATCCGACGTGCGGTGGAGGGGTCGGCAGGGTGCTCACTCGACCTCACGATACCCGCACCCGGGGACGCTCCCGTCGATCGCGGGGGCGTCCGGGCGACGCGCGGCGGGCGGACGCGCGTCGCCCACGGCCTCGGGTCGGCGGCGGGGGACGCGGGCGGATCCGGGCCTCCGCGACGGTCCGGGCGCGTCGCCGCGACGAGGGCGCGCTCGGCTCCCACCCGCCGTCCGGGCGGCGCTCAGGACGCGCGCGGGACGGGTCCGAGGAGCGTGGTCGCGATGGTCTCCGCGGCCTGCCGGTCGCTCGACGGGTGGAAGCCGCCGGCCAGAACGTCGCGGTACAGGCGGCCGAGCTCGTCGCCCGTGCGGAGGGATCCCCCGCCGGCGACCTCGATCGCCCGCCGCACGACCTCGGCCGCGGTCCGCGTCGCCCGGACCTTGGCGCCGACGAGGAGCGACGCCCAGCGGTCGCCGTGGTCGACGCCGCGGTCGACGTCGTCCGCGAGCGCCACGAGCTGCGGCGGGAGCGCGTCCTGCGCGAGGGCGGCCTCGGCGACGAGGTGGCGGATCCCGGGGTCCGCGGCGAGCGCGGCGCCGCCGGCCGCGCGCGAGGTGCGGCGGAGCGCAGATGCCACGGCGAGGTCGAGCGCGCGCTGCCCGATCCCGGCGTACACGGCGGCGATCAGCAGCTCGAACGCCTGCAGCACGGCGAGGACGAACGGGTCGTCGCGACGGCCGTGCTCGCGGCGGCGGACGACGTCGGCGGGCTGCGCGCGCACGTCCCCCAGGATCACCGTGTGGCTCTGCGTCGCCCGCATGCCGAGCGTGTCCCAGTCGGGCACGATCTCGAGGCCGGGGGCGTCGCGCGCCACGAAGGCGTGCACGAGGAGCGGCCGCTCCGGATCCCGGTCGTCGCGCCCGAAGAGGCCGAGCCGGGTCCACGCGGGCGCCATGCTCGACGTCGACTTCGTGCCGGTGAACCGGTATCCGCCGTCGGGGTCGGGCTCGGCCCGCGTGAGCGCGTCGGCGAGCGCCTGGTCGTTGCCGGGCTCGCTGATCGCGAAGGCCAGCAGCTCGTCGCGTCCCGCGTCCTCGAGGACGCCGCGGAGGGAGTCGTCGCCGCGGTCGGCGAGGATCCGGGCGACGGCCGTCCAGACGAGGTGCATCCCGACGCCGAGCGCCGTGGCGGGCGCCGCCTGCGCGAGGAGGTGCTGCGCGCGCACCGCGTCCGCGAGGGAGGCTCCGGACCCACCGAGCTCGCGCGGCACGAGCAGGCGCAGGTGGCCCGCGTCGCGCAGCTCGTCGAGGTCCTCCGCGAAGAAGGCGTTGCGGGCGTCGTACCCGGGCGCGCGGGAGCGGATCCGGTCGAGGAGCACCTCGTCGAGGTGCGCGAGCGGGTCGAGCGGGGCGGCGGGCGTCATGCGCCCATCCTCCCCCGACCGCGACGCCCGGGCCCCGGGGCTCAGGCGGCGGACAGCACCAGCGCGTTGCCCCACGGGTCCTCGAAGGCGAGGGACCGGCCGTCGTCGCGCGTGGCGACGCCGGCGGCCCGGAGGCGCGCGTCCACCGCCACGACCTCGTCGCGCGTGGGCACCTCGATGCGCACGGTGCCGAGCCCGAGCGTCGCGGGACGCCGGCCGGCGCCGCGGCTGTTCCACGTGTTCATGGCCATGTGGTGGTGGTATCCGCCGGCGGAGACGAAGATCGCGGATCCGTGCCACCCCGCGACCAGCTCGAAGCCGAGCGTGTCGACGTAGAACGCGCCCGCGGTCTCCGTGTCGCCCACCTGGAGGTGCACGTGGCCGATGCCCGCCGCGTCGGACGCGGCGTCGGCGACCGGCGCGAGCTCGTCGCGGAGGAACGCGTTCGGGTCGAGCCGGAGCGAGTCCATGACCACCCGCCCGTCCTGCCACGTCCACTCGTCGCGGGGGCGGTCGGTGTAGAGCTCGACGCCGTTGCCCTCGGGGTCCGTGAAGTAGAAGGCGCGGCTCACGAGGTGGTCGGCGCTGCCCGCGAAGGTGCCGGGGGCGCGCTGCGCGAGCGAGGCGACGGAGCGGGCGAGCGCGGCGGGCTCGTCGAAGAGCACGGCCGTGTGGAAGAGGCCCGCGTTCCCCGGGCTCGGGAGGTCGAGGCCGCGCGCGGGCTCGAGGACCACCGCGGGCGCTCCCCCGCGCCCGAGCGTCGTGGACCCCGTCCCCTCGTCGAGCTGCTCGAGGCCGACGGCGTCGCGGTAGTAGGCGGTCATGCGGTCGAGGTCGCCGACGAGCAGGGTCACGGGCCCCATGGTCGTGTCGGCGGAGAGCAGGTCGGGCATGGGTCCTCGTTCCTCGGGCGGTGCATCCAGTTGCTTGAAGGCTCAACCAATGGGTGCGGGCCGGCATTCCCGAGGGGCGCGCGCGGGCGTTCCTATGATGGGAGCGACCCACCCGGAAGGACCCGCATGACCCAGCCCCACCCCTGGCGCCGCTACGTCGCCCTCGGCGACTCCTTCACGGAGGGCATCGGCGACCCCGAGCCCGGCAGCCCCGGCGGGCACCGCGGGTGGGCCGACCGGGTGGCCGAGGTGCTGGCCGACCAGGTCGAGGGCTTCTCCTACGCGAACCTCGCGATCCGCGGGCGCCTCCTCGGGCAGATCGCGGACGAGCAGGTGGAGCCGGCGCTCGCGCTGCACCCCGACCTCGTCTCGCTCTCGGCGGGCGGCAACGACATCCTCCGGCCCGGCGCGGATCCCGACCGCCTCGCGGAGCGCCTCGACGGCATGGTCGCGCGGCTCTCCTCCGAGGGCGCGACCGTGGTGCTCTTCACGGGCACCGACGTCAAGTTCTCCCCCGTCTTCGGGCGCCTCCGCGGCAAGGTCGCGATCTACAACGAGGACATCCGCGCGGTCGCCGCGCGGCACGACTGCATCGTGGCCGACCAGTGGTCGCTCACCGAGATCCAGGACCCGCGCATGTGGGACGTCGACCGGCTGCACCTCGCGCCGCTCGGGCACCACACCGTGGCGCGCATGGTGCTGCAGGCGCTCGCCGTGGAGAACGACCTCGAGCCGCTGAAGCCCGAGCCGCTGCCGCCGCGCACCTGGAGCCAGGCGCGCGCCGGCGACATCGACTGGGCGCGCTCCTACTTCGTGCCCTGGGTGCTGCGGCGCCTCCGCCACCAGTCCTCGGGCGACGGGCGCACGGCCAAGCGGCCCGACGCGTCGCCGTGGACGCGCGTCGACGCGGGGAGCTGACCGGCAGGAGGATCCTCAGCCGAGCAGCTCGCCCGGGTTGCCGAGGCGCCACCAGCCGTCGGGGCCGGGGATGTCGCGGTCGAGGGCGAGCGGCACGCGCACGGTCTGCTGCCCGGCGGTGACCGTCGCCGCGCCGACCTCGGTGCCCGCGGCGGCCTCGCCGGATCCGGACGCCTCCACGGTCGTGGTGACGGGCGTGTCTCCCCACACGAGCAGCGACTCGTCCGCGGCGGCGACGGCCTGCGCAGTCGCGCCCCACGCGGTCGTGTAGTCGGCGAACGGCTCCCCCGCGACGGCCACCCGCACGACGTGCAGGTTCGCCGAGACCGTCGGCAGCAGCGCGGTCACCTGCCGGGCCAGCTCCGCGTGGTCCTTCGCGCCGAGCGTCACGCCGACGAGGGTCACGTCGCGGTCGCCCACCTTCGTGTCCACCGCCCAGAGCAGGCACTTCCCGGCCTGCTCCAGCGTCCCCGTCTTGATCCCGCGGAAGCCCGGGACGCCCGCCAGCAGGTTGCGGTTCTCGACGTTCCCCACGCCCGCCACGTCGGCGCTGCGCTGGTCGACGATGTCCGCGAGCACGGGGTCGGCGAGCACCATCTCGCCGATGCGGACGAGGTCGGCCGTCGTGCTCACGGTCTGGGGCGAGAGCCCCATCGCGTCGGCCACGTGCGTGCCCGTGAGCCCGTGCTCGGCGAGCCAGACGTTCGCGGCCGCGACGAAGGCGTCGTTCGAGCCGTACGCCCAGACCCCGAGCGCCGCCGCGTAGTTGTTGGCGCTCGCGAGCAGCGCGCCCTCCAGGAGGTCGCGCTCCGAGAGGCTCGTGCCCGGGACGGCGGGCTCGACGATGCCGTCCTGCTGGAGGATCTCGCCGCGGAGCGCCTCGTCCTCGGCCGTGAAGGTGACCTGCGGCCCGTCCTCCCCGGCCGCGAGCGGCTTGGTCTCCAGCACGACGAGCGCGGTCACCGTCTTGGTGATGCTGGCCATCGGCCGGGGCGTCGGATCCTGGTCGTCCGTCGCGAGCACGCCGTCGAACCCGATGGCGCCGACGGCGGAGACCCCCTCGGCGGGCCAGGTCTCGGGCGTCGGGACGTTGACGACGGGCGACGGCGCGTCGACCTGCGCGACCGCGGCCGGCGGATCCGCCGTGAGGGTGACGGGCACGTACACGCCCGCCGAGGCCACGAGCGCCGCGGCGACGCCGGCCAGCGTGAGGCGGCGGGCGCGGCTCACGCGGGGACCCGCAGCGCGTAGAGGGCGACGGCGCTCGCCGCGGCCACGTTGAGCGAGTCGACTCCGTGCAGCATGGGGATCACGACGGTCGAGTCCGCGTGGCGGAGCGCGTGCCGGCTGAGGCCGTCGCCCTCGGTGCCGAGGACGAGCGCGATCCGCTCGGGCGGATCCACCGCGAAGGCGTCGAGGGTCACCGCGTCGTCCTCCAGGGCGAGCGCGGCGAGGTGGAAGCCGGCCTCGTGCAGGAGCGGCGCGGCCTCGGGCCACTCGGGCAGCCGGGTCCACGGCACCTGCAGCACGGTGCCCATGCTCACGCGCACGCTCCGCCGGTAGAGCGGGTCGGCGCAGCGCGGGGTGATCAGCACGGCGTCCGCGCCGATGCCCGCGACCGCGCGGAAGATCGCGCCGACGTTCGTGTGGTCGACGATGTCCTCCAGCACGACGACCCGGCGCGCGTCCCGCAGGACGTCGGCGACCGCGGGCAGGGGCGGGCGGTGCATCGCGGCGAGCGCCCCGCGGTGCAGGTTGTAGCCCGTGAGGCGCTCGAGCACCGCGGCCGCGCCCACGAAGACGGGCACGTCGGGGAAGCCCGCGAGCAGCGGGGCCACGTCGTCGAGCCACTGCTCCTGCACGAGGACCGAGCGCGGCACGTGCCCGGCGGCGAGCGCGCGGCCCATGACCTTGGTCGACTCGGCGATGTAGAGGCCGCCCGCGGGCTCGCTCACGCGGCGGAGGGCCACGTCGGTGAGCCGCGAGTAGTCCTCGAGGCCCGGGGAGGAGAGGTCCTCGATGCGGTGGATGTGCACGCCGGTCCTCTCTCGGTCCGCCCTCGAGGGGTGCGGAGCCACTTCGCGCGGAGCCGTCGCGGGGATGCGCTGTCTAGACTCGACAGGACAATGATGCCCTGCCCCGTCGCCGCCCGCCGACGGGCCGGGGCGCCAGCTCGGCACCGGGAGGCCCCATGAGCACCGCTCTCCGAGACGTTCCCCGACCCCCCGCGGGGTCCACGATCGCCGAGGCGGTCGAGCTGATGCGCGGCCGCCGCACCGCCGTCCTCACGGGCGCCGGCCTCAGCACCGACTCGGGCATCCCCGACTACCGGGGCGAGGGCGCCCCGAAGCGGAACCCCATGACCTTCCAGCAGTTCCGCAGCGAGGGCGACGACTTCCGCCGCCGCTACTGGGCGGGCGGGCACCTCGGCTGGAAGGCCTTCAGCTCCGCGCGGCCCAACGACGGGCACCGGGCGCTCGCCGACCTGGAGGCGGCCGGCGTGGTGGGTGGCCTGGTCACGCAGAACGTCGACGGCCTGCACGAGCGCGCCGGATCCCGTCGCGTGGTCGACCTGCACGGCTCGCTCGACCGCGTCCTCTGCCTCGACTGCGGGCAGGCCTACGCGCGCTCCGCGATCGCGGACCGCATCAGCGCCGAGAACCCGTGGCTCGACCAGCCCGACGCGGTGGAGCTCAACCCGGACGGCGACGCGCAGGTACACGACGTCGACCGGTTCCGGATCCCCGTGTGCAGCGTCTGCGGCGGCATGCTCAAGCCCGACGTGGTCTTCTTCGGCGAGCTCGTGCCCACGGAGCGCTTCCGCGACGCGAGCGCCATCGTCTCGGACGCCGACGTGCTCCTCATCGCCGGATCGTCCCTCGCGGTCAACTCCGGCATCCGCCTGCTCGAGATCGCCCGGAGGAGCCGCATGCCGATCGTGATCCTCAACCGCGGCAGCACCAAGGGCGACACCCGCGCCACCGTGCGCCTCGAGGGCGGCACGAGCGAGACCCTCCGCGCGATCGCGACGGAGCTGGCGTCGTGACGCGGATCGTGCTCGTCCGCCACGGCCGCACCGCGTGGAACGTGGAGCGGCGCGTGCAGGGATCCAGCGACATCCCGCTCGACGACACCGGCCGCGCGCAGGCCGCCACCGCGGGCGCGCTGCTCGCCGCGGCGGTCGCGGGCGGCGCGGGCTGGGACGCGGTGCACGCGAGCCCGCTGAGCCGCGCCTTCGAGACCGCGTCGATCATCGCGGAGCACCTCGCGCTCGGCGGCGCGCCCGCGTCGGGTCCGCTGCCGGAGCCCGCGCTCGCCGAGCGCCGCTACGGCCTCGCGGAGGGTCTCACGCACGCGGAGATCGAGGCGCGCTTCCCGGACGGCGACGTCCCCGGCCGGGAGACCGTGGAGTCGGTCACCGCGCGGGCCGGCGCCGCGCTCCTGCGGCTCGCGGAACGGCACCCCGGCGGCTCGATCATCGCGGTGTCGCACGGCGGCGTGATCGCGGCGCTGGCTCGCAGCCTCGACGCGTCGCTCGGCAGCCGACCCGGGCCCATGATCGAGAACGGCTCCGCCCACACGTTCGGCGTGGTCGACGGGGAGCTGTCGCTCCTGCGCTTCGGCGGCGTGGCCGACCTCGGCGCGATCGCCGACCTCGACCCGGCGCGCCGGGCCTGATCCGCACCGCTCCCCCGCCGCGGCGGACGGCGGCCCGCCTGCTCAGGTCCCGCGCCGCCCCGTCCGGGCGACCTGCTCGAGGAGGTCGCCGAGCGCCTCGGCCGACCGGTCCCAGTCGTACTCGGCGGCGCGGGCGATGCACGCCGCCGAGCGCCGCCGCCACTCGTCCGGGTCCTCCAGCGCGCGCACGGCCGCGGCGAACCCCTCGGCGTCGTCCGGGTCCACGTACACGGCCGCGTCGCCCCCGATCTCGCGGAAGATCGGGATGTCGCTGACCACCACGGGCAGGCCGACGCTCATGGCCTCGATCACGGGGATCCCGAACCCCTCGTCGCGCGACGCCGTCAGCAGGGCGGTCGCGCGCCGGAGCGTCCGCGCGTACTCCTCGTCGCTCGCGCCGTCGCGGAACACGAGCCGCGCCCCGTCCGCGATCGACTCCAGCCGCTCGCGTTCCGGCGCGGCGATGCGGCTCATGAGGTGCAGCTCGTGGTCGGGCAGGTCGTCGGCCGCGTGCACGAGCGTCTCGACGTTCTTGTAGGGCATGTAGGAGCCCATGTAGACGAGCGTGCGCTCGGCCGACGCCTCGCGCGGTGCGTCCGGGCTGCCGTCGGGCGCGGGCGCCAGCTCGGCCGCGTTCGGCACGACGACCACGGGCTTCGTGGTCAGGCGGTGCGCGCGGATGAGGCCGCGCGTCGTCTCGCTGACCGTCACGATCGCGTCGGCCCGGTCGAGCAGCAGCCGCTGCGGCCACCACGCCAAGTGGAAGGCCCGCCAGAGCGCGCGCACGGGCGCGGGCAGGTCGCGCGGGGGTCGCCGGTGCCGGTAGTAGATGAGGTCGTGCAGCGTGAGCACGAGCGGGTAGGTGCGCCCGCGCGATCCCATCGTCTGCATGGGGCTGTAGACGACGTCGGGCGCCATCCGCGAGACGCGTCGGGCGAGCCACGGCTCCCGCGGACCGGTCGGCGAGCTGACCAGCTGCCACGGCAGGTCGGGCAGGAGCGCGAGCTGGCGGTGGTCGCTGATGAGCATGGTCACGTCGAACCGCGCGCCGAGCCGGGCGACGAGCTCGGCGCCGTAGCGGCTGATCCCGTCGTGCCGGCCGATGCGCGTGTACCTGCAGTCGAACACGAGCCTCATGACGCGCTCCCCTCGTCCAGGAACGCGCGGATCGAGCCGGCCGCCTCCCGGGGCGTCTCGTAGTGGATGAGGTGCCCGACCCGCGGGATCACCTCGAGCCGCGCGTCCGCGAACAGGCGCTGCAGCCGGTGCTGCGCGGCGACGGGCGTGATGTCGTCCCGCTCGGCGGCGACGAGCAGCACGGGCACGGCGACGCGCGCGGCGTACGTGCTCACGTCCGACGACACCGACGCGCGGAACGCCTCGAGCACGACGCGGCGGTCGCTGAAGGCGCTGAAGAAGCGGTCGTGCTGGTCGTTGATCCAGCGGCGGAGCGACCGGTCGCGCGTCTTCGCCATGGCCTCGCTCATCACCCGGACGATGGCGCGGTTGCGCAGCAGGCCGAAGCCCGCGCGCTCGGGCAGCACGGCGGCGGCGCGGTAGTAGAGCACGGCGAGCCGGGTGAGGATCCCCCGCGGCCCCTCCAGCGCGGGCGCCGCGATCGGGTTCACGAGGATCGCGCGCGGGCTCGGCAGGCCGTCCGCGAGCGCCGCCGCGACGACGATCGATCCGAAGGAGTGGCCGAGCGCGGTCGCCTCGCGCGTGCCGGTCGCGTCGACGAACGCCCGCAGCCACGCGGAGTACCCGGCGATGTCGTGCCGCGCGTCGACGAGTGGCGTCGAGTCGCCGAAGCCGGGCAGGTCGGGCGAGAGGATCCGCACGCCCGGCAGCTGCGCGACGACCGGCTCGAGCCCGTGGTGGTCCCCGCGGAAGCCGTGCACGACGACGAGCACCTGCGGCGCGTCGGCGGGCCCGTACTCCCACCAGGCGGTGCGGCTCCCGAGGAGGTCGACGGTGCGGCGGACCACGGGGATGCGGTCGAGCTGGGCGGCGTAGGGCGAGGGGACGGTCATCGGGGACGAGTCTACGAGCGGGTGCCGCCCGCGCCCCCTGGCGCGCCGGGGCCGGCCACCGGCGCGCCCCGCCTAGAGTGGCGATCGAGCCTTCCCGCCCCGAGTCGACGCCCCCGTCGCGCCCATGAGGAGAACCGTGAGCTTCACCGCCCCCATCACCCTGCCCGGCCTCACCCTCGACAAGCAGTGGTACAAGCGCTCGGTCTTCTACGAGGTGATGATCCGCTCGTTCGTCGACTCGAACGGCGACGGCACGGGCGACATCCAGGGCCTCATCTCCAAGCTCGACTACCTGCAGTGGCTCGGCATCGACGGCCTCTGGCTCCCGCCCTTCTTCCAGTCGCCCCTCCGCGACGGCGGCTACGACATCAGCGACTACCTGGCCGTCCTCCCCGAGTTCGGCACGCTCGACGACTTCAAGGAGCTCGTCACCAAGTCGCACGAGCGCAACATGCGCATCGTCATCGACCTCGTGATGAACCACACCTCCGACCAGCACGAGTGGTTCCAGCAGTCCCGATCCGACCCCGATGGCCCCTACGGCGACTTCTACGTCTGGAGCGACACCGACGAGAAGTACGAGGACATCCGCGTCATCTTCGTCGACACCGAGGAGTCCAACTGGACCTTCGACCCGGTGCGCCGCCAGTTCTTCTTCCACCGCTTCTTCTCGCACCAGCCGGACCTCAACTTCGACAACCCGAAGGTGCACGAGGCCATCTACGGCGTCATCCGCCACTGGCTCGACATGGGCGTCGACGGCCTGCGCCTCGACGCGATCCCGTACCTCTACGAGACCGAGGAGGGCAACGGCGAGGGCGAGCCCGCCACGCACGAGTTCCTCAAGCGCCTGCGCGCCATGGTCGACGAGGAGTACCCGGGTCGGATCCTCATCGCCGAGGCCAACCAGTGGCCTCGCGAGGTCTCCGCGTTCCTCGGCACCGAGGAGGAGCCCGAGTGCCACATGGCGTTCGACTTCCCGATCATGCCGCGCATCTTCTACTCCCTCCGCTCGCAGACCGCGGACGAGTTGAAGCGGATCATGGGCGAGACGTTCGAGATCCCCGAGGCCGCCGCATGGGGCGTCTTCCTCCGCAACCACGACGAGCTCACGCTCGAGATGGTGAGCGAGGAGTATCGCCAGGCGATGTACGGCTGGTACGCGTACGACCCGCGCATGCGCGTCAACATCGGCATCCGCCGCCGCCTGGCGCCGCTGCTCGACAACTCGCGCGCCGAGCTCGAGCTCGTGCACGCGCTCCTGTTCTCCCTCCCCGGCAGCCCGTTCCTCTACTACGGCGACGAGATCGGCATGGGCGACAACATCTGGCTGCCGGACCGCGACGCCTCGCGCACGCCCATGCAGTGGACCCCGGACCGCAACGCCGGGTTCTCGACCGCCGACCCGGGCAAGCTCTACCTCCCCGTCGTGCAGTCGCTCGTCTACAACTACGCGCAGATCAACGTGGAGTCGCAGCTGGCGCAGTCCCGCTCGCTACTGCACTGGGTGCGGAACGTCATCCACGTGCGCAAGGCCCACCCGGTCTTCGGCCAGGGCACCATCCGCGTGCTGCCCACCGACCACGAGAGCGTCCTCGCGTTCGTGCGCTCCTACGAGGGCAGCGGCACGCACTTCGGCGACCGCGCGGAGGACGTGCTCTGCGTCTTCTCGTTCGCGCACAACCCGGTGTCGGTCACCATCGACGCGTCCGACTTCGCCGGCTCGCAGCTGTACGACCTCTTCGGCGGCGCCGTCTTCCCGACGGTCGGCGACGACGGCCGGCTCACGCTCACGCTCGCCACGCAGAGCTTCTACTGGCTGCACATGGGTGCGCCCGCCATCGGCGGTCGCCCGTAGCATCTACAGGATGAGCTCCCGCTGGCACCACTCCCTCGCCTCCTTCGACCTCGAGACGACGGGGGTGGACGTCGAGACCGCCCGCATCGTCACGGCGTGCATCGTCGTGCTCGACGCGGACGGGCAGGTCACCGAACGGCACGACTGGCTGGCGGATCCCGGCGTCGAGATCCCCGCGGGCGCGGCGGCCATCCACGGCGTCACCACGGAGCGCGCCCGGGCCGAGGGGCGCGACGCCGGCGCGGTCGTGCTCGAGATCGTCACGACCATCCGCGACATGTTCGCCCGGGGCCTCGCCCTCGTGGTCTACAACGCGCCCTACGACCTCACCCTGCTCAACCGCGAGGCCGTGCGGCACGGGGTGGAGCCGCTGCGCGACACCGGCCCCGTCATCGACCCGCTCGTCATCGACAAGGCGGTGGACACCTACCGCCGCGGCAAGCGCACCCTGTCCGTCGCGGCCGAGCACTACGGCGTGCGCCTCGACGACGCGCACGACGCCGGCGCCGATGCCATCGCCGCGGGTCGCGTCGCCCAGGCCATCGCCGGTCGCTACGCCGACCAGCTCGACATCCCCGTCCTCGACCTGCACGACCGCCAGGTCGACTGGTCGCGCGTGCAGGCGGAGAGCTTCCAGGACTACATGCGGCGCACGCGGGATCCCGCGTTCACCACCTCCGGTGCCTGGCCCGAGCGGCACGCCGGGTCCTGACCCGGTCCCCGGCGTCGGCCCCTCGTGCCCGTCGCGGGAGCGCGGCGCCTCGGGGACGACGAAGGGCGCCCGGCCGGAGCCGGGCGCCCTTCGTGGTGCAGCGGGTGGGCTGCTACTTCTTGCCGAAGCCCGCGTAGCGCGAGTTGAACTTCTCGACGCGGCCGGCGGAGTCCATGATGCGCTGCTTGCCCGTGTAGAACGGGTGCGACTCGCTCGAGATCTCGACGTCGATGACGGGGTACGTGTTGCCGTCCTCCCACTCGATGGTCTTGGAGCTGCCGACGGTGGAGCGCGTGAGGAAGGTCGCACCGGAGGCGAGGTCGCGGAAGACGACGGGGGCGTACTGGGGGTGGATGTCGGTCTTCATCGGGGAGTGTCCTTCGTCGGTTCGATTGTCTGCGTGGGAAGCGTGGGTGCCCGGGATGATCACCGGACCAGTGGACGAGCCTACCAGACGGGTGCCGGGAACGGGCCGACGCGCCGGTGGTCCGCCCGTGCGCGGGAGGAGGGGTCAGGAGCGGACGGCGCGGGCCGTGAAGCGCCCGTCGTCGTGCGTGACCTCGAGCGCGAGCCCGAAGGCGCGGCCGAGGTTGTCCGCGGTGATGACGTCGGCGAGCGGGCCGGCCGCGACGACCGCGCCCTCGCGCAGCAGCAGCGCGTGCGTGAAGCCGCGCGGGATCTCCTCGACGTGGTGCGTGACCATGACGATGCCGGGGGCCTCGGGCGCCGACGCGTAGCCGCCGAGCAGCTGCAGCAGCTCCTCGCGCGCGCCGAGGTCGAGGCTCGCGGCCGGCTCGTCGAGCAGCAGCAGCTCGGGGTCGGTCATGATCGAGCGCGCGATCTGCACGCGCTTCTGCTCGCCGTCGCTCAGCGTGCCGAACCTCCGCTGCTCGAGGTGGCCGAGGCGCCACTCGGCGAGCACGCGCTGGGCGCGGCGCACGTCGATGTCCTCGTAGTCCTCGTTCCAGCGGCCGGTCACCGAGTAGGCGGCGGTGAGCACGACGTCGAGCACGGTCTCGTCGGCGGGGATCCGCCGGGCCATGGCGGTGGACGCGAAGCCGATGCGGGAGCGGAGCTCGAAAACGTCCACGCGGCCGAGCTCGTGGTCGAGGACCGTCGCTGTGCCCAAGGACGGGTGCTGCATGGCGGAGGCGATCTGTAGGAGGCTCGTCTTCCCGGCGCCGTTCGGCCCGAGGACGACCCAGCGCTCGTCGCCGTCCACCGTCCACTCCACCTGGTCGAGGATGGTCGTCCCATTCCGGACGAAGGACACTCCGGACAGGGAGAGGACGTGGCTCATGGGGACGAGTCTACCGGCCCGGGCTCCCCGCGCCTCCCGGCTGCGGGGTGGGCCGGACGGCGGCGCGGGGCCGGTCCCTCAGCGCAGGATCGACGCGTAGATCGCCTCGGTCTGGCGGGCGATGCGGTCCCAGCCGAACTCGCGCTCGGCGCGCACCCGGCCGGCCTCGCCCATGCGCCGCGCGGCGTCGGGATCCGCGACGACCTCCGTCAGCGCGGCCGCGAGGTCGCGGACGAAGCGCTCGGGGTCGGTGGGCGTGCCCGTGCCGTCCGTGGCCTGGTCGATGGGGACGAGGCGTCCGGTGACGCCGTCGTCGACGACCTCGGGGATCCCGCCCGTGGCGGTGCCGACGACGGGCGCCCCGCACGCCATGGCCTCGAGGTTCACGATGCCGAGCGGCTCGTAGACGGACGGGCAGACGAAGACGGTGCTGGCGGTGAGCACGGCGGAGAGCTCGCGGCGCGGCAGCAGGCGGTCGATCCAGACGACGCCCGAGCGCTCCTCCTGGAGGCCGCGGACGAGGGCCGTGACCTCCTCCATGATCTGCGGGGTGTCGGGCGCGCCCGCGCACAGCACCATCTGCACGTCGGCCGGCAGCAGCGCGGCGGCGCGCAGGAGGTAGGGCAGCCCCTTCTGGCGCGTGATCCGGCCGACGAACACGACCGAGGGCCGCGAGGGGTCGATGCCGAGGGAGCGCACGAGGTCGTCGTCGTGCACGGGCGCCCAGGCCTCGAGGTCGATGCCGTTGTAGACCGTGTGCACCAGCGCCTCGTCGAGCGCGGGGTACGAGCGGAGGATGTCGCGCTTCATGCCGTCGCTGACGGCGATGACGGCGTCGGCCGCCTCGTAGGCGGTGCGCTCGATCCAGCTCGAGACGCGGTACCCGCCGCCCAGCTGCTCGGCCTTCCACGGGCGCAGCGGCTCGAGGCTGTGGGCGGTGACGACGTGCGGGATCCCGTGCAGCATCGACGCCACGTGGCCCGCGTGGTTCGCGTACCAGGTGTGCGAGTGCACGACGTCGGCGCCCGCGACGTCGCTCGCGATCGCCAGGTCGACGGCCATCGTCTGCAGGGTCGCGTTGGCATCGCGGAGCTCCGACGGGACGGCATAGGAGAAGACGCCGGGCTCGTCGCGCGGCGCGCCGAAGGCACGGACGACGACCTCCGTCCGCTGCCGCATGGCCTTCACGAGCTCGGTGACGTGCACGCCGGCACCCCCGTAGACCTCGGGCGGATACTCCTTGGTGATCACGTCTGCTCGCATTGGTCGAACGCTAGTACATGCCCCGACGTGCATCTACGCTGGGGCAATGGCATCGAAGAAGATCTTTGGAATCGTGCTCGCCGGCGGCGAGGGCAAGCGCCTCATGCCGCTCACCGCGGACCGGGCGAAGCCCGCCGTCCCGTTCGGCGGGCAGTACCGGCTCATCGACTTCGCGCTCTCCAACCTCATCAACTCGGGCCTCACGCAGATCGTCGTGCTGACGCAGTACAAGTCGCACTCGCTCGACCGGCACGTATCGCAGACCTGGCGCCTCAACCAGATGCTCAACTCGTACATCGCGTCGGTGCCCGCCCAGCAGCGCCTCGGCAAGCGGTGGTTCAGCGGCTCGGCCGACGCGATCCTGCAGAGCCTCAACCTCATCAACGACGAGAAGCCCGACATCGTCGTCGTGGTCGGCGCCGACCACGTGTACCGCATGGACTTCAGCCAGATGATCGAGGCGCACATCGCGTCCGGCCACGGCGCGACGGTCGCGGCGATCCGCCAGCCGATCGGGCTCGCCGACCAGTTCGGCGTCATCGACGTGGATCCCGCGAACCCGTACCAGATCCGCGCCTTCCTCGAGAAGCCGAAGGACCCGCAGGGCCTCGACGACTCCCCCGGCGAGGTGCTCGCGTCCATGGGCAACTACGTCTTCGACACCGACCAGCTCATCGACGCGGTGCGCCGCGACGGCGAGAACGCGGAGTCCGCGCACGACATGGGCGGCGACATCGTGCCGTGGTTCGTCGAGCAGGGGAACGCCGGCGTCTACGACCTCAACCGCAACGAGGTGCCCGGCGCCAACGACCGCGACCGCTACTACTGGCGCGACGTCGGCACGATCGAGTCGTTCTTCGACGCGCACCAGGACCTCATCTCGGCCCTGCCCGTGTTCAACCTCTACAACAAGGACTGGCCGATCTTCAGCCAGCAGCTCAACAGCCCGCCGGCCAAGTTCGTCCGCGACGCGCAGGGCGACACGGGCACGATGATCGACTCGATCACCTCGCTCGGCGGCGTGATCAGCGGCGCCCACGTCGAGCGCAGCGTGCTGGGCCCGTGGGTCATCGCGGAGTCGGGTGCGCGCATCGTGGACAGCATCGTGTTCGACAAGGTGCACATCGGAGCGGGCGCGGTCATCACCCGCGCGATCCTCGACAAGGACGTCGAGGTCGAGCCCGGCGCCACGGTCGGCGTCGACCACGACCGCGACCTGGCGCGCGGCTTCACCGTCACCGACGGCGGCATCACCGTCGTGGGCAAGGGCGTGCGCGTCACCCCGTGAGCGACGTCCTGCCGCTGGCCGCCCCGTCGGCGTCGCCCGTCCCCCGCGCCCTCCCGCGCATGCTCGTCGTGCTGGACGTCGACTCGACCCTCATCGAGGACGAGGCGATCGAGCTGCTCGCCGCGGAGGCGGGCTCGCTCGACGAGGTCGCCGCCGTCACCGAGCGCGCGATGCGCGGCGAGCTGGACTTCGCGGAGAGCCTGCGCTCCCGGGTCGCGACGCTGGCCGGGCTGCCGTCGTCGGTGCACGCCGCCGTCGGGGCGCGCATCCGCGTCACCCCCGGCGCGGAGCGCATGATCGCCGGCCTGCACGACGCCGGCCACGTCGTCGCGGTCGTGTCGGGCGGCTTCCACGAGCTGCTGGATCCGCTGGCCGAGCGCCTCGGGCTCGACCTCTGGCGCGCGAACCGGCTGGAGACGGCCGACGGGCGGCTCACGGGTCGCGTCACGGGTCCCGTCGTCGACGCCGCCGCCAAGCGCGCGGCCGTCGAGGAGTGGAGCGCCGGGCTCGGCATCCCCCTCGCCCGCGTCGTGGCGGTCGGCGACGGCGCCAACGACCTCGAGATGATGGCCGCGGCCGGGCTCTCCGTCGCCTTCGACGCGAAGCCCGCGGTCCGCCGGCGCGCCGACGTGTGCGTCGACCGCCGGGACCTCGCGCAGGTGCTCGCGCTCCTGGGCCTCCCCCGCTGATCCGGCCGCTCGCGCGCGCGGGTCAGCCCGTGACGACGGCCCGCGCGATCGCCGCGAGCTGGGCGATGTTGGCGGGCATCCGCTCCCGCTCCGACGGCAGGCTCGCGAGGTGCGTCACGTTGTCGAGGTAGGCCAGGAAGATGAACGCGCCGAAGCGCTCGTCCGGGACGCCGGTGCTGCCGCCCGCCGCCGTGTAGGCGCGGTGGAACTGCGCGCGCTGGCGGGGCGCCAGGTACATGATCGCGGCGGCGACGTCGAGGCCGGCGGGACCCAGGCCGCAGCGGTCGAAGTCGATGACGGAGACGCCGTCGGGCCCCTGGATCAGGTTGCCCGGGTGGTAGTCGCCATGCACCATGATCGGCGGACCGGCCTCCGCCAGCGTCGCGCGGAGCTCCTCGATCGCGCCGGCCAGCGCGTCGGCGGTGGAGCCGTCGGCCATGATGCCCGGGTAGCCCTCGACGAGGCGCTCCAGTCGCGTGGTGGCGTAGTCCGCGTCATAGCGGCGCCGCTCCCCCGCCAGGGCGACGGCCGCCGGATCCGCGCCGGCCGCGTGGAGGGCGGCCAGCGTCTCGGCGAACGGCCCCGCGTCCCACGAGGCGGCGAGGCTGCTCAGCATGTCGCCGTCGTGCCAGGTGAGCAGGCTCGCGAGGCGACGCTCGACGCGCTCGCCCGACGCGCCGACCACCGCGCGGCGGAGGCCGACCTCGTCGTGGTCGGGGACGGGGACCTCCACGGTCGCCGTCCAGGATCCGTGGCGCGTGCGCTGCGGCTCCGGGACGGAGGGCCCGCCGCGCGCGGCGAGCACGTCGAGCCAGTCGAGCTCCAGGTCGATCTCGCGCTGCTTCCGGCGCGCGACATGCAGGCGGAGCAGGTAGCGGGATCCGCCCTGGACGTCGACCCGGTACGCGTGGTTGTGCGTGGCCCCCAGCTCGGTGAGCGCGGCGGGACCGAGGTCCCAGGCCGCCAGGAGGTCGGACACGGCGCTCTCCCCGACCCTCGGGGTCAGTGGCCCATGCCGAGGCCGCCGTCGACCGGGATCACGGCGCCGGAGATGTACGCGGCCTCGTCCGAGGACACCCACGCCACGACGCCCGCGACCTCGGCGGCCGTGCCGTAGCGGCCGGCCGGGATGGACTTCTTGTACTCGGCCGCCGTCGCCTCGGGGAGCTCGGCGGTCATGTCGGTCTCGATGAAGCCGGGTGCGACGACGTTCGCGGTGATGCCGCGGGCGCCGAGCTCGCGGGTGACGGAGCGGGCGAGGCCGACGAGGCCGCTCTTGGACGCCGCGTAGTTGACCTGGCCACCCGAGCCGTAGAGCCCGACGACGCTGGAGATGAGGACGATGCGGCCGAAGCGCGCCTTGAGCATGCCCTTGGACGCGCGCTTGACGACGCGGAACGCGCCGCCCAGGTTCGTGTCGACGACCTCGGTGAAGTCGTCGTCGCTCATCCGCATCATGAGGGTGTCGCGCGTGATGCCCGCGTTGGCGACGACGACCTCGACGGGTCCGTACGCGGCCTCGACCTCGGAGAACGCGGCGTCGACGGACGCGGCGTCGGTCACGTCCGCGCGCACCGTGAGGCTGCCGTCGGGGCCCTGGCCGGAGCGCGCGGTGACCGCGACGCGGTGGCCCTGACGCAGCATCTCCTCGGCGATCGCGTAGCCGATCCCCCTGTTGCCTCCGGTGACGACGACGGTGCGTGCGGTGCTCATGGGGGACCTTCCATTACGGCTTGGAGGGGGCTTGCGGACGCGGACGAGCCTATCGGTGGCCGGGCGTAACCTGGTCTCGATGGGGAGCGCGTCGCTCCCTGCGAAGGACGCCATCCACGCATGCCAGCTCCGCAGCAGTCGGTCACCAGCCTCCCCCGGTCCCCGCAGGAAGACCGCCATGCCCGCATGGTGAAGTACACCATCGCGATGAGCATCCGCATGGTCTGCATCTTGTCGTGCCTCTTCCTCCAGGGCTGGTGGCTGGCCGTCGCCGCCATCGGCGCCATCGTGCTCCCGTACTTCGCGGTCATCCTCGCGAACGTCGGCGGCAACCAGGGCACCGCGGTCGAGCGGCCCGGCGGCGTGGTCGTCGTCTCCGCCCGCCACTCCGGCTTCCCGCCGCCCGCCGAGCCGTACGTGCCGTCGGAGCCGTTCCGCGCGTCGGAGCCCTTCACCACGCCCGAGCCCTTCACGACCTACGAGACCGGTCGCGCGCCCGAGGCGGCCCCCGGCTCGTCGGCCGCCCGTCCGACGAGCGCGGGAGGACCGACCGCGCCCGACACCCCGACCGACGCGTGAGCGGGCTCGCCTCCTGGGGCCTCGGATCCGCCGGGCCGTCCGCCGACGTCGTCGAGTGCTCGCGTGCGGGCTGCCGCGCCGACGCCGCCTGGCGCGTCGAGTGGCGGAACCCGCGCATCCACACGCCCGATCGGGTCAAGACCTGGACCGCGTGCGACGAGCACGTCGGCTTCCTGCGCGACTTCCTCGCCGGTCGCGACTTCCCCGTGCGCGTCGCCGCGATCGACGCGCCCGTCGCGGGGGCGATCGCGTGAGCCGCTGGCGCTTCGTCCTCAACCGCAGGTGGGCCGGCTACCTCGCGGTCGCCGTGGTCTTCGCCATCGCCTGCGTCCTCCTCAGCCACTGGCAGTTCGCGCGCCGTGACGAGGCCCTCGCCGAGATCGCCAAGGTCGAGGACAACTGGGACCGCGCCCCGCAGCCGGTCGACCAGGTGCTCGCCGACACGTCGGCGTACGTCGACACGCAGAAGTGGACGCCGGTCACGATGACCGGCACCTACCTGGTGGACGAGCAGCTGCTCGCCCGCAACCGGCCGTTCAACGGGCAGCCGGGCTTCGAGGTCCTCACTCCGCTGCGCCTCGACGACGGCCGCGTGTTCGTCGTCGACCGCGGCTGGGTGCCCATCGGCAACTCGCAGGACTCCCCGGACTCCGTCCCCGCCCCGCCCGCCGGCGTGGTCACGGTGACGGCGCGCCTCAAGGCGGGCGAGCCGGAGCTGCCGGGCCGGTCGGCGCCCGAGGGCCAGATCGCGACCGTCAACCTGCCCGACATCGCCGAGCGCGTGGGGTCGCCCACGTTCACGGGCGCGTACGGCCTGCTGATCTCGGAGGATCCCGCCCCCGCCGACGCCGCGCCGTTCGCGACGCCGCGTCCCGAGGAGGACGAGGGCCCGCACCTCTCCTACGCGTTCCAGTGGCTGGTGTTCGCCATCATCGCGTTCGTCGGCCTCGGCGTCGCGATCCGCAACGAGTACCGCTTCATCAACGCGGACGATCCCGAGGAGCAGGAGCGCGAGCGCGCTCGCCAGGCCAAGCGCGCGAGGAAGCAGCCCTCGGACGCCGACGTCGAGGACCGGATCCTCGACGAGGCGCGCTGACCTGAGGCCTCCGCCCGCGCGTCCGGCCGTCCCGCCCGAGAGCGCGCCGGGTCAGGCCAGCTCGATGAGGTCCATGTAGTCGGGGCTCCAGTGGTCCTCGGTGCCCTCCGGCATGATGAGGACGCGCTCCGGGTTCAGCGCCTCGACCGCACCCGAGTCGTGGCTGACGAGCACCACGGCGCCCGAGTACGTGTTGAGCGCGCCGAGGATCTCCTCGCGGCTCGCGGGGTCGAGGTTGTTGGTGGGCTCGTCGAGCAGCAGCACGTTCGCACCGGACACGACGATCATCGCCAGCGCGAGCCGCGTCTTCTCGCCGCCGGACAGGACGCCGGCGGGCTTCGCCGAGTCGTCGCCCGTGAAGAGGAACGAGCCCAGCACGCGACGCGCCTCCATCTCGGAGATGTCGGGCGAGGAGGAGACCATGTTCTCCAGCACGCTGCGCTTCACGTCGATGGTCTCGTGCTCCTGCGCGTAGTAGCCGACGCGCAGGCCGTGGCCGGGCTCGAGCTTCCCGGTGTCGGGCTGGTCGACGCCCGCGAGGATCCGCAGGAGCGTCGTCTTGCCCGCGCCGTTGAGGCCGAGGATGACGACCTTGCTGCCGCGGTCGATCGCGAGGTCGACGGCGGTGAAGATCTCGAGCGAGCCGTAGTTCTTGCTGAGGTCGCTCGCCATGAGCGGCGTGCGGCCGCACGCCACGGGCTCGGGGAAGCGCAGCTTGGCGACGCGGTCGACGGCGCGCACCTCCTCGAGGCCGGACAGCATCTTCTCGGCGCGACGCACCATCTGGTGGGCGGCGGCGGCCTTCGACGCCTTGGCGCCGAACTTCGCGGCCTGCAGCTGGAGGACGCCCGCCTTCTTCTCGACGTTGGCGCGCTCCTTCTTGCGGCGCTCCTCGTCGGCGGCGCGCTGGCGCTGGTAGTGCTTCCAGCCCATGTTGTAGATGTCGATGACCATGCGGTTGGCGTCGAGGTAGAAGACGCGGTTCACGGTGTCCCCGACGAGCTCCACGTCGTGGCTGATCACGATCAGCCCGCCCTGGTATCCCTTGAGGAACTCGCGGAGCCACGTGACGGAGTCGGCGTCGAGGTGGTTGGTGGGCTCGTCGAGGAGCATGGTGTCGGCGCCGGAGAAGAGGATGCGCGCGAGCTCGATGCGGCGACGCTGGCCGCCGGAGAGGGTGCTGAGCGGCTGGTCGAGGATCCGGTCGGGCAGGCTCAGGTTGCTCGCGATCGAGGCCGCCTCGGCCTCGGCCGCGTACCCGCCGAGCGCGACGAAGCGCTCCTCGAGCCGGCCGTAGTCCTTCATCGCCTTCGCCGAGACCTTGTCGTCCGTGGACGCCATGTCGAGCATCGCGCGCTGCATGTCGAGCGACAGCGTGCCGAGGCTGCGGGCGTCGAGGATGCGGGTGCGCGCCAGGTCCTCCGGGTTGCCGGAGCGCGGATCCTGCGGGAGGTAGCCGATCTCGCCGGAGCGGTCGATGCGGCCGCCGGTGGGCTGGCCCTCCCCCGCGAGGATCTTGGCGAGCGTCGTCTTGCCGGCGCCGTTGCGGCCGACGAGGCCGATCTTGTCCCCCGGGCTCACCCGGAACGAGACGTCCTCCATGAGGACGCGGGCGCCGACGCGCAGCTCCAGGTCGTGTACAGCGAGCACGGTGAGGGGTCCTTCTGTTGAGCGGATGTCCCACGGTCCGTGGGAGAGGGGCGACCCGCAGCAGAGGGGGTCGAGCCCGGTCGGTCGAGGGCGTCCATCGGACCCGACCGGTCCAGTGTACGAGACGGCGGCGCCGCAGGCCTCCCCGGGCGGCCGGGCGACGCGGCGACGGCCCCACCCGGGAGCGGGTGGGGCCGTCGTGGTCGGGCGGGTGGAGCGGTGATCACATGGAGAAGCCGAGTGCCCGCATCATGTCGCGGCCGTCGTCGGTGATCCGATCGGGACCCCACGGCGGCATCCACACCCAGTTGATGCGGAACGCGGCCACGACGCCGTCGAGCGCCTCGGCCGTCTGCTCCTCGAGCACGTCGGTCAGCGGGCAGCCGGCCGACGTCAGCGTCATGTGGATGATGAGCGCGTCGTTCTCGTCGTCCCACGCCAGGTCGTAGATGAGCCCCAGGTCGACCACGTTGATCCCGAGCTCGGGATCCATGACGTCCTTGAGCGCCTCCTCGACCTCGTCGAACTTCTGCGGGGTCAGCGTGCTCTGCGTGCTCACGCCGTCACCGTGGTGGAGGGCGCCAGGAAGCGGTCGTAGCCCTCCTCCTCGAGGCGGTCGGCCAGCTCGCGGCCGCCCTGCTCGGCGACGCGGCCCGCGACGAAGACGTGCACGAAGTCGGGCTGGATGTAACGGAGGATGCGCGTGTAGTGCGTGATGAGCAGGAGCCCGAGGCCCGTGTTCGCCTTCGCGCGGTTGACGCCCTCGGAGACGATCTTGAGCGCGTCGACGTCGAGGCCGGAGTCGGTCTCGTCGAGCACCGCGAACTTCGGCTTCAGCAGCTCGAGCTGGAGGACCTCGTTGCGCTTCTTCTCGCCGCCGGAGAAGCCCTCGTTGACGTTGCGCTCGGCGAATGCGGGGTCCATCTTGAGCGCCGCCATCGAGGTGCGGACGTCCTTGATCCAGCCGCGGATGGCCGGGGCCTCGCCGTCGATCGCGGTCTTCGCGGTGCGGAGGAAGTTGGTGGTGGTGACGCCGGGGATCTCGACCGGGTACTGCATGGCGAGGAACAGGCCCGCGCGGGCGCGCTCGTCGACCGTCATGTCGAGGACCTCGACGCCGTCGAGCGTGATGGAGCCGGAGTCGACGTGGTACTTGGGGTGACCCGAGATCGTGTACGCCAGCGTGGACTTGCCCGAGCCGTTGGGGCCCATGATCGCGTGGATCTCGCCCTCGTTGATCGTGAGGTCGACGCCCTTGAGGATCTGCTTGCGACCCTGCTCGGTGTCGACGCTGACGTGCAGGTCGGTGATGGTGAGAGTTGACATGCGTGCGGTTCCTCTAGCTCTTCGGGGTGGTGTCGATGTGGATGTCGCCGTCCACGATCGACACGGGGTAGACGGGGACGGGCTCGTAGGCCGGCAGCGTGCGCGGCTTTCCCGTCTCGAGGGAGAACTTGGAGCCGTGGGCCCAGCACTCCAGGGTGTCGCCCTCGACGAAGCCCTCGGCCAGCGAGATGTCGCCGTGCGTACAGGTGTCGCCGATGGCGTGCACCGTGCCGGAGGAGTCCTTCACGAGAGCGATGGCGAGGCCCTCGATCTCGATGCGGAGCGCCTCGTTCTCGCCGAGCTCGTCGACGGCGCAGATGCGGACGGCGGTCATCGCGCGACCGTCCCGGCCGCGGGGGTGGACAGCTCGGCCTCGATGGCGGCCTGGAGCCGTTCCTCGAGGTCGGGGACGCCGATCTGCTGCACGATCTCGCTGAGGAACCCGCGCACGACGAGGCGCCTGGCCTCCTCCTCCGTGATGCCACGGGCCTGCAGGTAGAACAGCTGCTCGTCGTCGAAGCGGCCCGTGGCGCTCGCGTGGCCGGCGCCGGCGATGTCGCCGGTCTCGATCTCGAGGTTCGGGACGGAGTCGGCGCGCGTGCCGTCCGTGAGGACGAGGTTGCGGTTCTGCTCGTAGCTGTCGGTGCCGGGCGCGGAGCGGCGGATGAGGACGTCGCCGATCCAGACCGTGCGGGCGCCCTTCCCCTGCAGCGCGCCCTTGTACGTGACGCGGCTGCGGGTGTTCGGCGCGTCGTGGTCGACGTACACCTGCTGCTCGAGGTGCTGGCCCGCGTCGGCGAAGTACACGCCGAGCAGCTCGCCGTCGGCGCCCTCGTTCGAGAGGTGGGCGGAGGGGTTGACCCGGACGATGGATCCGCCGAGCGTCACCACCACGTGCTTGAGCTTGGCGTCGCGGCCGACGACGGCCTGGTGCGCCGCGAGGTGGCGCGCCTCGTCGTCCCACTGCTGGACGGTGACGACGGTGAGCTCGGCCTGGTCGCCGACGACGATCTCGACGTTCTCGGCGAGGGACGCCGATCCGGCGTTGTCGAGGATGACGACGCCGCGGCTGAAGGGCGCCGCCGTGATGACGGTGTGCGCGGCGCGGGGCGCGGAGCCGAGCTCGGAGCGGCCGACCGTGACGATGACCCGCTCCTCCCCCGTGACGTCGATGGCGAGCGCCTCGCCGAAGGACGACCAGGCGTTGGCCTGGGCGCGGTCCTCGGGGGCTCCCGCGGTGCCTACGCGCGCGTCATCCCGGGGGATCCAGGAGACGGACGTGCCCGCGGCCTCGGAGCTGGTCACCGGGTAGCGCGAGCCGTCGAGCGGACCGGCGATGAGGTCGTCGAGCCGGCGGACGGGCGTCAGCTTCCAGACGGCCTCGCGGCCGGTCACGGCCTCGAACGCCTCGACGTCCGTGGACGTGAAGCGCTCGGAGCGCGTCTGGATGGGGACGGTCGCCCACCCTCCGTCGGTGTGCGCCCGGGCGCCGTGCTGGTCGGCGGGGACGGGGGCTTCTGTGGTGGCGAGTGGGGTCGTCATCTAGCCGACGGATCCTTCCATGCCCATCTCGATGAGCTTGTTGAGTTCGAGCGCGTACTCCATGGGCAGCTCTCGGGCGATGGGCTCGATGAAGCCGCGGACGATCATGGCCATGGCCTCGTCCTCGGGCATGCCCCGGCTCATCAGGTAGAACAGCTGCTCCTCGCTGACGCGCGAGACCGTGGCCTCGTGGCCGAGCTGCACGTCGTCCACGCGGATGTCGATCGCGGGGTACGTGTCCGAGCGGGAGATGGTGTCGACCAGCAGGGCGTCGCAGCGGACGGTGTTGGCGGAGTGGTGCGCCGCCGCGTCCACGCGGATCTCGCCGCGGTAGCCGGCCCGGCCGCCGCCGCGCGCGATCGACTTCGAGACGATCGACGACTGCGTGTACGGCGCCATGTGCACCATCTTCGCGCCGGCGTCCTGGTGCTGGCCGGGGCCCGCGAAGGCGACCGAGAGGGTCTCGCCCTTGGCGCGCTCGCCCATGAGGTAGATGGAGGGGTACTTCATCGTGACCTTGGAGCCGATGTTGCCGTCGATCCACTCCATGGTCGCGCCCTCGGCCGCCGTGGCGCGCTTGGTGACGAGGTTGTAGACGTTGTTCGACCAGTTCTGGATGGTCGTGTAGCGGACGCGAGCGTCCTTCTTCACGATGATCTCGACGACCGCGGAGTGCAGCGAGTCGGACTTGTAGATGGGGGCCGTGCAGCCCTCGATGTAGTGGACGTAGCTGCCCTCGTCCGCGATGATCAGCGTCCGCTCGAACTGGCCCATGTTCTCGGTGTTGATGCGGAAGTACGCCTGCAGCGGGATCTCGACGTGCACGCCCTTGGGCACGTACACGAACGATCCGCCGGACCAGACGGCCGTGTTCAGCGCGGCGAACTTGTTGTCCCCCGCGGGGATCACGGTGCCGAAGTACTCCTTGAACAACTCCGGGTGCTCGCGGAGCGCCGTGTCGGTGTCCATGAAGATGACGCCCTGGTCCTCGAGCTCCTTCTGGATGGAGTGGAAGACGACCTCGGACTCGTATTGGGCCGCGACGCCGGAGACGAGGCGCTGGCGCTCCGCCTCGGGGATGCCGAGCCGCTCGTACGTGTTCTTGATGTCGTCGGGCAGGTCCTCCCACGTCTGGGCCTGCTTCTCCGTGGAGCGCACGAAGTACTTGATGTTGTCGAAGTCGATGCCGGAGAGATCGGCGCCCCACGTCGGCATGGGCTTCTTGCCGAAGAGCTCGTAGCCCTTCATGCGGTTGGCGAGCATCCACTCGGGCTCGTCCTTGCGCCGCGAGATGTCCGCGACGACCTGGGGGGAGATGCCGCGCTTGGCCGAGGCGCCGGCGACGTCCGAGTCGGACCAGCCGAACTCGTACTGCCCCAGGCTCTCGAGCTCCGGTCGGTCGATGAGCACATCTGACATGGCTACCTGCTTTCCTGACGATCTGGGCGTATCAGCGCCGTATCGGCATGTGCCTCCCGCACGGCGACGCCGCTTCGGTGACGAGAGGAAGACTGTGGGTGTCCGGGATGCGGCGGCTTGACGCCCCGCGCCCCTCTTAGGATGAACAGGAACGCGGGTGGACTTGTTCCCGCCGTCCTCGCCGACGTGCCGGATGCTGCAAGACCCGACGTGTTCCACGAACCACCCGATTCTACGGGCAATCCAGCGGGCACGGAAGGCAGGCAGTGACTCACGGCACCGATGCGGGGCAGTCTCCCAGTGGGAGCGTGCTAGGTCAGACCCTCATGGTCACGAGGCGGCTGCGGGAGCGGCTGCCGGACGGGATCACGCGGGCCACGCGCGTCCTCGTCTGGACGACGCTCGTCGTGCAGACGCTCGTGGTCGGCACGGGCGGGCTCGTCCGGCTCACGGGTTCGGGCCTCGGCTGCCCCACCTGGCCGAGGTGCACCGCCGACTCCTTCGTCTCGACGCCCGAGATGGGCGTGCACGGGATCATCGAGTTCGGCAACCGCCTGCTCACCTTCGTGCTGGTGATCGTGGCGATCGCCACCTTCCTCGCCGTGCTCCGCCTGCGGAACCGCGGACGCGGGCTCTTCTCGATCGCGCTCGCCATCGGCCTCGGCATCCCCGCGCAGGGCGTCATCGGCGGGATCACGGTGCTCACCGGGCTGAACCCCTACATCGTCGGCCTGCACTTCGTCGTGTCGGCGGTGCTCGTCGTGCTGTCCACCGTGCTCGTATGGCGCACCTACCACCCGCTGGACGAGGCCGAGCGCTCGGTCCCGTCCTCGTTCCTGGTCCTCGCCCGGATCACCGCCGTGGTCGTGGGCATCACGATCCTGGTGGGCATCGTCGTCACCGGATCCGGCCCCCACGCCGGCGACCAGGGGGCGGCGCGCAACGGGCTCGACCCGGAGCTGCTGCAGCACGTCCACAGCTGGCCGGCCTACACGACCTTCGGCCTCACGATCGCCCTCGTGGTCATCGCGGCGCGCAACGGCTGGACGGCCGTCTCGCGCTGGACCCGGGTGCTGCTCTCCGCCGAGCTCGCGCAGATCGCCGTGGGCCTCATCCAGGCGCGGACGGGCCTCCCCGAGTTCCTCGTGGGGCTGCACATGGTCCTGGCGTGCCTGCTGGCGTCCGCCATGACGGCCACGCTGCTGAGCACCACGCGACGCGCGGACGTCATCCGGCTCACGCCCGCGGAGGTGCGGCGCTCCGCCCACGTGGGGTGATCCCCCGACGGTCCCGCCGACGCCCGCCCGAACCCCGCTCGCGGCGGGCGTCGTCGCGTCCGGCGCCGGAGCGCGGTCGGCGGATCTGATCCGCCCGCCCGCGTCGGGATCCCGGTCCGCCCCCGTCGGTCACGGGCAAGCATGCCCCCCGTCGGCCGCGTCGGCAGCGCCGTCGCCGGCCCGTCAGGGCGTCGAGGCCCGCACCGTGTCGATCCGGCGCGGGGACGCGGTCATCAGCAGGGGCGGCGCCCCACCGCCGCGATCAGAAGGGCAGCAGCGGGTCGATGCCCACCGCGAGGAAGAGCAGGGAGAGGTAGGAGATGGACGCGTGGAACACGCGCATCGGCTTGATGGGCTCGTGGCGCACCGCGAGGTCGTACAGGCGGTGCGTCTCGTAGACGAACCAGCCGCCGCCCGCGAGCGCGGCGAGCGCGTACACGAGGCCCATGCCCGCGACGGGGATGAGCAGCAGCGAGCAGGCGAGCGTGGCCCACGCGTAGAGGATGGTCTGCAGGCCCACGGCGGCCCGGCCGCGGACGACGGCGAGCATGGGCACGTTCACCGAGGCGTAGTCGTCGCGGTACTTCATGGAGAGCGGCCAGTAGTGCGGCGGTGTCCAGAGGAACACGATCATGAAGAGGATCACGGGCGCCCAGGAGATGTCCCCCGTGACGGCCGCCCAGCCGATCAGCACGGGCATGCACCCGGCGGCGCCGCCCCAGACGATGTTCTGCGGCGTGCGGCGCTTCAGCCACAGCGTGTAGACGAACACGTAGAAGAGGATGGCGGCGAGCGAGAGCGCCGCGGCCAGCCAGTTGGAGATGACACCGAGCCACACGATGCTGGCCACGCCGATGATCCAGGCGAAGACGAGGGCCTGGCGGTCCGACAGCTCCCCCGTCACCAGGGGCCGGCGCTGCGTGCGCTTCATGACGCGGTCGATGTCGCGGTCGATGTAGCAGTTGAACGCGTTGGCGCTGCCCGCGCTGAGCGTGCCGCCGACGAGGACGCCGAGGATCAGCCAGGGGTTCGGCCACCCGCCCTGGGCGAGGATCATGACGGGCGCGGTGGTCACGAGCAGGAGCTCGATCACGCGCGGCTTCGTCAGTGCGACGTACGCCTTGGTCTTCCTCGCCACGCCGATCGTCTCCCGATCGACCCGACTCTGCACCGCAACGTTCATCGCACCTCTAACTCGCCGGACATTCCCTCCCCATGGTAGGCCACGGCCCCTGCGAGCCGAGCCGCGTCGGGCCCGTCGCGACGGGCTCGGAACACCTGGGGCCAGGTGGGTGTTCCCTATACTGATAGGCGGTCCGGCTGGGCCTCCCCCATCTTCAGAAGGGCTAGAACCAAGTGGCAGCATTGCAATGGGACCCCATCGACAGCAAGGCGGTCGACACCGCACGGATCCTCGCCGCGGACGCGGTGGAGAAGGTCGGAAACGGTCACCCCGGCACCGCCATGAGCCTGGCCCCGGCGGCCTACCTCCTGTTCCAGAAGGTCATGCGCCGCGACCCGTCCGACAGCACCTGGATCGGTCGCGACCGGTTCATCCTCTCGGTGGGCCACAGCTCGCTCACGCAGTACACGCAGTTCTTCCTCGGCGGCTACGGCCTCGAGATCGAGGACCTCCAGGCCCTCCGCACGTGGGACTCCAAGACCCCGGGTCACCCCGAGTACGGCCACACCGACGGCGTCGAGATCACCACCGGCCCCCTCGGCCAGGGCCTCGCCTCCTCCGTCGGCTTCGCCTACGCCGCCCGCTACGAGCGCGGCCTGTTCGACCCGGAGACGCCCGCGGGCGAGAGCCCCTTCGACCACTTCGTGTACGTGATCGCCGGCGACGGCGACATGCAGGAGGGCATCACCTCCGAGGCCTCCTCCCTCGCGGGGCACCAGGAGCTCGGCAACCTCATCGCGATCTACGACAGCAACCAGATCTCGATCGAGGACGACACCGACATCGCCTTCACCGAGGACGTCGCCGCGCGCTACGAGGCCTACGGCTGGCACGTGCAGCACGTCGACTGGAAGAAGACCGGCGAGTACGTCGAGGACGTGCAGGAGCTGTTCGACGCCGTCGAGGCCGCCAAGGCCGAGACGCGCAAGCCGTCGCTCATCATCCTCAAGACGATCATCGGCTGGCCCTCCCCGAAGAAGCAGAACTCGGGCAAGATCCACGGCTCGGCGCTCGGCGCCGAGGAGCTCGCGGCCGTCAAGCAGATCGTCGGCTTCGACCCCGAGAAGAGCTTCGAGGTGCCGGACGGCGTCCTCGAGCACACCCGCCAGGCCGTCGAGCGCGGCCAGCAGCAGCACCGCGAGTGGGACGAGAAGCTCGCCGCGTGGGCCGAGGCGAACCCCGAGCGCAAGACGCTGCTCGACCGCGTCCTCGCCGGCGACGCCCCGGAGGGCCTCGACGAGGCGCTCCCCGTGTTCCCCGCGGGCAAGGACGTCTCGACGCGCGCCGCGTCCGGCAAGGTCATCAACGCCATCGCCGAGGTCATGCCCGAGCTGTGGGGCGGCTCCGCTGACCTCGCCGAGTCGAACAACACGACCATCGAGTCGGCGCCGTCCTTCGTCCCCGCCGAGCGCTCCACCGACATGTGGAAGGGCGACCCGTACGGCCGCGTCCTCCACTTCGGCATCCGCGAGCACGCCATGGGCGCGATCCTCAACGGCATCGTCCTGCACGGCAACACGCGCCCCTTCGGCGGCACGTTCCTCATCTTCAGCGACTACATGCGCCCGGCGGTCCGTCTCGCCGCGCTCATGAAGGCGCCGTCGATCTTCGTCTGGACGCACGACTCCGTCGCCCTCGGCGGCGACGGCCCGACGCACCAGCCGGTGGAGCAGCTCGCCAGCCTCCGCACCATCCCGGGCCTCGACGTCATCCGCCCCGCGGACGCCAACGAGACCGCGCAGGCGTGGAAGACGATCCTCACGCGTCGCATGGGCCCCGCGGGCCTGGCGCTCTCGCGCCAGAACCTCCCGGTCCTGGAGCGCGGCGCGGGCGACGCGACGGCCACCGAGTTCGCCTCGGCCGCCGGCGTGTCCAAGGGCGCGTACATCCTGGCCGACACCGAGGGCACGCCCGACGTGATCCTGATCGCCACGGGCTCCGAGGTCCAGTTCGCCATCGAGGCCCGCGAGGCCCTCGCCGCGGACGGCGTCCAGGCCCGCGTCGTCAGCGCCCCGAGCCTCGAGTGGTTCGAGGAGCAGGACGCCGCGTACAAGGAGCACGTGCTCCCCGAGGCGGTCGCCGCGCGCGTCTCCGTCGAGGCGGGCATCTCGCTCTCCTGGAAGCAGTACGTCGGGCACCACGGCCGCAGCATCTCGATCGAGCACTTCGGCGCCAGCGCCGAGTACGAGGTCCTGTACCGCGAGTTCGGCATCACCACGGAGGCCGTCGTGAAGGCGGCCAAGGAGTCCATCGCCTCCCTCTAGAAGCTGACGAGGAGCGGGGCGGCCGAGCTGCTCCGCTCCCCGCCGGCCCGCCCTGACCGGCACGCCTGCGAAGGCGGTCCGGTCGGGCACCCGGAGGGGCGCACGCGTGCGCCCCTCCCCCGAACCTCACAACCAGCGAGAAGAAGGCAACATGACCGACACCACTTCCCCCACCGCGCAGCTCTCCGCCGCGGGCGTCAGCATCTGGCTCGACGACCTGTCCCGCGAGCGCATCGATGCCAAGGGCATCGAGAAGGTGATCGCCGAGCGCGACGTCGTCGGCATCACGACGAACCCCACCATCTTCGCGTCGGCGCTCGCCAAGGGCGAGGCGTACGACGCCCAGGTCCGCGAGCTCGCGGCCGACGGAGCCGACGTCGACCGCGCGGTCTTCGAGATCACCACCCGCGACGTCGGCGAGGCCGCGCGCATCTTCCGCCCGGTCTACGACCGCACCGCCGGCTTCGACGGCCGCGTCTCCATCGAGGTCTCCCCCGACTTCGCCAACGACACGCAGGCGACCATCGACGAGGCCCACAAGCTCTGGGACAAGATCGCCGAGCCGAACGTCATGATCAAGATCCCCGCGACCCGCGAGGGCCTCGAGGCGATCACCGAGGTCATCGGCGCCGGCATCAGCGTCAACGTGACCCTGATCTTCTCGCTCGAGCGCTACCGCGAGGTCATCAACGCGTACCTCACCGGCCTCGAGAAGGCCAAGGCGGCGGGCATCGACCTGTCGACCATCCACTCGGTCGCCTCCTTCTTCGTGTCGCGCGTCGACACCGAGATCGACAAGCGCCTCAACGCGGTCGGCACCGACGAGGCCGCCGCGCTCAAGAGCAAGGCCGGCGTCGCCAACGCGCAGCTCGCCTACCAGGCCTTCGAGCAGTCCTTCGCGTCCGAGCGGGCCCAGGGCCTCCTCGGCGCCGGCGCCAACAAGCAGCGCCCCCTCTGGGCGTCGACGGGCGTCAAGAGCCCTGACCTGCCCGACACCCTCTACGTGACGCAGCTCGTGGCCGCGGACGTCGTCAACACGATGCCGGAGAAGACGCTCGACGCCACGTTCGACCACGGCGTCATCGAGGGCGACACGATCACGGGCTCCTACGACGCCGCGAACGAGGTCCTCAACCAGGTCGACGCGCTGGGCATCTCCTACAAGGAGGTCACCGAGCTCCTCGAGAAGGAGGGCGTCGAGAAGTTCAAGGTGTCGTGGAGCGAGCTCATCGAGACCGTCACGACCGCCCTGGACGGCGCCAAGTGAGCGTCCGCATCGCGCTGAGCGGCGCGGCGGCCACGGCCGTCGAGACCCACGTGCCCGCGCTCGTCGAGGCGCACGTCGCGTCCGGCATCACGGGGCTCGACGGAACCCTCTGGGGCCCCGACGCCGAGTCCGAGGCCACCAAGCGCCTCGGCTGGACCCAGGCGGTCTCCGTCTCGCGTCCCCTCGTCGCCGAGATCACCGCGCTCCGCGAGGAGCTCCGCGGCCAGGGCGTCGACCACATCGTCCTCGGGGGCATGGGCGGATCCTCGCTCGCGCCCGAGGTCATCACGCGCACCGCGGGCGTCGAGCTCACGGTCCTCGACTCGACCGACCCGGGCCAGGTGCTCGCCGCGCTCGCCGACCGCCTCGCCACGACGGCCGTCGTCATCTCCTCCAAGTCCGGCTCCACGCTCGAGACGGACAGCCAGAAGCGCGTGTACGAGAAGTCGTTCCGCGAGGCCGGCATCGACCCGACCGCGCGCATCGTCATCGTGACCGACCCGGGCTCCCCGCTCGACGAGTCGGCCCGCGCCGACGGGTACCGCGTCTTCAACGCCGACCCCGACGTGGGCGGCCGCTACAGCGCGCTGACCGCGTTCGGCCTCGTGCCGTCCGGCCTCGCCGGCGCCGACATCGGCGGCCTGCTCGACGAGGCGGAGGCAGCCTCCGCGCAGCTCGCCGTCGACGACGTCTCGAACCCGGGCCTCGTGCTCGGCGCCGCGATCGCCGGCACCTCGCCGCTCAAGGACAAGCTCGGCATCGTCTCCGACGGCACGCACATCGTGGGCTTCGGCGACTGGGTCGAGCAGCTCATCGCGGAGTCCACCGGCAAGCTCGGCACGGGCCTCCTGCCCGTCGTGCTGCCGACCGACGCCCCCGAGCTGGGCCTCGGGCTCGCCGACCTGCAGATCGCGCGGCTCGTCGCCGACGTCGACGCGCACGACGCGGCCGACGGCGAGATCGTCATCAGCGGCACGCTCGGCGCGCAGATCCTCACGTGGGAGTACGCCGTCGCCGTCGCGGGCCGCCTGCTGGAGATCAACCCCTTCGACCAGCCCGACGTGGAGGCCGCCAAGGTCGCCGCGCGCGGCCTGCTCGACGACCGTCCCGCGCCCGAGGCCCCCGTCGTCACGACGGACGGCATCGAGGTGCGCGGCACGAGCGAGGTCACCGAGGGCGCGACCGACGTCTCCTCCGCCATCGACGCCCTGCTCGCGCAGGTCGGCCCCACGGGCTACGTCGCCGTGCAGGCATTCGTCGACCGCCTCGCGCTCCCCGAGCTCGAGCGCCTCCGCGACGCCGTCGCCCGCAAGGTCGGCCGTCCCGTCACGTTCGGCTGGGGCCCGCGCTTCCTCCACTCCACGGGGCAGTTCCACAAGGGCGGCACCCCCGTCGGCGTGTTCCTGCAGATCACCGCGGACGCGGCCGAGGATCTCGAGATCCCCGACCGCCCCTTCACCTTCGGGCAGCTCATCCAGGCGCAGGCCGCCGGCGACGCCACCGTGCTCGCCGAGCACGGCCGTCCCGTCCTGCGACTGAACCTGACCGACCCCACCACGGACGCCCGGGCCCTGCTCTCGACGCTCGAATGACCGCATCGCCGGATCCGTCCGGCAGATCGAGGAGTTACATGTCGCCGGTGGATATCACCCCGGAATTCAATCCACTGCGGATCCCGTCGGATCGACGGCTGAACCGCATCGCGGGGCCGAGCAGCCTCATCATCTTCGGCGTGACGGGTGACCTGTCGCGCAAGAAGCTGATGCCGGCCGTCTACGACCTCGCCAACCGGGGGCTCCTGCCCCCCGGCTTCGCGCTCATCGGCTTCGCCCGGAGGGACTGGGAGGACCAGGACTTCGAGCAGGTCGTGTACGAGGCCGTCAAGCAGTACTCGCGCACCAAGTTCGACGAGGACGTCTGGCGCCAGCTGGCGCAGGGCATCCGCTTCGTGCAGGGCACCTTCGACGACGACGAGGCGTTCCAGACGCTGAAGGACATCACGGAGGAGCTCGACCGCGAGCGGGGCACGATGGGGAACCACGCGTTCTACCTGTCGATCCCGCCGAAGTCCTTCCCGCTGGTCACCGAGCAGCTCCGCCGATCGGGTCTCGCGGACCAGAAGGAGGGCCACTGGCGCCGCGTCGTCATCGAGAAGCCCTTCGGGAGCGACCTCAAGACGGCCCGCGAGCTCAACGCCGTCGTCGAGTCGGTCTTCCCGCCGGACTCGGTGTTCCGCATCGACCACTATCTCGGCAAGGAGACGGTCCAGAACATCCTGGCGCTGCGCTTCGCGAACCAGCTCTACGAGCCCCTGTGGAACGCCAACTACGTGGACCACGTGCAGATCACCATGGCCGAGGACATCGGCGTGGGCGGCCGTGCCGGCTACTACGACGGCATCGGCGCGGCCCGCGACGTGATCCAGAACCACCTCCTGCAGCTCCTCGCCCTCACGGCCATGGAGGAGCCCGTCGCGTTCGACGCGTCGAGCCTCCGGGACGAGAAGGAGAAGGTGCTGTCCGCGGTGCGCCTGCCGAAGGACCTGTCCACCGCCACGGCGCGCGGGCAGTACGCCGGCGGGTGGCAGGGCGGCGAGGAGGTCGTGGGCTTCCTCGACGAGGACGGCATGGACCCCGAGTCCCTGACCGAGACCTACGCGGCCATGCGCCTCGACATCAACACGCGCCGCTGGTCGGGCGTGCCGTTCTACCTGCGGGCGGGCAAGCGCCTCGGTCGCCGCGTGACGGAGATCGCGGTCGTGTTCAAGCGCGCTCCGCAGAACCTGTTCGCGGAGGACCAGACGTCGGCCCTCGGCCAGAACGCGCTCGTCATCCGGGTGCAGCCCGACGAGGGCGTCACCATCCGCTTCGGCTCGAAGGTGCCGGGCGCGGGGATGCAGGTGCGCGACGTCACCATGGACTTCGGCTACGGCCACGCCTTCACGGAGGCGAGCCCGGAAGCGTACGAGCGGCTCATCCTCGACGTGCTGCTCGGCGACCCGCCGCTCTTCCCCCGCCACCAGGAGGTCGAGCTGAGCTGGAAGATCCTGGACCCCATCGAAGAATTCTGGCGCACGCAGGGCCAGCCCGAGCAGTACCGTCCGGGCACCTGGGGGCCGGCCTCGGCCGACGAGCTCCTCGCCCGCGACGGACGGACCTGGAGGCGGCCATGAGAGTCGATCTGCCGAACACCACCACCGCCAAGATCTCGAAGGCGCTCGTCAAGATCCGCGAGGAGGGCGGCGCCGTCGCCCTCGGCCGTGTCCTGACGCTCGTGATCTCCACCTCGCTCGGCAGCGAGGAGGAGGCCATCGAGGCCGCCAACGACGCGTCGCGCGAGCACCCCATGCGCGTCATCGTGATCTCCACCGAGCGCGGTGCCGCCGCGGAGACCACCACGGAGAAGGCGCGCGTCGACGCCGAGATCCGCGTGGGCGGCGACGCCGGCGCGAGCGAGGTCGTCGTGCTCCGCGTCTACGGCGCGGCCGCCGAGGACGAGGAGAGCCTGGTCACGGGCCTCCTCCTCCCCGATGCGCCCGTCGTCGCCTGGTGGCCGCACGACGCCCCCGCGGTCGTCAGCCAGTCGCCGCTCGGCCGCATCGCGCAGCGCCGCATCACGGACTCGTCCACGAGCAGCAACCCGCGCGTGGCCCTGCAGCACCTGGCCGCGACGTACGCCCCCGGCGACACCGACTTCGCCTGGACGCGCCTCACGCTCTGGCGTGCGCTGCTCGCCGCGGTGCTCGACCAGCCGCCGTACGAACCCGTCACGCAGGTGGAGGTGTCCGGCGCCGCCGACTCTCCCTCCACCGTGCTGCTCGCCGCATGGCTCGGGCTGCAGCTGCAGGTGCCGGTGCTGCACGAGGTCACCACCCGGGCCACCGGCTCGAGCGGGATCCACGGCGTGCGGCTCCACCGCGCGTCCGGGGTCATCGACCTCGACCGGCCCATCGCCAACGTGGCGACGCTCAAGCAGCCGAACCAGCCGACGCACGATGTGAGCCTCCCCCGCCGGAGCCTCCGCGACTGCCTGGCCGAGGAGCTGCGGCGCCTCGACCCCGACGCGCTCTACGGCGACGTGATCCGTCACGGCCTCGAGCGGTCGACCGCGGGCCAGGGGTACATCACCGCGTCCACCACCGCACGGAAGGACTCGGGAGACCGATGACGAACGACCGCAGGGTGCTCGTGCACCCCGACAAGAAGGCCATGACCGGCTCCGTCGCCGCGCGCTTCCTCACGAAGCTCGTCGACATCCTGGATGAGGAGGAGACGGCCAACGTCGTCCTCACCGGGGGGACGGTCGGCCCGAGCATCCTCGCGGCCGTCAACGAGTCGGCGGCGCGCGACAGCGTCGACTGGACCCGCGTCCACTTCTGGTTCGGGGACGAGCGGTGGCTGCCCCAGGGCGACCCCGAGCGCAACGACACCACGGTGCGTGCGGCGCTGCTCGACCACATCGACCTGCCCGCGGAGAACGTCCACGCCATGGGCGCCAGCGACGCGGGTCTGAGCCTCGACGAGGCCGTCGCGGCGTACACGGCGGAGCTCGCCGCGCACGCGAACGGCGACACCTCGCTCCCCCGGTTCGACATCACGTTCCTGGGTGTGGGGCCGGACGGCCACGTCGCGTCGCTCTTCCCGGACAGCGAGGGCATCCGCACCATGGACGCAGCGGTCATCCCGGTGCGCAACTCCCCGAAGCCGCCGGCGGAGCGCATCTCGCTCACCCTGCCGGTGCTCAACTCGTCGCTGCGCATCTGGATGGTGCTCGCCGGTCCCGACAAGGCCTTCGCCCTGGGCCTCGCGCTCGCGGGTGCCGACCGGATCGAGGTGCCCGTCGCGGGCATCAAGGGCCGCAAGCGCACGGTGTTCTTCATCGACCGCGAGGCCGCGGCGGACGTGCCGGAGAACCTCAGGCTCTCCTCGTACTGACGCCGGCGCCGGTGCCGACCGGCGCTCGACACACCAAGGGCGGGTCCTCCGGGACCCGCCCTTCGTCGTCTTCGCGGGACGCCTTCCGGAGCGAGCCGCTCCACCCGGAGCGGGCGGACATGCAGAACGCCCCCGACCTCAGGTCGGGGGCGTTCGCAGTGCTCGGTGCCGTAGGAGACCTACTTGGTGGCCTTCACCGTGCCGCGGCGGGCGCGGAGCTGGTCGAGCGCCTCCTCGAGGAGCTGGCTCGCCTCCTCCTCGCTGCGACGCTCCTTCACGTACGCGAGGTGCGTCTTGTACGGCTCGAGCTTGGCGACCGACGGCGGGTTCGCCTTGTCGCGCCCGGCGGGGAGCCCCGACTGCGGCGAGTCGATCGTGACGGGGATCTCCTCCTCGGGCAGGTTCGCCGCGAAGTGACGGACGGTCTCGTTGCCGAGGGCGTCCCAGTACGAGATCGAGATGCGCTCCGCGTGGAAGCCGCGGTCCTGCTCGCCCATGGGGCCCGCGCCGACGCGCGAACCGCGGATGGCGTTTCCTCCTGATGCCATGTGGCTGCTCCCTACAATCCGGTGTCGAACTTGGTGATGAGCCCCAGGACCACGATGCACGTGACCCAGACGAGGCCGAGGATGACGGTGATGCGGTTAAGGTTCCGCTCGGCCACGCCGGACGAGCCGAGGCTCGACGTGGTGCCGCCCCCGAACATGTCGGACAGACCGCCGCCCCGCCCCTTGTGCAGGAGGATGAGCATGGTCAGCAGGAGGCTGGTGATTCCCAGAACCACCTGCAGGACTACCTGAAGGATTTCCACGTGCGGCCTTTCGGGTGCGGTGCTGTGGCCGAGTCCGACCGGTGAACGGCCGATGGGCCATAGACGATCATAGCGGGCGGCTGAGTGCGACGAGCCGCCCGCGCCCGGACGGACGCGAGCGGCTCGAGGGATGATGCGGGTCAGACGCCGACGTGCGAGCGGAACCGCGCGATCGCGGAGAACTCCTGCACGTCGAGACTGGCTCCCCCGACGAGGGCTCCGTCGACGTCCGGCTCGCGGAGGAAGCCCGCGATGTTGCCGGACTTGACCGAGCCGCCGTAGAGGATGCGCGTGGCCCTCGCCGCGTCGTCGCCCAGCAGCTCGGCGACGACGGCGCGGAGCGGCGCCGCAACCTGCTGCGCCTGCTCCGGCGTCGCGGCCTGGCCGGACCCGATGGCCCAGACCGGCTCGTAGGCGACGACGACGACGGCGCCCTTCGGCAGGCCCTGGAACGCGACGCGCAGCTGGGCCACGGGGACGGCGCTGGCGCCGTGCTCCTCGAGGTCGGCTGCGGTCTCGCCCACGCAGATCACCGGCACGATGCCGTGCTTCACGGCGGCAGCGGACTTGGCGGCCACCTGCTCGTCGGTCTCGCCGTGCAGCGTGCGCCGCTCGGAGTGGCCCACGATGACGTAGCGGCAGGCGAGCTGCGCCAGGAACGCCGCGGAGATCTCCCCCGTGTACGCGCCCGACTGATGCTCGGACACGTCCTGCGCGCCGTAGGCCAGCTCGAGCTTGTCGGCCGACACGAGCGTCTGCACGCTGCGGATGTCGGTGGCCGGCGGGAACACCGCGACCTCCGCCTCCGCGTAGTCGTGCTTCGCGTCCTTGAGGCTCCACGCGAGCTTCTGCACGAAGGCGATGGCCTGGAGGTGGTCCAGGTTCATCTTCCAGTTGCCCGCGATGAGGGGCGTGCGCCCCTGCGGGCGATCGGTCACTGCCATCCGAGGACCTCCAGTCCCGGCAGGCGCTTCCCCTCGAGGAACTCGAGGCTCGCGCCGCCTCCCGTCGAGATGTGACCGAAGCGGTCATCATCGAATCCGAGCGCGCGGACGGCCGCGGCGCTGTCGCCGCCGCCGACCACGGAGAGCCCCTCGACGCGGGTGAGCGCGTCGGCGACCGTCCTCGTGCCCGCCGCGAACGGCTCCAGCTCGAAGACGCCCATGGGGCCGTTCCAGAACACCGTCGTGGAACCGCGGATGATCGTCGCGAACGCGTCGGCGGTCTCGGGGCCGACGTCGAGCCCGAGGCCCTTCGCGCCCGCGGGCGTCCCCTCGATGGCGTCGGCGCGCGTGACCTCGTGGGCCGCGTCGGCGGAGAACCCGTCGGCGACGACCACGTCGGTCGGGAGCACGATCTTCACGCCGCGCTCCTCCGCCTCGGCCAGGTAGCCCTTGACCGTCTCGAGCTGGTCCTCCTCGAGGAGGCTCGCGCCGACCTCGTGGCCCTGGGCCTTGAGGAAGGTGAAGAGCATCCCGCCGCCGATGAGCAGCGAGTCGACGCGCGGCAGCAGGTGGCCGATCACGCCGAGCTTGTCGGACACCTTGGATCCGCCGAGCACGACCGTGTACGGCCGCTCCGGGTTCTCCGTCAGGCGGTCGAGGACCTCGAGCTCGCTCGCGATGAGCGAGCCGGCGGCGCTGGGGAGCGCCGACGCGAGCTCGAAGACGCTCGCCTGCTTGCGGTGGACGACGCCGAAGCCGTCGGACACGAACGCGTCCCCGAGCTCGGCGAGCGACTCCGCGAAGCCGCGGCGGACGGCCTCGTCCTTGCTGGTCTCCTCCGCGTGGAAGCGGAGGTTCTCGAGCACGACGACGTCGCCGTCCCCGAGGGCGTCGACGGCCGCGCGGGCGGACTCGCCCACGGTGTCGCTCGCGAACGCGACGTCCGCGCCGAGCAGCTCGCCGAGGCGGGCCGCGACGGGACGCAGGCTGTACTGCCCATCCGGCGTGCCGTCGGGGCGGCCGAGGTGGGAGATCACGACGACGCGGGCACCGGCCTCGCGGAGACCCGTGAGGGTCGCCAGCGAGGCGCGGATGCGGCCGTCGTCGCCGATCACCCCGCCCGTGAGGGGGACGTTGAGGTCGCAGCGCACGATGACGCGGCGGCCCCGGAGATCCCCGAGGGAATCGATGGTGCGGAGTGCCACGGCCGGTTACAGGCGGTCGGCGACGTACTCGGTGAGGTCGACGAGGCGGTTGGAGTAGCCCCACTCGTTGTCGTACCACGACGCGACCTTGACCTGGTTGCCGATGACCTTGGTGAGGCCGGCGTCGAAGATCGAGGAGTGCGGGTCGTTGACGATGTCGCTCGAGACGATGGGGTCCTCGGTGTACTTGAGGATGCCCTTGAGGGGACCCTCGGCCGCCGCCTCGTAGGCCGCGTTGACCTGCTCGACGGTGACGTTCGCCGAGGTCTCGATGGTGAGGTCGGTGATCGAGCCGGTGGGCACGGGCACGCGGAGCGCGTAGCCGTCGAGCTTGCCGACGAGCTCGGGGATGACGAGGCCGAGCGCCTTCGCGGCACCCGTCG
The DNA here is from genome assembly GCF_002240565.1 of Clavibacter michiganensis subsp. insidiosus. Taxonomy (GTDB): domain Bacteria; phylum Actinomycetota; class Actinomycetes; order Actinomycetales; family Microbacteriaceae; genus Clavibacter; species Clavibacter insidiosus. The sequence goes on along the minus strand of NZ_MZMO01000001.1, from coordinate 1,697,515 downwards.
ACGTCGGGATGATGTTGACGGCGGCGGCGCGGGCGCGGCGGAGGTCGCTGTGCGGGCCGTCCTGCAGGTTCTGGTCGGCCGTGTAGGCGTGGACCGTCGTCATGAGGCCGCGCTCGATGCCGAACTCGTCGAGGAAGACCTTGGCGAGGGGCGCGAGGCAGTTGGTGGTGCACGACGCGTTGGAGATGACGTCGTGCGTGGCGGGGTCATAGGTGCCCTCGTTGACGCCGAGGACCAGGGTCACGACGTTGTCGCCCGTGGCGGGCGCGGAGACGAGGACCTTCCTGGCGCCGGCGGTGATGTGCTTGCGCGCGTCCTCCGCCTTCGTGAAGCGGCCGGTGGACTCGATGACGATCTCGACGCCGAGCTCGCCCCAGGGGAGGTTCGCGGGGTCGCGCTCCTCGAGCACCCGGATGGCCTTGCCGTTCACGATGATGTTGTCGCCGTCGAGCTCGACCGTGGCGTCGAGGCGGCCGGTGATGGAGTCGTACTTGAGCAGGTGCGCGAGCGCCTTGTTGTCGGTGAGGTCGTTCACCGCGACGATCTCGATGTCGCTGCCCTTGGCGAGCGCGGCGCGGAAGTAGTTGCGGCCGATGCGGCCGAAGCCGTTGATGCCGATCTTGACGGTCACGTGTTCTCCTGATGTTCTGCGCGCTCGGGGGCGGCGGTGGGTGGTGGAGGTTCGGGGTGCGCGGGAGTCCTGCCGTGCGGATCCGCAGGCGGCCGGGGTCTCCCCACCGGCCGCCCGCGGATGCGGCTACGAGAGCAGGAAGAGGCCCTGCGTCTTCGTGCGGGCGGCGTCGAAGCGCGCCTGCACGTCGGCCCAGTTGACGATGTTCCAGAACGCCTTCACATAGTCGGCCTTGACGTTGACGTAGTCGAGGTAGAAGGCGTGCTCCCACATGTCGAGCAGCAGGATCGGCACGGTCGCCGCGGCGAGGTTGCCCTGGTGGTCGTACAGCTGCTCGATGATGAGCTTCTGGCCGAGCGAGTCCCACGCGAGGATGCTCCAGCCGGACCCCTGGATGCCGAGGGCCGAGGCGGTGAAGTGCGCCTGGAACTTGTCGTACGAGCCGAAGAACTCGTCGATGGCCGCGGCGAGCTCGCCGGTGGGCTTGTCGCCGCCGTCGGGGCTGAGGTTGTTCCAGAAGACCGTGTGGTTGACGTGGCCCGCGAGGTTGAACGCGAGGTCCTTCTGCAGCTTGTTGACGAAGGTCAGGTCGCCGGCGTCGCGCGCCTCCTGCAGCTTGACGAGGGCGGTGTTGGCGCCGTCGACGTACGTCTTGTGGTGCTTGTCGTGGTGCAGCTCCATGATGCGGCCGCTGATGCTCGGCTCGAGGGCCGAGTAGTCGTACGGGAGGTCGACGAGAGTGTAGTCAGCCATAGGTGTATCTCCTCTTCATTGCCCGGGGGCTCCCGGCCAGAGGCCGGGGGTGGGTGACGGATCGAGTCTAGTCCGGCGGCCCTCCGCGCCACCTGGCCGGATGACGCCCGGCGCCCAGCGGATCGTCGCCCGCCTCGGTGCGTGCGGCACCGACGGACGCATCGCGGATCAGACGTCGTCGAGGTCGGCCGGGAGGTTCGCGTCGGTGCCGGGCAGGCCCTCGTCGACGGCCTTCTTGTCGGCCATGGCGAGCAGGCGCCGGATGCGGCCGGCGACGGCGTCCTTCGTCATCGGCGGGTCCGCGTGGTGGCCCAGCTCGTCGAGGCTGGAGTCGCGGAAGCGCAGGCGCAGGTCGCCCGCGTACTTGAGGTGCTCGGGGATGTCCGGTCCGAGGATCTCCATGGCCCGCTCCACCCGCGCGCACGCGGCGACGGCGGCCTGGGCGGAGCGGCGGAGGTTGGCGTCGTCGAAGTTGACGAGGCGGTTGGCGGTGGCCCGCACCTCTCGGCGCTGGCGCATCTCCTCCCAGTTGACGACCGTGCCCTGCGCGCCCATGACGCGCAGCATCTGGCCGATGGCGTCGCCGTCGCGGATGACGACGCGGTGGACGCCGCGGACCTCACGCGCCTTGGCGCTGACGTCGAGGCGGCCCGCGGCGCCGACGAGCGCCATGGCGGCCTCGTTGCCGGGGCAGGTGACCTCGAGCGCGGCCGAGCGGCCGGGATCCGTGAGGGTGCCTGCCGCGAGGAACGCGCCCCGCCAGACGGCCGCGATCTCCTCGCGGGAGCCCGTGGTGAGGCGGTTGGGCAGGCCGCGGATGGGGCGGCGGCGCGCGTCGAGCAGGCCGGTCTGGCGGGCGAGCGTCTCGCCCCCCTCCATCACGCGGACCAGGTAGTGCGTGGCGCGGCGCATGCCGGACGCGGGGATGACGGAGATGTCGCTGCGGACGCCGTAGAGCTCGGCGAGGTCCTTGCGCACGCGACGCGCGAGCAGCGGGGTGTCGAGCTCGGACTCGACCGCGATGCGGTTCGAGATGAGGTGCAGCCCGCCGGAGAAGCGCAGGATGGTGGCCAGCTCGGCCGCCCTCACCGTGGTCTTGCTGACCTCGACGCGTGACAGTTCTTCCTTGACGTCCGAGGTCAGAGGCAAATGCTTACTCCCTTGATGAGATGGGTGCCCTACTCCCGGCCGAGGTCGCGGTGCTTGGTGCTGACAGCGACGCCGGGAAGGGCGCGGAGGAGGCTGGAGAGCTCCTCGGCGACGGCCACCGAGCGGTGCTTGCCGCCGGTACAGCCGATAGCGATCGTAGCGTGTCTCTTGTTCTCCCGCTGGTACCCGGCGAGCACCGGGGAGAGCGCCCGGGCGTACGCGTGGACGAACTCCTCGGCGCCCTCCTGGCCGAGCACGTAGTCGCTGACGGCCTTGTCGCGACCGGTGAGCGGACGGAGCTCCGGGGTCCAGAACGGGTTGGGGAGGAAGCGCATGTCGGCCACCATGTCCGCGTCCGCGGGGGTGCCGTACTTGAAGCCGAAGCTCATGACGGTGACGCGCACGCCCGCGTCGTCCGCCCCGCTGAACTGCTCGGTGATGGCGGTGGCGAGCTGGTGGATGTTGAGCTCGGAGGTGTCGATGACGAGGTCGCTGGCCTCGCGGATCTCGATCATGCGCGCCCGCTCCGCCGCGATGCCGTCGAGCAGCGTGCCGTTGCCCTGGAGCGGATGGGGGCGGCGGACCTGCTCGAAGCGCCGCACGAGGGCCGCGTCCGTGGCCTCGAGGAACAGCACGCGCAGGCGCGGGCCGGTGCCGAACGTCTGCAGGATGTCCCGCAGCTCGGAGAAGAAGTCGCCGCCGCGGACGTCGACCACGGCCGCGATCTTCGGCAGCGAGGTGCCAGCGCGGCCGGCCAGCTCGACGAGCGGCTTGAGCATCTGCGGCGGGAGGTTGTCGACCACGTACCAGCCGAGGTCCTCCAACGCGTTGCCGACGGTGGAGCGGCCCGCGCCGGACATCCCCGTCACGATCATGACGTCCTGCTGGGGGATCTCCACGCTCATGCGGGCATGCACCTCTCGTCGCGCCGGTCGATGGATCCAGTCTAGGCGCGACCCGTGACGCCCGACCGGGCGCGGGTCACGAGCGGAGCCGCTCGTAGACGGCCTGCGCCAGCGTCGGCCCGATGGTGCGGACGGCCGCGATCTCCTCGACCTCGGCCTGCTTCAGCTCGGCGACGGAGCCGAACTGCTGCAGCAGCCGCTGCACGCGCGACGGCCCGAGCCCCGGGATCTCGTTGAGCACCGACGTGATGTCGCGCTTCCGGCGGGCCCGCTGGTGCGTGATGGCGAACCGGTGGGCCTCGTCGCGGATGCGCTGGATGAGGAAGAGGGCGTCGCTGTTGCGCGGCAGGATGATGGGGTAGTCGGAGTCCGGCAGCCAGATCTCCTCGAGGCGCTTCGCGATGCCCGCGAGCTGGATCCCCGTCACGCCCGACTCCTCGAGCGCCCGCTGCGCCGCGGCCACCTGCGGCTGTCCCCCGTCGACGATGAGCAGGTTGGGGCTGTAGGAGAACTTGTTCACGGGCGGCGCATCGCCGAGCTCCGGCGGCGCGGCGTCGGCCGGAACCTCCGCCTCCTTGCCGAGGTAGGCGAGCCGGCGCGTGATGACCTGGTGGATCGACTCGGTGTCGTCCGTGGAGTCGGCGATGTTGAAGCGGCGGTACTGGTCCTTGCGGGGCAGGCCGTCCTCGAAGACGACCATGGACGCGACGATGTTGGTGCCGCTCAGGTGCGAGACGTCGTAGCACTCCATGCGCAGCGGGGCGTCGGGCATGCCGAGCGCCTCCTGGATGTCGGCGAGGGCCTTCGACCGGGTGGTGAAGTCGGAGCTACGGCGCGTCTTGTAGAGCATGAGCGCGTTCTGCGCGTTCGTGGCCGCGGTGTGCGCGAGCGCGGCCTTGTCCCCGCGCTGGGCGACGCGGAGGTCGACCTGCCAGGAGCTCGGGCGACCGCGGCGCACGGTGCCGTCGTCCTCCCCCGCGGCGCGCCGCTGGCTGAGCCAGAGCTCGAGCTCGGCGGCGTCGGCGGGCAGCTCGGGGACGAGCACCTCGCGCGGCGGGTGCGCCTCGTCCTCGTAGGCGTTGTGCAGCACGGTCTCGACGAGCTCGCCGATGCCGATGTCGAGCTCCTTGTCGACGACCCACGTGCGCGTGCCCCGGATGCGGCCTCCGCGGACCATGAACTGCTGCACGGCCGCGGCCAGCTCGTCGGCGGCGATGCCGAAGACGTCCGCGTCCACCCGGTCGTCGAACACGACGGCGGTCTTGGAGAGGGCGGCCTCGAGCGCGCCGATGTCGTCCCGGTGGCGGGCGGCCGCCTCGTAGTCCATCTCCGCCGCGGCGTCCTTCATGCGCTGCGTGAGCTGGCCCACGTACTTCGAGTCGTTGCCGGCCATGAAGCTCACGAAGTCGTCCGCGATCTCTCGGTGCTCCTCCTGCGAGACGCGGCCGACGCACGGCGCGGCGCACCGGCCGATGTCGCCGAGGAGGCACGGCCGGTTCGTCTGCCGCGCGCGCTTGAACGTGCTCTCCGAGCAGGACCGCATCGGGAAGACCTTCAGCAGGTGGTCCACCGTCTCGCGGATGGCCCATACCTTCGTGTACGGGCCGAAGTACTTGGCGCCGCGGATCTTCCGGTTGCGGGTGACCATGACCCGGGGGTGCTCCTCCCCCAGGGTGACGGCGAGGTACGGGTACGACTTGTCGTCCCGGAACTTGACGTTGAAGGGCGGGTCGAACTCCTTGATCCAGGTGAACTCGAGCTGCAGCGCCTCGAACTCGCTGCCGACCACGGTCCACTCGACGCCGGCCGCCGACGTGACCATGCGCCGGGTGCGCTCGTGCAGGCTCTCCAAGGGGGCGAAGTAGTTGGCGAGCCGGGCGCGGAGGTTGTTGGCCTTGCCCACGTAGAGGACGCGGTCCGCCGCGTCGCGGAAGCGGTACACGCCCGGCGACGTGGGGATCTCCTCCGCCGCCGGACGGTAGCCGACGGTGTCGGTGCGGGCCATCAGCCGGCCGCGCGCTCCTCGCGCGCACGCTGGGACGCGACCGCCGCCGCCTCGGCCTCGGCGTCGAGGACCTCCTTGAGGAAGCCGCCCGTGTAGCTCTCCGGCACGGTGGCCAGGTGCTCGGGCGTGCCGGTGGCGAGCACCGTGCCGCCGCCCGCGCCGCCCTCCGGCCCCATGTCGATGAGCCAGTCGGCGGACTTGATGACGTCGAGGTTGTGCTCGATGACGATGACGGTGTTGCCCTTGTCCACCAGCCCGTTGAGCACGAGCAGGAGCTTCCGCACGTCCTCGAAGTGGAGGCCTGTGGTGGGCTCGTCGAGCACGTAGATGCTGCGGCCGTTCGACCGCCGCTGGAGCTCGGTGGACAGCTTCACGCGCTGCGCCTCGCCGCCGGACAGCGTCGTGGCGCTCTGGCCGAGCCGAACGTAGCCGAGGCCCACGTCCATCAGCGTCTTCATGAAGCGGTGGATGGCCTGGATCGGCTCGAAGAAGTCCGCCGCCTCGCTGATGGACATGTCGAGCACCTCGGCGATGCTCTTGCCCTTGTAGTGGACGCTCAGGGTGTCGCGGTTGTAGCGCGCTCCCCCGCAGACCTCGCAGGCCACGTAGACGTCGGGCAGGAAGTTCATCTCGATCTTGATGGTGCCGTCGCCCGAGCACGCCTCGCAGCGCCCGCCCTTGACGTTGAAGCTGAAGCGGCCGGGGAGGTATCCGCGGGCCTTGGCCTCGGTGGTCTCCGCGAAGAGGTTGCGGATGCGGTCGAACACGCCCGTGTACGTGGCGGGGTTCGAGCGCGGCGTGCGGCCGATGGGGTTCTGGTCGACGTGGACGACCTTGTCGAGGTTCTCGAGCCCGGTGACGCGGGAGTGCTTGCCCGGCACCTTGCGGGCGCCGTTGAGCTCGTTGGCGAGGACACGGTAGAGGATGTCGTTCACGAGCGAGGACTTGCCCGATCCGCTCACGCCCGTGACCGCCGTGAGCGTGCCCAGCGGGAAGGTCGCGGTCACGTTCTGGAGGTTGTTGGCGCGAGCGCCCACGACCTGGATCTGCCTCTTCTTGTCGATCTTCCGGCGCCTCGCGGGCGTCGCGATCGCGCGGCGGCCCGCCAGGTAGTCGCCCGTGAGCGACTCGCGGTTCTCGATGAGCCCCTCGTACGAGCCCGAGTGCACGACCTTGCCGCCGTTGACGCCGGCGCCGGGGCCGATGTCGACGATCCAGTCGGCGGTGCGGATGGTGTCCTCGTCGTGCTCGACGACGATGAGCGTGTTGCCGAGGTCGCGCAGCTTCACGAGCGTCTCGATGAGGCGCCGGTTGTCGCGTTGGTGCAGGCCGATGGACGGCTCGTCCAGCACGTAGAGCACGCCCGTGAGACCCGAGCCGATCTGCGTGGCCAGGCGGATGCGCTGCGCCTCGCCGCCCGAGAGCGACGCCGCCGCCCGCGCGAGGTTGAGGTAGTTGAGCCCCACCTCGATGAGGAACTCGAGGCGCACGCGGATCTCCCGGAGCACCTGCGCGGCGATGTGCGCCTCGCGGTCGGTGAGCTCGAGCTGCGCCATGAACTCCTGCGCGTCCGAGAGGCTCATCTCGGCGACGTCCGCGATGTTCGCGCCGTGCACGAGCACCGCCAGCACCTCGGGCTTCAGGCGCTTGCCGTCGCACACCGGGCACGGGATCTCGCGCAGGTACTCGCCCCAGCGCGCCCGCTGGTTGTCGGTCTCCGCCTGGGCGAACTGCCGCTCGATGTACGGCATGACGCCCTCGAAGCCCGACGAGTACGTCATCTCGCGCCCGTAGCGGTTCTTCCACTTGACCTGGACCTCGAAGTCGTTGCCGCGGAGGACCGCCTCGCGGACCTCCTCGGAGAGCTTCCGCCACGGAGTGGTGAGGGAGAACTTGAGGTCGCGCGCGAGGCCCGCGAGCAGCTTCTCGTAGTACTGGAAGAGGCCCTTGCCCTGCGTGGTCCACGGGAGGATGACGCCGTCGGCGATGCTCAGCGACTCGTCGCCGATGAGGAGCTCCTGGTCCACCGACATGCGCGTGCCGAGGCCCGAGCACTCGGGGCACGCGCCGAAGGGCGCGTTGAACGAGAAGGTGCGCGGCTCGATCTCGGTGAGCTGGATGGGGTGGTTGTTCGGGCACGACAGCTTCTCCGAGTACGTGCGGAGGCCGGCGGGGCCCTCGACGTCGACGAAGTCGATCATGACGATGCCGTCGGTGAGCCGGAGCGCGGTCTCGAGCGAGTCCGTCAGGCGGCCCAGGATGTCGTCGCTCGCGACCAGTCGGTCGACGACGACCGAGATGTCGTGCTTGTACTGCTTCTTGAGCTTGGGCGGCGAGCTGAGCTGGATGAGCTCGCCGTCGACGATGGCGCGCGAGTAGCCGCCGGAGGCGAGCTCCGCGAACAGGTCGACGAACTCGCCCTTCTTCTGGGACACGATGGGGCTGACGACCTGGTACCGGGTGCCGGTCTCCAGCTCCATGAGCTGGTCGGCGATCTGCTGCACGGTCTGGCGGGAGATGCGCTCGCCGCACACGGGGCAGTGCGCGACCCCGATGCGCGCCCACAGCAGGCGCATGTAGTCGAAGATCTCGGTGATGGTGCCCACCGTGGAGCGCGGGTTGCGGTTCGTGGACTTCTGGTCGATGGAGACCGCGGGGCTCAGGCCCTCGATGAAGTCGACGTCCGGCCGGTCGACCTGGCCGAGGAACTGGCGCGCGTACGCGGACAGCGACTCGACGTACCGGCGCTGGCCCTCGGCGAAGATCGTGTCGAACGCGAGGGACGACTTGCCGGACCCCGACAGGCCCGTGAAGACGACGAGGGAGTCGCGCGGGATGTCGAGGTCGACGTCGCGGAGGTTGTGGACGCGAGCGCCGCGGACGCTCAGGAGGGACGAGGACTCGACGGGGGAGATTGACACCCGTCCATCGTATGCGTCGCCACCGACACCGCGGTCGGCCGGGCCGGACGGGGGGCGTCCGGCCCCGGGCCCGCCGCGATCAGGACAGGTGGCCGGCCTTCTCCATCTGGCGCAGCTCGCGCTTGAGGTCGCCCAGCTCGTCGCGGAGGCGCGCCGCGAGCTCGAACTTCAGCTCGCCCGCGGCCTGCAGCATCTGGTCGTTGAGGTCGGAGATGATCGTCTCCAGCTCGTTCGCCCCCGCCGCCGCCTTGCCCTCTCGCCGCAGGTTCGGCGTGGGCGAGCGCTTGCCGCCGCCGCGCCCCTCCAGCATCTTCTTCGTGTCCTCGCCCTCGCGCGCGAGGATCTCGGTGATGTCCGCGATGCGCTTGCGCAGCGGCGTCGGGTCGATGCCGTGCTCCGTGTTGTAGGCGACCTGCTTCTCGCGGCGCCGGTCGGTCTCCTCGATGGCGCGCTTCATGCTGTCGGTGAGCACGTCGGCGTACATGTGCACCTCGCCGGACACGTTGCGCGCCGCGCGGCCGATGGTCTGGATGAGCGACGTGGACGAGCGGAGGAAGCCCTCCTTGTCGGCGTCGAGGATCGCGACGAGCGACACCTCCGGCAGGTCGAGGCCCTCGCGGAGGAGGTTGATGCCGACGAGCACGTCGTACACGCCGGCCCGCAGCTCGCTGAGGAGCTCGACGCGGCGCAGCGTGTCGACGTCCGAGTGGAGGTAGCGCACGCGCACGCCCGCCTCGGCGAAGTAGTCGGTGAGCTCCTCCGCCATCTTCTTCGTGAGCGTGGTGACGAGGATGCGCTCGTCCTTCTCCACGCGGATGCGGATCTGCTCGAGCAGGTCGTCGATCTGGCCCTTGGTGGGCTTGACCACGATGGCCGGGTCGATGAGACCCGTGGGGCGGATGATCTGCTCCACCACGCCGTCGCCCATGCCGAGCTCGTACTTGCCGGGCGTCGCGGACATGTAGACGGTCTGCGGCACGCGCTCGGTGAACTCGTTCCACTTCAGCGGCCGGTTGTCGAGCGCGCTCGGCAGGCGGAAGCCGTGCTCGACGAGCGTGCGCTTGCGCGACGAGTCGCCCTCGAACATGGCGCCGATCTGGGGCACGGTGACGTGCGACTCGTCGATGACGACGAGGAAGTCGTCCGGGAAGTAGTCGAGCAGGCAGTGCGGGGCCTCCCCCGCGTCGCGCCCGTCGATGTGGCGGGAGTAGTTCTCGATGCCGGAGCAGAAGCCGATCTGCTGCATCATCTCGATGTCGAAGTTGGTGCGCATGCGAAGTCGCTGCGCCTCGAGCAGCTTGCCCTCGCGCTCGAGCACGGCGAGCCGCTCCTCGAGCTCCTGCTGGATGGTGCCGATGGCCCGTCGCATGACCTCGGTCTCCGCGACGTAGTGGGAGCCCGGGAACACGGACACGGAGTCCATCTTGCGGACCACGTCGCCCGTGAGCGGGTGCAGCTGGTACAGCGCCTCGATCTCGTCGCCGAACATCTCGATGCGGATGGCCAGCTCCTCGTACATCGGGATGATCTCGATGGTGTCGCCGCGCACGCGGAAGTTGCCGCGCGAGAAGTCGACGTCGTTGCGCTGGTACTGCATGGAGACGAACTTGCGGATGAGCGTGTCGCGGTTGATCTGCATGCCGACCTGGAGCGCCACCATGGCGTTCATGTACTGCTCGGGCTGGCCGAGGCCGTAGATGCAGGACACGGTGCTCACCACGACGACGTCGCGACGGCTGAGCAGCGAGTTGGTGGTGGAGTGGCGGAGGCGCTCGACCTCGGCGTTGACCGAAGAGTCCTTCTCGATGAAGGTGTCCGTCTGCGGGACGTAGGCCTCGGGCTGGTAGTAGTCGTAGTAGGAGACGAAGTACTCGACCGCGTTGTCGGGCATGAGCTCGCGGAACTCGGTGGCGAGCTGCGCGGCGAGCGTCTTGTTGTGCGCGAGGATCAGCGTGGGCCGCTGGACCTGCTCGATGAGCCAGGCGGCGGTGGCCGACTTGCCGGTTCCCGTGGCGCCGAGGAGCACGACGTCGGGCTCGCCGGCGTTGACCCGGCCCGCCAGCTCGGCGATGGCGGTGGGCTGGTCGCCGCTCGGGGAGTAGTCGCTGACGACCTTGAACGGGCGCACGGACCGAGTGGGTTGCATGCCATCGAGTCTACGAGCGGCCTCCGACACCGCCGGCCAGGTTCGCCCAGAGCCGATCCGTCTGCGCGAGCGTCGACGCGAGCGAGACGCCGGAGTCGATGACGTCGTCGGCGACGGCGAGGCGCTGCTCGTCGGTCGCCTGCGAGGCGATCCGGCGCTCGGCCTCCTCGACGGACATGCCGCGGAGCTCGACGAGGCGGCGGATCCGCTCCTCGCGCGGCGCGTGGACCACGACGACGCGGGCGAACTCGTCGACGCGCCCGGACTCCACGAGGAGCGGGATGTCGTAGACGACGACCGCGTCCGGGTCGGCCTCCCTCGCCGCGGCCATGCGCGCGGCCGACAGCGCGCGCACGGCGGGATGCGTGATGGCCTCCAGGTCGCGGCGCGCGTCCGGATCCTGGAACACGACGGCGCCGAGCGCGGGGCGGTCGAGGGTGCCGTCCGCGGCGATCACACCGGGACCGTAGCGCCGGGCGATCTCCGCGAGGGCCGGCGTGCCGGGCTCCACCACTTCGCGGGCGAGCCGGTCGGCGTCGATCCGCACGGCGCCGAGCTCGGCCAGGCGGTCGGCCACCACCGTCTTGCCCGCGGCGATGCCGCCCGTCAGTCCGATCAGCTGCATGGATCCAGCCTAGGCGCGGGCTCGGGCGGCGACGGACCGGCCCGGGGACGACGGAGGCCGCCCTCCCCGAAGGGAGAGCGGCCTCGTCGTGGTGCGGTGGTGCTACTTCGAGCTGGACAGCTTCTCGCGGAGCGCCGCGAGGCTCTCGTCGTCCGCCAGCGTGCCGGCGCCCGTCGAGTCGCTCGTGAAGCCGGGGCCGGCGGACGTGATGCCCGTGTCGGCCGCCTCGGCCTCGGCTGCCGCCGCGACCTGCTTCTTGTGGGCCTCCCAGCGGGCCTGGGCTGCGGCGTACTGCTGCTCCCAGGTCTCGCGCTGCGACTCGAAGCCGTCCTTCCACTCGTTGGTCTCCGGGTCGAAGCCCTCGGGGTACTTGTAGTTCCCCTGGTCGTCGTACTCGGTGAGCATGCCGTAGAGGGCCGGGTCGAACTCGGTGCCCTCGGGGTCGACGCCATCGTTGGCCTGCTTGAGGCTCAGCGAGATGCGGCGACGCTCGAGGTCGATGTCGATGACCTTGACGAACACCTCGTCGCCGACGGACACGACCTGCTCCGCGAGCTCGACGTGCTTGCCGGAGAGCTCCGAGATGTGCACGAGGCCCTCGATGCCCTCGGCCACGCGGACGAACGCACCGAACGGCACCAGCTTGGTGACCTTTCCGGGCGCGACCTGGCCGATGGCGTGCGTGCGGGCGAAGACCTGCCACGGGTCCTCCTGCGTCGCCTTGAGCGACAGCGAGACGCGCTCGCGGTCCAGGTCGACCTCGAGGATCTCGACGGTCACCTCCTGGCCCACCTCGACGACCTCGCTGGCGTGCTCGATGTGCTTCCAGCTGAGCTCGGAGACGTGCACGAGGCCGTCGACGCCGCCCAGGTCCACGAACGCACCGAAGTTGACGATCGAGGAGACCACGCCCTTGCGGACCTGGCCCTTCTGGAGGTTGTTGAGGAACGTGCTGCGACTCTCGGACTGCGTCTGCTCGAGCAGGGCACGGCGCGACAGGACCACGTTGTTGCGGTTCTTGTCGAGCTCGAGGATCTTGGCCTCGATCTCCTGGCCGAGGTACGGCGTGAGGTCGCGGACGCGGCGCAGCTCGATGAGCGAGGCCGGGAGGAAGCCGCGGAGGCCGATGTCCACGATGAGGCCGCCCTTGACGACCTCGATGACGGTGCCGGTGACGACGCCGTCGGACTCCTTGATCTTCTCCACGTCGCCCCACGCACGCTCGTACTGCGCGCGCTTCTTGGACAGGATCAGACGGCCTTCCTTGTCCTCCTTCTGGAGGACGAGGGCCTCGACGGTGTCGCCGACCTTGACGACCTCCGTCGGGTCGACGTCGTGCTTGATGGACAGCTCACGCGAGGGGATGACGCCCTCGGTCTTGTAGCCGACGTCGATCAGGACCTCGTCCCGATCGATCTTCACGACGGTGCCCTCGATGAGGTCTCCGTCGTTGAAGAACTTCAGTGTCTTCTCGACCGCGGCGAGGAAGTCCTCTGCAGATCCGATGTCGTTGATCGCGACCTGCTTGGGCGCCTTGTCGGTCGTTGCGATTGTCATGTAGTTAGTGCTCCAGGATGGGCATGAATAAGGCCGCTGGCGCGGACCCGCGCGGGTACCGGTCGAGCGGCGGACGGATGGGTCGTCGCAGAAATGCGACAGTCGATCTTAGACCCGGCCCGGGAGGCGGGACAACCGCGCCGCGCGGGACGACCGCGCCGCGCGGGACGACCGCGCCGCGCGGGACGACCGCCGAGTGCGGTCTCAGCGGAGGACCGCGGCCCGCAGGGTGTCGAGGCCCACGCCGCCGATGTCGAGCGCGCGGCGGTGGAACGCGCGGATGTCGAACGCGTCGCCCTCGCGGCGGCGGGTCTCGTCGCGGAGGTCCTCCCAGATGCGCTGACCCACCTTGTAGGAGGGCGCCTGGCCCGGCCAGCCGAGGTAGCGGTTGACCTCGAAGCGGACGAACGACGGATCCATGTTCACGTTGCGGCCCATGAAGTCGAAGGCGTAGTCGGCGTCCCAGACGCCCTCGCCGTCGGGCCGCGTCTTGCCGAGGTGCACCCCGATGTCGAGCACCACGCGGGCGGCGCGCATGCGCTGGCCGTCGAGCATGCCGAGCCGGTCGGCCGGGTCGTCGAGGTAGCCGAGCTCCTGCATGAGGCGCTCGGCGTACAGCGCCCAGCCCTCCGCGTGGCCCGACGTGCCGGCGAAGCGCCGCCAGGTGTTGAGCTCGGCCTTGTTGTAGGTGGCCTGCGCGATCTGCAGGTGGTGCCCCGGGACGCCCTCGTGGTACACGGTCGTCAGCTCGCGCCACGTGTCGAACTCGGTGACGCCCTCGGGCACCGACCACCACATGCGGCCGGGGCGGCTGAAGTCGTCCGCGGGCCCGGAGTAGTAGATGCCGCCCTCCTGGGTGGGGGCGATCATGCACTCGAGCGCCCGGATCTCCTGGGGGATGTCGAAGTGCGTGCGGCCGAGCTCCTCGACCGCGCGGTCGCTCGTCTCCTGCATCCAGGCGCGCAGCGCGTCGGTGCCGTGCAGCTTGCGCGAGGCGTCGCCGTCGAGGTGCGCGATGGCCTCGAGCACGCTCGCGCCGGGGAGGATCTCGCGGGCGATGGCCTCCTGCTCCTCCACCATGCGGGCGAGCTCGCCCACGCCCCACTCGTACGTCTCGTCGAGGTCGACCTCGGCCCCGAGGAACGAGCGGGAGCGGAGGGCGTACTGCTCGCGGCCGACGGCGTCGGCCTCGCGGCCGGCCGGCTCGAGCTCGGAGCCGAGGAACGCGGCGAGCCGCACGTAGGCCGAGCGGGCCTCCTCGGCGCGGGCGCCCAGGTCCTGGCGCAGCGACGCGGGCAGCTCTCCCGCGTCGGGTCGCGCGTCCTGGGCGAAGGAGCGGAAGAAGCCGTCGGGCGCCGCCTGGCGCTCGACCTGCCCGAGCACCTCGCGGATCTGCCGCTTCGCGGGCACCTGGCCACGGCGGACGCCCTCGCGCAGGGTCTCGACGTAGCCGTCGACCGCGCCGGCGACGTTGCCGAGCCGCGTGGCGACGTGCTCCCAGTCGTCCACGGTGGCCGTGGGCGAAATGTCGAAGACCTCGCGGATGCCCTGCGCGGGCGAGGCGATCACGTTGAGGTCGGAGAGGTGCACGCCGGCCTCGTGCATCTCGACGTCGAGCTCGAGCTCGCGCGTCAGGTCCATGCGGGTGACCTCGTCGACCGCGTCGACGGGCGTGGCCGCCGCGAGCTGCCGGACGACCGCGCGGGCCGCCTCGGCGTGCGCCGCGTGCCCCGCGGGTGACGTGTCGCCGTACTCGCCCTCGCGGCCCGGACGGCCGAGGTAGACGCGCTCCTCGGGGTGCAGGTCGAGCGAGGCGTCGATCCACCCCTCGGCGATGCGGTCGATGTCCGTCTGCGGTCGGGGGGCCTTCGGCGTCGTCGTCATCCCTCGACCGTACCGGCTCCCAGGAGGGCACGGACGGTCGCGGGATCGGTCGCGCCACGCAGCTGCTCGGCGCGCACGGGGTCGAGCAGGATCTCGGCGAGGCGCGACAACAGCGCGATGTGGCCGCCCCCGGTCGCCGCGATCCCGATGACGATGCGGACGTCGTGGCCGTCCCAGTCGACGCCGTCGGGCAGCCGCAGCAGGCTGATGGCGTCGGCCCGAACGAGGTCGCGTCCCGCCGCGAGGGTGCCGTGCGGCACCGCGACGCCCTCGCCCACGAAGGTGGACACGGAGCGCTCCCGCTCGAGCATGGCCTCCACGTAGCCGGGCTCCACGGCGCCGGCCGCGATGAGCGCCTCGCCCGCCTGGCGGATGGCGGACTCGCGGTCGTCGGCGTGCGCGTCGAGCCGGACGGAGCCGTCGGCGAGGAGGTCGGAGAGTCGTGCTGTCGTCATGCGCTGTGCTCCTCGTGCTGGGGGATGGGCGAGCGGATCCGCGGGTCAGTGCGCGGCGGCGGCCCACGAGTCGCCGCGGCCCACCTGGACCTCGAGCGGCACCCGGAGGTCGGCGGCGTGCGCCATGCGGTCCGTGACGATGGCCTCGAGGGCGTCCCACTCCCCCGGGGCGACCTCGAGGATGAGCTCGTCGTGCACCTGCAGGAGCATGCGCGACGCCATGTCGCGCTCGCGCATGTCGGCCTCGATGCGGATCATCGCGATCTTCATGATGTCGGCCGCGGACCCCTGGATGGGCGCGTTGAGCGCGGCCCGCTCGGCGTTGTCGCGGAGGACGCGGTTCGGGCTGTTGAGGTCGGGGAACGGTCGGCGACGGCCGAAGATCGTCTCCGTGTAGCCGGCCGCGCGCGCCTCCTCCACGACCTGTCGGAGGTAGTCGCGCACCGCGCCGAAGCGGGCGAAGTAGTCGGTCATGAGCTGCTTCGCCTCGGACGACGGGATGCGCAGCTGCTTCGACAGGCCGAAGGCGCTGAGGCCGTAGGCCAGGCCGTAGCTCATGGCCTTGACCTTGGTGCGCATCTCGGGGCTGACGTCCGCGGGCTCCACGCCGAAGATGCGGGAGCCGACGAAGCGGTGCAGGTCCTCCCCCGCCGCGAACGCCTCGATGAGACCCGCGTCGCCGGAGAGGTGCGCCATGATCCGCATCTCGATCTGCGAGTAGTCGGCCGTGAGCAGCGTCTCGTAGCCCTCGCCCACGCGGATGGCGCTGCGGATGCGGCGGCCCTCCTCGGTGCGCACGGGGATGTTCTGCAGGTTCGGGTCGTTCGAGGAGATGCGGCCGGTGGTGGTGCCGGTCTGCACGTAGGTGGTGTGGATCCGCTCGTCCTCGCCGATGCCGCGCTCGAGGGTCTGGATGATCTGCCGCAGCTTGCTCGCGTCGCGGTGCTCGAGGAGCAGGTCGAGGAACGGGTGCGGGTTCGACGCCTGCAGGTCGGCCAGCGCGCCGGCGTCGGTGCTGAAGCCGGTCTTGTTCGCGCGCGTCTTCGGCATGGCGAGCTGGTCGAAGAGGACCTCCTGCAGCTGCTTCGGCGACCCGAGGTTGATCTCCTTGCCGATCTCGGCGAAGGCGCGCTGGGCGAGGTCGGTGATGCGCTCCTGCAGCTGCGCCGACAGCTCGGCGAGCCCGGCGCGGTCGGTGGCGACGCCGCGCAGCTCCATCTCCACCAGCACGAGGAGCGTGGGCATCTCGATGTCGACCATGACGCCGAGCGTGCGCTCGTCGAGCACCTCGCGCAGCGCGTGCTCGACCCGGAGCGTGTACCAGGCCTCGACGGGCGCCGTGAGCGCCTCCGTCTCGGGCACGAGCTGGTTCGCGTCGGGCTGCGGCAGGTCCTCCAGGAGGTACCGGCTGACGAGATCGCCGAGCGTCTTGTCGGTGAACCCCGGCCGCAGCAGCCACCCGGCCACGAGGACGTCGAAGGCGAGGCCGGAGACGGCGAGGCCGGCGCGGCGCATCGCCTTCACCTGGACCTTGGCGTCCGCCATGATCTTCGGGGCGTCGCTCGCGAGCCAGCGCTCGAACGGCGCGTAGTCCGCGCGGCCCTCCTGCCAGGGCAGGGTCACCGCCTCGGTGGCGCTCGCGAGCCCGAAGCCGACGGGCTTCCCGTCCTGCGTCTCGACCGTGAGGCCCAGGCCGTGGAGCGAGGCCGCGCTCTGCCTCTCGATCCACTTCGCGAGCTCCTCGTCGAGCAGCTGCTGCGGTCGCGGGGCGGCCGGGGCGGTGGACGGCTCCTGCTCGACCGCGCCGACGGGCGTGCCCTCGCTGGATGCCGAGGCGCCGGATCCCTCGAGCTTCAGCACCCGGTCCAGCAGCTGCTTGAACTCCAGCACCGCGAACACCTCGCGGAGGGCGGGCTCGTCGATGGGCTTGCGCTCGAGGTCAGCCGGGCCGAGCGGCAGCTCGACGTCGGTGAGCAGCCGGTTGAGGCGGCGGTTGCGGATGACGTTCTCGTACTGCGCACGGAGGTTGTCGCCGACCTTGCCGGAGATCTCGTCGCGGTGCTCGAGGACCGCGTCGAGGGATCCGTACTGGTTCAGCCACTTGACCGCGGTCTTCGGGCCGACCTTGTCGACGCCAATGAGGTTGTCGCTGGTCTCCCCCACGAGCGCCGCGATGTCCGGGTACATCCCGGGCTGCACGCCGTACTTCTCGAACACCTTCTCCGCGTCGTAGCGCGTGAGCTGGGAGACGCCCTGCGTGGACGGGTAGAGCAGCGTGACGTCGTCGTTGACGAGCTGGATGGCGTCGCGGTCGCCCGAGACCACGAGCACCCGGAAGCCCTGCTCGCGACCCTGCGTGGCGAGGGTCGCGAGGATGTCGTCCGCCTCGTGGTCCTCCTTGGTGAGGGTGGGGATGTTCATGGTCTTCAGCGCCCGCTCGAGCAGGGGCACCTGCCCGGTGAACTCCACGGGCGTCTCGCCGCGCGTGCCCTTGTACTCCGGGTACTCGCGCGTGCGGAACGAGAAGCGCGAGATGTCGAACGCGACGCCCACGTGCGTGGGCTTCTCCTTCTGCAGGAGGTTGATGAGCATCGCGATGAAGCCGTGCACGGCGTTCGTGTGCTGCCCCTCGCGGTTCTGGAAGCTCTCCGCCGGCAAGGCGTAGAAGGCCCGGAACGCCAGGGAATGGCCGTCGATGACGAGGAGGGTAGGCTTTTCCGTGTTCGGCACGGGTCCAGCCTATAGAGGGCTCCCGACGTCCGACCGGCCCTGGAGGATCCCCCATGACCCAGCCCGCACCCGAGGACGACATCGGCGCGCGGCTCGTCCGCCAGCCCCAGGACGTGGGCGCGCTCGCCGCGAAGATGGGCATCGTCTTCCACGAGCTGAGCCCCGGGAGATCCGTCGCGACCATGCCCGCGGAGGGCAACACGCAGCCCTACGGCGTCGTGCACGGCGGCGCGTACGTGGTGCTCGCCGAGTCGCTCGGCTCCATGTCCGCGAACGTCCACGCCGGCCCCGATCGCGTCGCGTTCGGCATCGAGCTCAACGCGAGCCACACGCGGTCCGCCTCATCCGGCACGATCACCGGCACCTGCACGGCGATCCACCTGGGCGGCACGCTCACGACGCACGAGATCGTCATGACGGACGACGAGGGACGCCGGCTCTCGACCGTGCGCATCACCAACATCATCCGCGAGCGCCCGCGGCGCTGACCCGCGCGCCGCGTCCCGCGTCCCGCGCGACGCGCTCGGCGGCGGCTAGGCCTTCTTGGCGCTCAGCTGCTCGATGATGGCCTGCGCCACGTCGTGCATGGTGAGGCGGCGGTCCATGGACGCCTTCTGGATCCAGCGGAACGCCTCGGGCTCGGTGAGGCCCATCTTCTCGTTGAGCAGGCCCTTGGCCCGGTCGACGAGCTTGCGGGTCTCGAAGCGCTCGACGAGGTCGGACACCTCGGCCTCGAGCGTGATGATCTGGGCGTAGCGGGCCAGCGCGATCTCGATCGCGGGGAGCAGGTCGTTCGGGGTGAACGGCTTGACGACGTACGCGAGCGCACCGGCCTCGCCCGCGCGCTCCACGAGGTCCTTCTGGCTGAAGGCCGTGAGGAGGACGACGGGGGCGATGTGGTTGCGGTTGAGGCGCTCGGCCGCGGAGATGCCGTCGAGCTGGGGCATCTTGACGTCCATGATGACGAGGTCGGGCCGGAGCTCGGTGGCCAGCGCGACGGCGGTCTCGCCGTCTCCCGCCTCGCCGACGACCTCGAAGCCGTTGTCGCGCAGGGTCTCCACGATGTCGAGGCGGATGAGCGACTCGTCCTCGGCGACGACGACACGGCGGGGGGCTGCGGGGGCTGTTTCCTGGTCACTCACGGATAGGAGCCTACGGTATCGTCGGGCGGGCCGGTGCGCGCCGGGACGGCGGAAGACCGCAGGATCCCGGGTCGACCGGGGTGCGCCGGATTGGCGGAATGGCAGACGCGGAGCACTCAAAATGCTCTGTCCGTGAGGGCGTGTGGGTTCGAGTCCCACATCCGGCACCGCATCCCGCGAGGGACACGGAGAGGGCGGGCGACCACATGGTCGCCCGCCCTCTCGCACGTCAGCGGGGGCCGGTGCCCCCGCATGATCGCGCTACTTCTCGTACGCGGGAGCCGCCTCGTTCACGGCGTCGCCGACGACGTGGACGCGCAGCTCGTTCGTGGAGCCCGCGATCCCGGGAGGGGACCCGGCGATGACGACGACCTTCTGGCCGACCTCCGCGAGGCCCTCCGCGAGGAGCACCTCGTCGACCTGGTGGAACATCTGGTCGGTGTGCGTGACCGGCTCCACGAGGTAGGTCTGCACGCCCCACGACAGCGCGAGGCGACGGCGGATGCCCTCGTTCGGCGTGAACGCGAAGATCGGGATGCCGTTGCGCAGGCGCGTCATGCGGCGCACGGAGTCGCCCGACTCGGTGAAGACGCAGAGGGCCTTCGCCTCGACGAACTCGGCGACCTCGGCGGCCGCGAGCGTGATGGCGCCGCCCTGCGTGAACGGACGCGTGCCGAGCTTGGGGATGCGCTCCAGCCCGTGCTCCTCGGTGGACTCGATGATGCGCGCCATCGTCTTGACGGTGACGACGGGGAACTCGCCCACGCTCGTCTCGCCGCTCAGCATGAGCGCGTCGGCACCGTCGAGCACCGCGTTGGCGCAGTCGGAGGCCTCCGCGCGCGTGGGGCGGGGGCTCGTGATCATGGACTCGAGCATCTGCGTGGCGACGATGACGGGCTTCGCCTTGCGGCGGGCCAGCTCGACCGCGCGCTTCTGCACGATCGGCACGGCCTCGAGCGGGAGCTCGACGCCTAGGTCGCCGCGGGCGACCATGATGGCGTCGAAGGCGTCGACGATCTCCTCGAGCGCGTCCACGGCCTGCGGCTTCTCGACCTTGGCGACGACGGGGACGCGGCGACCCTCCTCGTCCATGATCTCGTGCACGCGGACGATGTCCGAGGCGTCGCGGACGAAGCTCAGCGCGATGAGGTCGGCGCCGAGGCGCAGGCCCCAGCGGAGGTCCGCCTCGTCCTTCCCGGAGAGCGCGGGCACGTTGACCGCGACGCCCGGGAGGTTGATGCCCTTGTTGTTGCTGACCGCCCCGGCCACCTCGACCGTGGTCGTGACGCGGGTGCCGTCGGTGGAGACCACGCGGAGGGTGACCTTGCCGTCGTCGATGAGCAGCGGGTCGCCCGGCTTCACGTCGCCCGGGAGGCCCTTGTACGTGGTGGAGCAGATGTCCTTGGTGCCGAGGATGTCCTCGACCGTGATGACGAAGGTGTCGCCGAACGCCAGGTCGTGCGGGCCGTCGGAGAACTTGCCGAGCCGGATCTTCGGGCCCTGCAGGTCGACCAGGACCGCGACCGCGCGGCCCGCGTCGTCGGCGGCCTTCCGGATGGTGGAGTAGATGCCCTCGTGGACGTCGTAGGTCCCGTGGCTCAGGTTCATCCGGGCCACGTCCACGCCGGCGTCGATGATGGCGCGGATGCTCTCGTAGGAGCTGGTCGCGGGCCCGAGGGTCGCGACGATCTTCGCTCGTCTGGTCATGCTCTGTCTGTCTCGCGTTTCTGCGTCGCACACGGACGCGGTTCGGGTGAGTGGTCGCGGTCGCGCGCCGAGGGCGGCGTCCGGGTCAGATGGAGAGAGCGCGGTCCGTGGGACGGACCGGGAACGGGAGCTCCGTGTCCCCCTCAAGGTACCGGTCGACGGCGGAGGCCGCTGAACGTCCCTCCGCGATGGCCCAGACGATGAGCGACTGGCCGCGGCCCGCGTCGCCCGCGACGAAGACGCCGGCCTGGTCGGTCTGGTAGTCCTCGCCGCGCGCGACGTTGCCGCGGTCGTCGAACGGGACCGCCAGCTGGCTCTCCAGGGCGTCCTTCTCGGGGCCGGTGAAGCCGAGCGCGAGGAGCACGAGGTCGGCGGGGATCTCGCGCTCGGTGCCCGACTTCGGCACGCGGCGGCCGTCGCGGAACTCCGTCTCGGCGACGCGGACGGCGCGGACGTGCCCGTCGTCGTCCTTGAGGAACTCGACCGTGGTGGCGAGGTACTGGCGCTCGCCGCCCTCCTCGTGCGCGCTCGACACCTCGAAGAGCGTCGGGTACGTCGGCCACGGCTGATCGGGGCGTCGCTCCGACGGCGGCTGCTGGCCGATGGCGAGGTTGGTGACCGAGGCCGCCTTCTGGCGGTGCGCGGTGCCGATGCAGTCCGCGCCCGTGTCGCCGCCGCCGAGGACGACGACGTGCTTGCCCTCCGCGTGGATCTGCTCGGGCACCTGGTCGCCCGCCGTCGCGTGGTTCGACTGGCGCAGGTAGTCCATGGCGAAGTGGACCCCGTCGACGTCGCGGCCCGGGATGTCGAGGTCGCGGGGCACGAGCGCGCCCGTGCAGACCACGACCGCGTCGTAGCGCAGGCGCAGGTCGGACCAGGTGATGTCCTTCCCGATGTCCACGCCCGCGCGGAAGCGGGTGCCCTCGGCGGTCATCTGCGCGAGGCGAGCCTCGAGGTGGCGCTTCTCCATCTTGAAGTCGGGGATCCCGTAGCGCAGCAGGCCGCCGATGCGGTCGTCGCGCTCGAACACCGCGACCGTGTGGCCGGCGCGCGTGAGCTGCTGGGCGGCGGCGAGGCCGGCGGGACCGGATCCCACGACCGCGACGGTCTTGCCCGTGAGGCGCTCCGGCGGGTGCGGCTCGACCCAGCCGTTCTGGAAGGCGTCGTCGATGATCGACACCTCGACCTGCTTGATGGTCACGGGCGGCTGGTTGATGCCGAGCACGCACGAGCTCTCGCAGGGCGCGGGGCACAGCCGTCCCGTGAACTCCGGGAAGTTGTTCGTGGCGTGCAGGCGCTCGATGGCCTGGCGGCCCTCGCCGCGCCAGGTGAGGTCGTTCCACTCCGGGATGAGGTTGCCCAGCGGGCAGCCCCGGTGGCAGAACGGGATGCCGCAGTCCATGCACCGGCCGGCCTGGCGCACGAGCTCGCCGCGCTCCTGCTGCTCGTACACCTCCTTCCAGTCCATGAGGCGCACCGAGACGGGTCGGCGCTTGGGGAGCTCGCGCTCCGTCACCTTGAGGAAGCCCTTGGGGTCAGCCACCGGTCACCTCCAGGATGCGCTTCCAGGCGACGTCGCCGTCGGGGTCGAGGCCCTCGTCGACCGCGGTCTGGCGGGTGGCGAGGACGGCCGCGTAGTCCCGCGGCAGGATCTTGGTGAAGCGTTCCATGGAGGTCTCCGGGTCGGCGAGCAGGCGCTCGGCCACGGTGGATCCGGTCTCGGCGAGGTGCCGGCGGAGGAGGTCGAGCACGATCTCGACGTCGGCGCTCCCGAGCGGGTGCAGCTCGAGCTCGCCCGACGCGAGGGCGTCGGTGTTGATGCGGTCGCGGTCGAGGTCGAGCACGTAGGCCGTGCCGCCCGACATGCCGGCTCCGATGTTCCGGCCGGTGCCGCCGAGCACGAGCGCGAGCCCGCCCGTCATGTACTCGAGCGCGTGGTCGCCCACGGCCTCGACGACCGCGGTGGCGCCGGAGTTGCGCACGAGGAACCGCTCCCCCACCATGCCGCGGATGAACATGGTCCCCTGCGTCGCGCCGTAGCCGATGACGTTGCCCGCGATGACGTTCTCCTCCGCGGGGAAGCCGGCCTTGGCATCGGGGCGCACGACGATGTCGCCGCCCGAGAGGCCCTTGCCGAGGTAGTCGTTGCTGTCGCCGACGAGCCGCAGCGTGATGCCCGCGGGCATGAACGCGCCGAAGGACTGGCCCGCCGACCCGCGCAGGGTGACGTCGATGGATCCCGTCGGCAGCCCGTCCTCGCCGTGCGCCTTCGTGACGAGGTGGCCGAGCATCGTGCCGACCGCGCGCGCGGTGTTGCGCACGGGCAGGTCGATCTCGACACGGCCCCCGTGGTCGAGCACGTCGCGGCTGAGGCGGATGAGCTCGTTGTCGAAGTGGTCCTCGAGCTCGTGGTCCTGCGACCGGGCGTGCTTGCGGGGCTCGTCGTCCGCGAACGTCGGGCCCACGAGGATCGGCGCGAGGTCGAGCCCCGACGCCTTCCAGTGGTCCACCGCGTCCTCGACGCCGAGCAGGTCGTTGCGACCCACGATCTCGTCGAGCGAGCGGTAGCCGAGCGCGGCCAGGTGCTCGCGAACCTCCTGCGCGATGAACTCGAAGAAGTTGACGACGTGGTCCGCCTTGCCGGGGAAGCGCTTGCGCAGCTCCGGGTTCTGCGTGGCGACGCCGACGGGGCAGGTGTCGAGGTGGCAGACGCGCATCATGATGCAGCCCGAGACGACGAGCGGCGCCGTCGCGAAGCCGAACTCCTCGGCCCCGAGCAGGGCGCCGACGATGACGTCGCGGCCGGACTTCATCTGCCCGTCGACCTGCACGACCACGCGGTCGCGCATGCCGTTGAGGCGGAGGGTCTGCTGCGTCTCGGCGAGGCCGAGCTCCCACGGCGTGCCCGCGTGCTTGAGCGAGTTGACCGGGCTCGCGCCCGTGCCGCCGTCGTGGCCCGAGACGAGGATCACGTCGCTCAGCGCCTTCGCGACGCCCGCGGCCACCGCGCCGATGCCCGACTGGCTGACGAGCTTCGTGTGGATCCGGGCGGACGGGTTCGCGCGCTTGAGGTCGAAGATCAGCTGCTTGAGGTCCTCGATCGAGTAGATGTCGTGGTGCGGCGGCGGGGAGATGAGGCCGACGCCCGCGGTCGCGTGGCGCGTGCGCGCCACCCACGGATAGACCTTGCCGGGCGGGAGCTGGCCGCCCTCGCCGGGCTTGGCGCCCTGCGCGAGCTTGATCTGGATGTCGTCGGCGTGCGTGAGGTACATGCTCGTGACGCCGAACCGCCCGGACGCGACCTGCTTGATGGAGCTGCGGCGCTCGGGGTCGAGCAAGCGCTCGACGTTCTCGCCGCCCTCGCCCGTGTTCGACTTGGCTCCCAGCCGGTTCATCGCGATGGCGAGCGTCTCGTGCGCCTCCTCGGAGATGGATCCGTAGCTCATCGCGCCCGTGGAGAAGCGCTTGACGATGTCGCTGATGGGCTCGACCTCGTCGAGCGGCACGGGCGGGCGCATGCCCGTCCGCAGCCGGAACATGCCGCGGAGGGTCATCAGGTCCTTCGACTGCGCGTCGACCATGGACGTGTACTCGCGGAAGATGTCGTACCGGCACGTGCGCGTGGCGTGCTGCAGCCGGAAGATCGTGTCCGGGTTGAACAGGTGCGGGGACCCGTCGCGGCGCCACTGGTACTCGCCGCCCGTCTGCAGGCGCTCGTGCGAGAGCACCGCGCCGTCGGTCGGGTAGGCGCTGCGGTGGCGCGCGGCGTTCTCGGCCGCGATGACGTCGATGCCGACGCCGCCGAGGCGCGTCGTGGTGCCCGAGAAGTACTGGTCCACGAGCCCCTGCGAGAGGCCGACGGCCTCGAAGCACTGCGCGCCGGCGTACGAGGACACCGTGGAGATGCCCATCTTGGACATGATCTTGAGGACGCCCTTGCCGAGGCCCTTGATGAGGTTCCGCGTGGCCTTCTCCGGCGTCACGCCCGTGAGCATGCCGCTGCGGACCAGGTCCTCGCAGGACTCCATCGCCAGGTACGGGTTGACCGCCGAGGCGCCGTAGCCGATGAGCAGCGCGATGTGGTGCACCTCGCGCACGTCGCCGGCCTCGACCACGATGCCGACCTTCATGCGGGTCTGCTTGCGGATGAGGTGGTGGTGCACCGCCGCGATCATGAGCAGTGACGGGATGGGGGCGAGGTCGCGGTTCGAGTCGCGGTCCGACAGGACGATGAACTGCGCGCCGTGCGCGATGGCGCGGTCGACCTCGTCGCACATGGCGTCGATGCGCTTCTGCATGGCGAGCGGGCCGTCGTCGACGCGGTAGAGGCCGCTCACGATGGTGGTGGTGCGGCTGCCCGGCCGGTGGTCGATGTGGATGGCCTTGGCCAGCTCGTCGTTGTCGATGACGGGGAAGTCCAGCACGACCTGCTTGGTGTGCTCGGGCCCGGCGTCGAGGAGGTTGCGCTGCGGCCCCAGGCCGAGGCGGAGGCTGGTGACGACCTCCTCGCGGATGGAGTCGAGCGGCGGGTTCGTGACCTGCGCGAACTGCTGCGTGAAGTAGTCGAACAGCAGGCGCGGGCGCTGCGAGAGCACCGCGATGGGCGTGTCCGAGCCCATGGCGCCCAGCGGCTCGGCGCCGACCTTCGCCATGGGCATGAGGAGCATCCGCACCTCCTCCTCCGTGTAGCCGAAGGTGCGCTGGCGACGGACGACGGACGCGGGCGTGTGCACGACGTGCTCGCGCTCCGGCAGGTCGGCCAGGTGGATGCGGTTCCGGAGCCACTCGCCCCAGGGCGCGCTGGCGGCGAGCTCGGACTTGATCTCGTCGTCCTCGATGATGCGGCCGGCCTCGGTGTCGACGAGGAACATCTTGCCGGGGCGCAGGCGGCCCTTCCGCATGATGCGCGCGGGGTCGATCTCGAGCACGCCGATCTCGCTGCCGAGCACCACGAGGCCGTCGTGCGTGACGAGGTAGCGGCCCGGGCGCAGTCCGTTGCGGTCGAGGGTCGCGCCGACGAGCGTGCCGTCGGTGAAGGTGAGGGCGGCCGGGCCGTCCCACGGCTCCATGACCATCGAGTGGTACTCGTAGAAGTCGCGGCGGACCGGGTCGATGTCGGTCTGCTTCTCCCACGCCTCGGGGACCATCATCATCATCGCGTGCGGCAGGCTGCGGCCGCTGAGGCTGAGGAGCTCGAGGACCTCGTCGAAGGAGGCGGAGTCGCTCGCGCCCGGCGTCACGATGGGCAGCAGGGGCGCGAGGTCGCCGAGCAGCTCCGACTCGAGCTGGGACTGGCGCGCGCGCATCCAGTTGCGGTTGCCCGCCACCGTGTTGATCTCGCCGTTGTGCGCCATCATCCGCAGCGGCTGCGCGAGCGGCCACGACGGGAACGTGTTGGTGGAGTACCGCGAGTGCACGATGGCGAGCTTGGTGGCGAAGCGCTCGTCGGAGAGGTCGGGGTAGAAGGGCTCCAGCTGGAGCGTCGTGACCATGCCCTTGTAGACGAGGGTGCGCGAGGAGAGCGAGATGAAGTACGCGCCGAGCTCCCGCTCCGCGCGCTTGCGCAGCCGGAACGCCAGGCGGTCGAGGGCGAGCCCGGACGGGCGGTCCTCGGGCCGCGGGGCGTCGGAGGCCAGGAACAACTGATGAAACGCCGGCATGGCCTTCCGCGCCAGGTTGCCGAGGTGCGACGGGTCCACCGGCACCTCGCGCCAGCCGAGGACGCGCAGGCGCTCGTCGCCGGCGATGCGCTCGATGCCGGCCTGCAGCTCCTCGCGCTCGGCGTCGTCCGTCGGCAGGAACGCCATGCCGACCGCGTACTCCCCCTTGGCCGGCAGCTCGAAGCCGACGACCCCGCGGAGGAACGCGTCCGGGATCTGCGTCATGATGCCGGCGCCGTCGCCCGTGCCCGCGTCGGATCCGATCGCACCGCGGTGCTCCAGGTTCCGGAGCGCGTCGAGCGCGTTGACGATGATGTCGTGGCCGGGGGTGCCGCGCAGGGTAGCCACCATGGCCAGGCCGCAGGCGTCCTTCTCGAACGCCGGGTCGTAGAGGCCCTGCTTCGCGGGAAACGACCCGCCGGGAGGGGAGGTGGAGGAGAACGCCATGGGAACCGTCCTAGATGCACTGCGGAGGGACGTCGCTGGCCCTGTGGTGGGGACCGCCTCGCGGGAGGAGGAGGCGGTGACCGCGGGGGTGCCCGCGCTGGGGACTAGGCGCCGCGTCCGCTTGTGGCGGGGAGAGCGTGGGAGTCCGACCCGGTGGATGCCCGATCGTCGTCGACGTCGGCGAAATCCGAATCCGTGTACACCGATGCTACCTCGCCGTCGCGGCCCGCCTTCGCGCGGGCGCTTACGTCATCCGGGGTGCGACCCGGCAGGTACGGACCCGGCTCGCTGCCGACGTGGCGCCGGGTCTGCACGAGGAAGAGCACGAGGCCGATCGCGACCGCGAGGAAGGCGGCCCAGACGTTGGTGCGCACGCCGAAGAAGATCTCGCTCGGATCGATGCGGATCGACTCGAAGACCATGCGCCCGAGGCCGTACCACATGAGGTACACGGCGAGGCCGCGGCCCCACTGGAGGCGGACGGCGCGGCCGAGCAGGATGATGACCACCGCACCCGCGATGTTCCACACGATCTCGTACAGGAACGTGGGGTGGAACAGCGTGCCCGCGGGCAGCCCGGCCGGGAACGCGGCGTTGGTCGGGTCGACCTCGAGGCCCCACGGCAGGGTGGTGGGCGTGCCGAACAGCTCCTGGTTGAAGTAGTTGCCCATCCGACCCGCGGCCTGCGCGAGGAGGAGGCCGGGGGCGAGCGCGTCGGCGAAGGTCCAGAAGCGGACGCCCGTCCACTTGGAGCCGAGCCACACGCCCACCGCGCCGCCGATGAGGGCGCCGAAGATGGCGATGCCGCCCTCCCAGACGTAGAGCACGCGCCACAGGTTCGCGCCCTCGTAGAAGTAGTCGCCGGGGTGGGTGAGCACGTGGAACGCGCGGGCGCCGACGATGCCGAGGACGAGCGCGCACAGCGTGAAGTCGATGACCGTGCCGGACTCGACGCCGCGCGCCACGAGGCGGCGGTTCGTGAGGAACGCGGCGATGAGGATGCCGACCAGGATGCACACGGCGTACGCGTGGATCACGAAGGTGAGCGGCAGGTCGATGCCGAAGCCCTGGAGCCACGCCGTGACGTCGAACCGGGTGTCGGACGGATCCGGGCTGGGGATGCTCATCGGGTCGAACAACGGATGGCGCTCACTTTCGCAGGGGATTCGGCGGGCGCGGCGGGACCGCGGGCCGGGGGCTACTGTAGCGCGGTTCCCCGCGCGAGATCGGCCGCGGCGCGGGCGACCCCGGGCACGCCACCGTCGGCGAGGGCCGCCACGAGGGCGGACCCGACGATGGCGCCGTCGGCGTAGTCGAGCACCTCGCGCACCTGGTCGCCGGTGGAGATCCCGATGCCCACGCAGGCGCTCGTGGAGCCGGCGTCACGCAGACGCGACACGAGCCCGCGCGCGGCCTGGTCGACGTCCTGCCGGGCGCCCGTGATGCCCATGGTCGAGACCGCATACACGAACCCGCGGCTGCGCTCGACCGCCTGGTGCAGGCGGGCCTCGCTGGAGGACGGCGCCGCGAGGAAGACGCGGTCGAGGCCCGTGCGCTCGGAGGCGGCGAGCCAGTCGGCGCCCTCGTCCGGGATGAGGTCCGGCGTGATGAGGCCGGCGCCCCCCGCGGCGAGGATGTCGTCCGCGAAGCGCTCCACGCCGTACTGCACGACGGGGTTCCAGTAGGTCATGAGGAGGACGGGGGCGTCGACGCGCTGCGTGATCGCGTGCAGCGCGTCGAAGCCGTCGCGGAGCCGGAAGCCCTGCGCGAGCGCCGTCTGCGTGGCGCGCTGGATGACGGGGCCGTCCATGACGGGGTCGCTGTACGGGAGGCCGAGCTCGATGACGTCCACGCCGTTCTCGACGAGCGCGACGGCCGCCTCGATGCTAGTGGCGACGTCGGGGAAGCCGACGGGGAGGTAGCCGACGAGGGCGCCCGATCCCTGCTCGCGACGGAGCGCGATGGTGCGCTCGACGGGACTGCCGGTGGGCGCGGCGGCGTGCGCTGCCGCGGTCACGACTGCTCCGCCCCGGCGTCGATGAGGTCGAAGTACCTGCCCGCGGTCTCCATGTCCTTGTCGCCGCGGCCGCTGAGGTTGACCAGGATGATCGACTCCGGGCCGAGCTCCCTGCCCAGCTCGAGCGCGCCGGCGAGGGCGTGCGCGGACTCGATGGCGGGGATGATGCCCTCGGTGCGGCTGAGCAGGCGCAGCGCGCTCATGGCCTGGTCGTCCGTGACGGGACGGTACGACGCGCGGCCGAGGTCCGACAGCCACGAGTGCTCCGGGCCGACACCCGGGTAGTCCAGGCCGGCGGAGATCGAGTGCGAGTCGATGGTCTGGCCGTCCTCGTCCTGCAGGAGGTAGCTGCGCGCGCCGTGCAGCATGCCGGGACGGCCCTTGGTGATGGTGGCGGCCGTGCGCGGGGTGTCCGCGCCGTCGCCGCCGGCCTCGAAGCCGTAGAGGGCCACGTCGGCGTCGTCGAGGAACGCGTGGAAGATGCCGATGGCGTTGGATCCGCCGCCGACGCACGCCGCGACGGCGTCGGGCAGGCGGCCGGTGAGCGCGAGGACCTGCTCGCGGGCCTCCTCGCCGATGACCTTCTGCAGGTCGCGGACCATCGCCGGGAACGGGTGCGGTCCCGCGACCGTGCCGAAGACGTAGTTCGTGGTCTCGACGTTGGTGACCCAGTCGCGCATGGCGTCGTTGATGGCGTCCTTGAGCGTGCGCGACCCCGAGCGGACCGGGATGACCTCGGCGCCGAGCAGGCGCATCCGGGCGACGTTGAGCGCCTGGCGCTCGGTGTCGACCTCGCCCATGTAGATGACGCAGTCGAGGCCGAAGAGCGCCGCCGCGGTGGCGGTCGCGACGCCGTGCTGGCCCGCGCCCGTCTCCGCGATGATGCGCTTCTTGCCGATCTTCTTCGTGAGGAGCGCCTGGCCCAGCACGTTGTTGATCTTGTGCGAGCCCGTGTGGTTCAGGTCCTCGCGCTTGAGGATGATGCGCGCGCCCCCGGCGTGCTCGGCGAACCGCGGCACCTCCGTGATGAGCGACGGGCGGCCCGTGTAGCTGCGGTGCAGCTCGCGGAGCTCCTCGATGAAGGCGGGGTCGACCTTGAGCTCCTCCCACGCCGCCGACAGCTCGTCGAGGGCGGCGACGAGGGACTCCGGGACGTAGCGCCCGCCGAACTCGCCGAAGTACGGACCGGTGACGCTGCGCAGGTCGGTCATGCGCGGATGTCCAGGAACTCGGAGAGCGTGCGGACGGGATCGCCCGTGACGAGCGCCTCGCCCACCAGGACGACGTCGGCGCCCGCGCGGCGGTAGTGCGCCACGTCGTCGGCGGTCGTCACCGCGGACTCGGCGATGCGCACGACGCCCGCGGGGATGGAGTCGGCCAGGCTGCCGAAGAGGTCGCGGTCGAGCTCGAAGGTGGTGAGGTTGCGGGCGTTGACGCCGACGACCTGCGCGCCGAGGTCGAGCGCGCGGGACACCTCCTCGGCCGAGTGCGTCTCGACGAGCGCGGTCATGCCGAGCTCGCCCACGAGCGCGTGCAGCTCGACGAGGGTCTTCTGGTCGAGGGCCGCGACGATGAGGAGGACGAGGTCGGCACCCGAGGCGCGCGCCTCCAGCACCTGGTACGGCTCGCCGATGAAGTCCTTGCGGAGCACGGGGATGGAGACGGTGTCGCGCACCTGCTCGAGGTCCTGCAGCGAGCCGCGGAACTTCCGGCCCTCGGTGAGGACGCTGATGGCGCTGGCGCCGCCGGTCTCGTAGCGGGATGCGAGGAGCGCGGGGTCGGGGATCTCGGCGAGGGCGCCGCGCGACGGGCTCGAGCGCTTGACCTCGGCGATGATCTTCACGCGGTCGGCCGGGGCGAGCGCGCTGAGCGCGTCGAGGGCGGCGGGACGCGCGAGCGCCTCGGCCTCGACCTGGGTGAGCGGACGGGTCTCGCGACGTGCGGCCGCGTCCTCGAGGGCGCCGGCGAGGAGGTCGCCCAGCATCTAGGAGTGCGCCTTCGCGTGCGTGACGGTGCGGTGCCCGCCGACGCCGAAGCCCAGCTTCTTCATGACGCCGCCGGTGATCCAGCCGAGGATCGCGAGGACCGCCGAGGCCCATACGACGGGCTCGATGGCGAACCAGAAGGCGATGGTGCCGACGGTGAACGCGACGAGCATGATGACGACAGCCGTCCAGGCCGCCGGCGAGTTGCCGTGGCCGGGTTCTGCGGACTCTGTGGACATGCGTGCTCCTCGGGGGTCGTGCGATCGGGACGGATCGAGTCTACCCGGCGGCGTCGGGTCGGTCGTCGGCTCGGGGAGGGCGGGCGGGGACGTCAGTCGACCCTCACGCGGCCGTGCCGGGCGGGGCGTCGTCCGCGTCGCCGGCCTCGCGGCGGGTGGGATCCGCGCCGCCGCTCAGGCTGTCCCAGGCCGCCACCGGGTCCTCGCGCGGGACGATCCGGCGGGCAGGCGACTGGTCGGGCGCGTCGTACCGGGACCGGCGGATGGGCCAGCGCGGGCCGGTGACCGCGACGAAGACGCCCGTCAGCGCCGACGCGACGCCCGCGACCAGCGTGACCGGACCCCAGGGTGTCGTGGTCCATCCGTCGACGAGCTCCGCCACGGCCGACGAGCCCGCGACGCCCGTGACGGCCGTGACCGCGGCCTCGCCCGCCGGGACGGGCCCCGCGGTCGCGGCGAACGCCGTGAGCGCCACCGTCGCGCCGATGAGCGCCTGCAGGATGCCGAGCACCACGCGGAGCACGCGGCCCGCGATGGCGAGCGCGCCGGCCAGGGCGAGGCTGGAGAGCGCGAGGGCGCTGAGCGCGGGGGCGGCGACGCTGCCCGCCACGGGCACGAGCGTCGGCGCCTGGCCGCCGATGCGGAGCGTCGACCAGTCCTGCGACCAGCCGAGGAACGTGGCGGCGCTCGTCGCGAGGACGAGCAGGAGGGCGAGGGACTTCGTGCGGCGGGTGACGCGCATCAGCGCACGCGCCGCATGGCCTCGGCGACGGCCACGGCGCGCAGCGGGGCGGCGGCCTTGTTCTGCGACTCGAGGTACTCGGCGTCCGGGTCGGAGTCGGCGACCATGCCGCCGCCGGCCTGCACGTGCGCGATGCCGTCCACGATGGTGGCCGTGCGGATAGCGATGGCGAGGTCCGCGTCGCCCGCGAAGTCGAAGTAGCCCACCACTCCCCCGTACACGCCGCGCTGGGCGGGCTCGAGCTCGTCGATGATCTGCAGCGCGCGCGGCTTGGGCGCGCCCGAGAGCGTGCCGGCCGGGAACGTCGCGCGGAAGACGTCGATGCTCGAGACGCCGGGCCGGAGCGTACCCTCGACCGAGCTGACCAGGTGCATGATGTGGCTGAACCGCTCGACGCGCATGAACTCGGTGACCTCGACGGATCCCGGCGCGCACGCCTTGAGCATGTCGTTGCGCGCGAGGTCCACCAGCATGAGGTGCTCGGCGCGCTCCTTCGGGTCGGCGAGGAGCGACTCCTCGTGCGCCACGTCCTCCTCGACGGTCGCGCCGCGCGGGCGGGACCCGGCGATCGGGTGCATGTAGACGTGGTCGTCGGTGACGGTGACGAGCGCCTCGGGCGAGGATCCGACGATGGAGTACGGCTTCCCGTCCGCGTCCACGAGCGTGAGCAGGTACATGTACGGGCTCGGGTTGAGCACGCGCAGGATGCGGTACACGTCGATCGGCTCGGCCGTCGTGGGCTGGTCGAACCGCTGCGAGACGACGACCTGGAAGACGTCGCCCTCGTGGATGTGGTGCTTGCTGCGCGCGATGGCCTCGTGGAAGTCGGCGGGCTCGGTGCGGAGCGTCGCGGACGGCTGCGCCTGGAGGTCCACCTCCGCGAGGAACGTCTCGGACGGCCGGGCGAGGTCGGCCTGCATGCGGTCGAGGCGCGCCTGCGCGTCGGCCCACATGGCGTCCGCGTCGTCGACGCCGTCGTTGAGGGCGGTGGCGACGAGCGTGACGGTGCCGCGGCGGTGGTCCAGCACGGCGAGCTCGGAGACGAAGCTGAGCGCCTGGCCGGGCACGGGCACCTCGGCGGGCGGGCGGTCGGGCAGGCGCTCGATCTGCCGCACGGCCTCCCAGCCGATGAAGCCGACGAGGCCGCCGGTGAGGGGCGGCATGCCCGGGATGCGCGGCGTCTCCCACCGCGCGTAGAGGGCGGCGAGGGCGGCGAGCGGCCCGTCGGGCGCGTCGTCGCCGAGGGCGCGGCGCGCGTCCATGCCGTAGTCGAGCCAGCGGGCCTCGTCGCCCTGCTGCGTCAGCACGCCGAACGACGAGACGCCGACAAACGAGAAGCGGGTCCAGATGCCGCCCTGGCCGGCGGACTCGAGCAGGAAGCTGCCCGGGCGGCCGGCGGTGAGCTTGCGGTGGACGCCGACGGGCGTCTCGCCGTCCGCGAAGACCTCGCGGAGCACGGGGATCACGCGGTGGTCGACGGCCAGGTCGCCGAACGCCTCCCGGGTGGTGGTGCTGGATGCGGGGACGGACGGCGCGGCGGGGCGCGGGGTCTCGCTCATGGGGTGGGCCCTTCGTCGGCGGCGGGGCGCGCGCCCGTGACGGGATGGAGGTGGTCCGCGTCGAAGCAGGTGCGCGTGCCGGTGTGGCAGGCCACTCCTACCTGGTCGACCTGGACGAGGACCGTGTCGCCGTCGCAGTCGAGGGCCGCGTCGCGCACGTACTGGCCGTGCCCGGAGGTGTCGCCCTTCCGCCAGTACTCGCGCCGGGAGCGGGACCAGAAGGTCACGCGGCCGGTGGTGAGCGTGCGGCGGAGCGCCTCGCGGTCCATGTAGCCGAGCATGAGCACCTCGCGCGTGTCGTGCTGCTGGATCACGGCGGGCAGCAGCCCGTCGTCGGCGAAGGAGGCGCGGGCGAGGATGCCGTCCACGTCGGGGAGGGACGCCGCTGCGCTCATCGTCGGACCACCTGACCGGCGTCCTGGAGGGCGCCCTTGACGTCGCCGATCGTGAACCGGCGGGAGTGGAAGACGCTCGCGGCGAGCACGGCGTCGGCGCCGGCCTCGATCGCGGGCGCGAAGTGGTCGAGCTCGCCCGCGCCGCCCGAGGCGATGACGGGCACGCGGCTCGCGGCGCGCATGGCGGCCACGAGCTCGAGGTCGAAGCCGTCGCGCGTGCCGTCGGCGTCGATGGAGTTGACGAGCAGCTCGCCCGCGCCGCGCTCGACGGCCTCTCGGGCCCAGGCGACGGCGTCGATGGTCGTGCGCGTGCGGCCGCCGTGCGTGGTGACGACGAAGCCGGACTCCGTGTCGCCGCGCGTCACGTCGAGCGAGAGGACGCACACCTGCGCGCCGAACCGGTCGGCGATCTCGCCCAGGAGGTCGGGGCGGGCGATGGCCGCGCTGTTGACGCCGATCTTGTCGGCGCCGTTCGCGAGCAGGCGGGCCACGTCGTCGGCGCTTCGTACTCCCCCGCCGACCGTCAGCGGGATGAAGACCTGCTCGGCGGTGGCGCTCACCACGTCGTACATGGTGGACCGGTCCTCGACCGTGGCCGTGACGTCGAGGAACGTGAGCTCGTCAGCGCCCTGCTCGTAGTAGAGGCGCGCGAGCTCGACGGGATCGCCCGCGTCCTGCAGGTCGAGGAAGTTGACGCCCTTGACGACGCGGCCGGCGGCCACGTCGAGGCAGGGGATGACGCGGACGGCGAGCTGCGCGGCCGGGCCGGGGGCGGCGGATCCCGCGGATGCCACGGTCAGATCCGGGCGGCGTGGATGGGGCTGACGAGGATGGCGCGCGCGCCGACCTCGTGCAGGCGGTCCATGATCTGGTTCGTGTCGTCGCGCGGCACCATCGAGCGCACGGCGACCCAGGCGGGATCCTGCAGCGGCGAGATGGTGGGCGACTCGATGCCCGGCGTGATGGCCGTGGCGGCGTCGAGCAGGTCGAGCGGCACGTCGTAGTCCATGAGCACGTAGCGGCGGGCGACGAGCACGCCCTCGAGGCGGCGGAGCAGCGTGGCGGCGCCCGGCTTCTCCTCGGCGCCGGAGATGAGCACGGCGGTGGACCGGAGGATCACGGGGCCGAAGATCTCGAGCCCGGCCTTCCGCAGCGTGGTGCCCGTCTCCACGACGTCGGCGATGGCGTCGGCGACGCCCAGCTGGATGGCCGACTCGACCGCGCCGTCCAGGCGGATGAGCTGCGCCTCGACGCCATGCTCACGGAGGAAGCCGCCGACGAGCACGGGGTAGCTGGTGGCGATCCGGACGCCCGCGAGGTCCTGGAGGTCGGCGAAGCGGCCGACGGGCCCGGCGAAGCGGAACGTGGATCCCGCGAAGCCGAGCTCCGCGGTCTCCCTGGCGTCCGACGCGGAGTCGATGAGGAGGTCGCGGCCGGTGATGCCGACGTCGAGCGCACCGGATCCGACGTAGGTCGCGATGTCGCGCGGGCGGAGGTAGAAGAACTCGACGTCGTTGCGCCCGTCGAGGACGTAGAGCTCCTTGGGGTCACGACGGCCGGCGTACCCGGCCTCGGCGAGCATCTGGGCGGCGGTCTCGGCGAGCGAGCCCTTGTTGGGCACGGCGACACGGAGCATGGGGATCACTTCTTCCGATGGAGGGGACGACGCGGGTGACGGGGCGCGTCACAGATGTCGGCCGACGTCCTCCAGGGTGAGGCCGCGCGCGATCATCATGACCTGCACGTGGTAGAGCAGCTGCGAGATCTCCTCGGCCGTGCGGTCGTCGGACTCGTGCTCGGACGCCATCCAGACCTCGGCGGCCTCCTCGACGACCTTCTTGCCGATGGCGTGCACGCCGCCGTCGAGCTCGCGGACGGTGCCGGACCCCTCGGGCCGCTCGGCGGCGATCCGGGTCAGCTCGCCGAACAGGTCATCGAAGGTCTTCACGTGCTCCAGGGTACAGGCGCACGAGGGGGCCCCGGCACGACGACGGGAGGCCGGGAGCGATGCGCTCCCGGCCTCCCGGTGGTGGTGCCGCTCGCGCGGCGGACGGGTGCTCGCCGACGCCCTGCAGGTCGATCACGAAGATCAGCGTGCGGCCGGAGAGGCGGTGTCCGCCGCCCGCGGGGCCGTAGGCGAGCTCCGGCGGCACGACGAGCTGGCGGCGTCCGCCGACCTTCATGCCGGGGATGCCCTGCTGCCAGCCGGCGATGAGGCTGCGGAGGGGGAAGCGCACGGACTGGCCGCGGCTCCACGAGGAGTCGAACTCCTCGCCGGACTCGAAGTCGACGCCGAGGTAGTGCACGTCGACCGTGTCGCCGGGCTGGGCCTCGGGGCCGTCGCCCACGGTGATGTCGGAGATGGTGAGCTCTGCGGGGGCCGGGCCGTCGACGGGCTCGACCTCGGGCTTGGTGGTGTCGGTCATGGATCCAGTCAAGCAGATCCGCGCCGGGCCTCCGTCAGCGCGCGTGGGTGTGGGCCTCGGCTGCGCGGCGCAGCTCGGCGATGGCCGCCTCGGGGTCGCCGCCGCGGAAGACGCCGGATCCGGAGACGAACGTGTCGGCGCCGGCCTCGGCCGCGCGGCCGATGGTCTCGACGTCGATGCCGCCGTCGACCTGGAGCCACACGTCATGCCCGGACTCGCGGAGGCGCGAGCGGAGGGCGCGGAGCTTGGGCATGGTCTCGGGCATGAACGACTGGCCGCCGAAGCCGGGCTCGACCGTCATGACGAGCACCTGGTCGAACTCGTGGAGGAGCTCGAGGTAGTCGTCCACCGGGGTGCCGGGCTTCAGCGCGATGCCGGCGCGCGCGCCGATCCCGCGCAGGCGCCGGGCGAGCGCGACGGGCTCGCGCGTGGCCTCGGCGTGGAAGGTGACGCTCGCGGCGCCCGCCTCCGCGTAGCCGGGGGCCCAGCGGTCGACGTCGTCGATCATCAGGTGGATGTCGAGCGGCACGGGCGTCACCTGCTGGAGGCGCTCGACCATCGGCAGGCCGAACGTGAGGTTCGGCACGAAGTGGTTGTCCATGATGTCGACGTGCACGAGGTCGGCGGTGGCGAGGCGCTGGATCTCGCGCTCCAGGTTCGCGAAGTCGGCGGACAGGATGCTCGGTTCGATGCGGACGGGCATGCTCCTGACCCTACCGGCGGGTCAGCAGGGCGATGAACATGGCGTCGGTGCCGTGCCGGTGCGGCCAGAGCTGCACGCTGGATCCGCGGGTCGCGGCGTCGGGGTCGGCCTCCGGCAGCTCGAGGTCGCCGTCCGCCACCTCCTGCAGCACCGCCTGCGTGTCGAGCGCCGTGACGTCGGGGTGGCGCTGCAGGGCGGCCTGCACGATGGCGCGGGTCTCGGCGAGGTGCGGCGAGCACGTGACGTAGGCGAGGATCCCGCCCGGCGCGAGCGCGCCGATCGCGGAGTCGATGAGGCCGACCTGCAGGGCGCCGAGGCCCGCGACGTCGCGCGGGGTCTTCCGCCAGCGCGCCTCGGGGCGGCGGCGCAGGGCGCCGAGGCCGCTGCAGGGGGCGTCGAGGAGGATCCGGTCGAACTCCCCCGGGTGGGTCTCCCCCACGGTCGTGCCGTCGAGCTCCCACACCTCGGTGTCGCCCGGGACGGCGCGGAGCGCGTCGCGGACGAGCCCGGCGCGCGCGGGGACGAGCTCGTTCGCGGTGAGCAGGGCGCCGGAGCGGCCGGCCTCCGCGGCGAGGAGCGCGGCCTTGCCGCCGGGGCCGGCGCACAGGTCGAGCCAGCGCTCGCCGGGCGTGACGGCGCGGGCGCGGCTGAGCGCGAGGGCGGCGAGCTGGGAGCCCTCGTCCTGCACGCGGACGCGGCCCGCGGCGACGCCGGGCGCGTCCATCGGGTCGCCGCCCTCGAGGTACGCGCCCACGGGCGAGAACGCGGCCGGCTGCTCGCCGGTCTCCTCGACGGTCGCGAGGCCCGGGAGCGCGACGAGGCTGACGGCGGGCGCGGCGTTGTCGGCGCGCAGCAGGTCCTCCAGCTCGTCGGCGCGGCCCTCGCGGGCGAGCGCCTGGCGGAGGGCGCGCAGCACCCACAGCGGGTGGGAGTGCTCGAGGGCGAGGCGCTCGTCGTCGCTCGCGGCGCTGTCGAGGACGCGCTGCCGCCACCCGTCGGGCTCGGTGCGCGTGATGGTGCGGAGGACGCCGTTGACGAAGCCCGTGGCGGAGCGGGATCCGACCGCGCGCGCCATGTCGACGCCCTCGTTCACGGCCGCATGGGTCGCGACGCGCATGCTGAGGAGCTGGTGCACCGAGAGGCGCAGCACGTCGAGGATCGGCGCGTCGATCGCGCTGACGGGTCGGCCGGCGGCCAGCTCGATCACGCGGTCGTAGTAGCCGGACATGCGCAGGGTGCCGTAGGCCAGCTCGGTGGCGAGCGCCGCGTCCTGCGCGCTGAGGGCGGCGCGGCGGATCCGGACCGGCAGCAGCAGGTTCGCGTACGCGTCCGACTCGCGGACCGCGCTCACCACCTCGTAGGCGACGCGGCGGGCCGGGCTGACGGTCGACGGGCCGCCGACCTCGGCGCGGTCGGCGGGTCGGCGGCGGTCGCCTCCCGCGGGGCGGCGGCCGGCCGGTCGGCGGGCGGAGGAACCGGTGCTGTCGTTCATCGTGCGGTGACGTCCTCCGTCGTGACGCCGCGCCACCAGTCGGCGGCGGGCATGGGGCGCTTGCCCGCGGGCTGCACCTGGATGAGCTCGACGGGGTGGCTGGCGGTGCCGACGGCGACGACGCCGCCGACGGACTCGATGCGCCCGGGGTCCAGCGGGGCGGCGTCGTGCAGCTCGGCCGCCCGGTGGACCTTGACGCGCACGTCGTCCACCGAGGTGAACGCGCCGGGCTCCGGCGTCACCCCGCGGATCTGCGCGAGCACGGCGTCCGACGGGCGCGCCCAGTCGATCCGGCCGTCGTCGATGGTGGTCTTGGGCGCGAGCGTGGGCTCGCCCTCCTGGGGGCGCGCGACGGCGGAGCCCGCGGCGATCCCGTCGACCGTGCGCGCGAGGAGGTCGGCGCCCTGCATCGCGAGCGCGTGCAGCACGTCCCCCGCGGTCTCGTGCGCCCCCGTGGGCCGCTCCTCCCTCGCGAACACGGGACCGGTGTCCATGCCCCGCTCGAGCTGGAAGACGCTGGCGCCCGTGACGGTCTCGCC
The DNA here is from genome assembly GCF_002240565.1 of Clavibacter michiganensis subsp. insidiosus. Taxonomy (GTDB): domain Bacteria; phylum Actinomycetota; class Actinomycetes; order Actinomycetales; family Microbacteriaceae; genus Clavibacter; species Clavibacter insidiosus. Next base: position 1,658,701 of record NZ_MZMO01000001.1, on the reverse strand, counting down.
CGCCATGATCGAGCGCTGCACGGGAGCGGCTCCCCGCCACCGGGGCAGCAGGGAGAAGTGCAGGTTGATCCAGCCGCGCGCGGGTGTCGAGAGGAGCGGCTCGCGCACGAGTCCGCCGTAGGCGACGATGACCCCGAGGTCGGCGTCGAGCGCGGCGATGCGGGCGGTCGCCTCGTCGTCCAGGCGGTTGGTGCGGAGCGTCGGGATGCCCAGCCGCTCGGCCTCCGACGCGACGGGCGACGGCGTGAGCACGCGCTTGCGGCCGGTGGGCGCGTCGGCGCGCGTGACGACGAGCGCGACCCCATGGCCCGAGGCGTGCAGGCGGACGAGCGACGGGATGGCCGCGCGGGGCGTGCCGGCGAAGACGAGTCTCATGCGGATCCATTCCGGGGACGGCGAGCAGGGCGGGCGGTGGATGCGGGGAGCGCTGTCGGACCGGATGCACGGTCGGCGCGGCGGCCGCGGATCAGAACAGCCCCGTGTCGTCGAACCGTACACGGAGCGGGACCGTGGGCCGGAACCCGGTGCGGCCCGCGACGGGCTTGCGGCGGCTGGAGGCGTTCTTCACGACGGCCGCGCGCAGCTCGCGCGCCGCGTCCGGGCCGCTCCCGTAGTCGAGCCGGACGATGGCCCGCACGCGGCCCTGCTCGGTCGGCACCGGGCCGAGGACGTCGACCCCCTCGATCCCCGCGAGCCGATCGACCGCCTGGCCGACCGCGTCCGGCAGCCCCTCGACGCTCGCGGCGCGCACGGCCGGCGGGAAGCGCAGCGCCCGGCGCTCGAGCAGCTCCTCGCGCGCGTACCGCGGCTGCTGCCAGGTGGCGAGGGCGCGCGCGACCTGGCCGCCGACGCCCACGAGCATCACGGGCGCCCGCGGCGCGGCGAGGGCGGCGGCGTTGGACCACTGGCGGAGCACGTCCTCCCCCACCCGCAGGCTCTCGCGGGCGAGCATCCGCTCCCCGTCGAGCAGCAGGATCGCGCGGTAGCCGCCGGCCGCGACGGGCTCGGCCCCGCGCGTGGCGACGACGAGCCGCGACTCCGCGTCGACCTCCTGCACGTGGCGCTCGCCGTCGGCCAGCACCACCTGCACGCCGGGGAAGGCGCGGCCGAGCTCCTCCGCGGTGCGGCCCGCGCCGATGGTGACGAGGCGCAGCTCGTCGGATCCGCAGTTCGCGCAGCGCCAGTCGCCCGCGAGGTGCCCGCACCAGCCGCAGGTCGGCGTGCTCGTCGCGGTGGACATGCCGAGCGGGCCCGTGCAGACGGTGCAGCGGGCGGCCTGCCGGCAGGCGCGGCAGGCCACGAGCGGCGCGTAGCCCGGCCGCGCGACCTGGATGAGGACCGGCCCGTGCTCGACGGCGTCCTTGGCCGCGCGCCAGGCGCCCGACGGGATCCTGGACTGCCGGGCGAAGCCCTCGTCGCCCGTCTGCGAGGTGGTCGGGATCACCCGCGGGGTGCGGTTCCTCTCGGGGGCGACGCTCGTGAGGTAGCCGATCGCGACGAGCCGCTCGACCTCCGTGCTCCGCGAGTGCGCGAGCAGCACGAGCGCGGTGCCCTGCTGACGGCCGCGCAGGAGGGCGACGTCGCGCGCGTGGGCGTAGGGGCTGAGCGGCTCGGCGTGCAGCGGGTCGCCCTCGTCCCACATCGCGACGAGGCCGAGGCGCGGCGCGGGCGCGTACACGGCCGAGCGGTTGCCGACGACGATGCGGGGCGCGTCGCCGAGGCCCGCGAGGAAGGAGCGGTAGCGGTCGGGGCCGGACTGGCGCGCGTCGGTGCGCAGCACGGATCCGGCGGGAGCGTGCGCGGCGAGGGCGGCCTCCAGCTGGTCCTGGTCGCGGTAGTCGGGCACCACGAGCACGCTGCTGCGGCCGGATGCGAGCACCCGCGCGGCGGCCTTCGCGAGCGTGACGGCCCAGCGTCCGGCCCAGACGCCACCGGGCAGCTCGACGACCTCGGGGATCGCGTCGACGGCCACGCGACCGGATCCGTCGACCGCCGCGTCGAGCGTGCCGGGCGCGTAGCCGTCGATGACCGGGAGCGCGGAGGCGTCGACGACGGGAGCCGCGGGATCGGCGGGCGACGCCGGGTCCGCGTCCGCCGCGGCCGCGAGGGCCGCGAGGTGCGCCTTCTCGACGCGCACCTGGCGCGGCGGCACGGCCAGCCGGATCACGTCGGACGCGGTCCCGGCCTGCCGGTCGGCGACCTCGCGCGCCAGCGTCCAGATCTCCGGACGCAGCACGGGCAGCGGCGACACGACCTGCTCCACCTCGCTGAGCGCGCCGTCGTAGCCCCCGCCGTCGCCGACCTCGACGACGTAGCCGTCGGCGACCCGCCCCGCCGAGCGCAGCGGCACGCGCACGCGCACGCCGGGCACGCACGTCTCCCGCAGCGCCTCGGGCACGGCGTAGTCGAACAGCCGGTCGAGCTGCGGCAGCGGGGAGTCGACCATGACGCGGACGACGGGCGGGCGGGCGTCGGCGGAGCCGGACGTCGTGGCGTCCGACGCGTCCGCGGCCGCGACGGGACCGCCGGACGGATCCCCCGCGGTCACCGGGCACCCCCGGTCATGCCCGGACCCGGCGGCGGCGCGCGTCAGAGGCCCGCGGCGCTCTGCAGGTCGGCGACACGGTCGAGCGCCTCCCAGGTGAAGTCCGGCAGCTCGCGACCGAAGTGCCCGTAGGCGGCGGTCTGCGCGTAGATGGGGCGGAGCAGGTCGAGCCGCTCGACGATGGCGGCGGGACGCAGGTCGAAGGTCTCGCGGATGGCGCGGACGATGCGCTCCTCGGGAACGTGGGCCGTGCCGAATGCCTCGACGTAGAGGCCCACGGGCGCGGCCTTGCCGATGGCGTACGCGACCTGCACCTCGAGCCGGTCGGCGAGGCCCGCGGCGACCGCGTTCTTCGCGACCCAGCGCATGGCGTACGCGGCGCTGCGGTCGACCTTCGACGGGTCCTTGCCGCTGAACGCGCCGCCGCCGTGCCGGCTGAAGCCGCCGTAGGTGTCGACGATGATCTTCCGGCCGGTGAGCCCCGCGTCGCCCTTCGGGCCGCCGATCTCGAACTTGCCCGTGGGGTTGATGAGCAGGGTGGCATCGCGCGAGTCGAGCTCGATGCCGATCTCCGCCGCCTGCGCGAGCACCGGGCGGATCACGTGCTCCTCGACCTCGCGACGGAGGTCCTCCTGGGAGACCTGCGGGCCGTGCTGGGTGGAGAGCACCACGGTGTCGACCGTGCGGGGCACGAGCCCGTCGTAGCCGATGGTGACCTGCGTCTTGCCGTCGGGCCGGAGGTACGCGAGCTCGCCCGAGTGGCGGACGGCCGCGAGGCGCTCGGCGAGGCGGTGCGCGAGGTAGATGGGCAGCGGCATGAACACGGGGGTGTCGCGCGACGCGTAGCCGAACATGAGGCCCTGGTCGCCGGCGCCCTGGAGGTCGTGCGCGTCGGTGGACGCGGATCCCGAGCGCGACTCGTACGAGCGGTCGACGCCCTGCGCGATGTCAGGCGACTGCGCGCCGATGGACACCGTGACGCCGCAGTTGCTGCCGTCGAAGCCGACCTCGGAGGAGTCGTAGCCGATGTCCCGGATGCGGTCGCGCACGATCTGCGGGATGTCGACGTATCCGCTCGTGGTGACCTCGCCCGCGACGTGCACGAGCCCGGTGGTGACGAGCGTCTCGACCGCCGCGCGACTCGTCGGGTCCTGCGTGAGGAGCGCGTCGAGGATGCTGTCCGAGATCTGGTCGCAGATCTTGTCCGGATGCCCCTCGGTGACGGACTCGGAGGTGAACAGGCGCAGGTCGGTCACGGGTCGCTCCAGGGGGATCGCGTGGTCGCGCGCCGCCCGCTACTGCGGCGTCGGCACACCCACTACGTCGAGAATTCGATGGGCGACCTGCTCCTTGGAGCCGGAGGCCTCCACGAGTGTATCGCCGGACCTCGCGAGCACCGTGATCGTGTTGCCCTCCGTGGCGAACCCCTCGGACCACCCCACCCTGTTGAGGACGAGCAGGTCGCAGCCCTTCCGGGCGAGCTTCTCGCGGCCGATGCGCACCAGCTCGGCCGGGTCCTCCTCGGTCTCCGCCGCGAAGCCCACGACGACGCGGCGCGTGCCGTCCGCGCGCGGCACGGCGGCGTCCGCGGCGAGCCGCTGGAGCACATCCGGGTTCCGCACGAGCTCGACGGAGAGCGCGTCGCCCGCCTCGTCCTTCTTGATCTTGCCCTCGGACACCCGGACGGGCCGGTAGTCGGCGACGGCCGCGGCCATGATGACGACGTCGGCGCCGTCGGCCTCGCGCACCATGGCGTCGGAGAGCTCGAGGGCGGTCGAGACGGGCACCACGCGGACGCCGGCCGGCGCCGGCACCTCGAGGTGCGCGGCGACGAGCACGACGTCGGCACCGCGGTCGCGGGCGGCGACCGCGAGGGCGACCCCCTGCCGGCCGGAGGAGCGGTTGCCGAGGAAGCGCACGGGATCCAACGGCTCGCGCGTGCCACCGGCGGAGACGACGACGCGGCGCCCCTCGAGGTCGCGTCCGCCGGAGCGCACCGCGGCGAGGGCGGCGGCGATGACGTCCTCCACCTCGGCCATGCGGCCCGGCCCGGAGTCCGTTCCGGTGAGACGGCCGGACGTGGGGCCGACGAGCGTGGCGCCGCGCGAGCGCAGGAGGGCCGCGTTGGCCTGGGTGGCCGGGTGCTGCCACATCTCGGTGTGCATCGCAGGGGCGACGACGAGGGGCGCGCGGCTGGCGAGGATCGTGGTGCCCAGCAGGTCGTCCGACAGGCCGAGCGCCATGGTCGCGAGCGTGTGGGCGGTGGCGGGGGCGACGACGATGAGGTCGGCCTTCTGGCCGAGCGCGACGTGGCGGACCTCGGAGACGCCGTCGTAGAGGTCGCTCGTGACGGGGTTCCGGCTGACGGCCTCGAGCGTGGGCTTCCCGACGAAGCGGAGCGCCGCCTCGGTGGGCACGACGTGCACGTCATGGCCGAGGAGCACGAGGCCCCGGACCACGCCGACGGCCTTGTAGGCCGCGATCCCGCCCGTGATCCCCACGACGACCATCACGCGGCGGCGCTCCGGTGCCGCGTGGCGGGGAGGGCGTGCGGCGTGCGGTCGGCGCGGGGCATCCGGGACGGCGGGCGGCTAGGAGGCCGCGGGCTCCACGATGGGCGTGGCGACGAGCTTGTCCTCGTTGATCTCGTGCATGGCGACCGAGAGGGGCTTGTCGTCGATGGTGGAGTCGACGAGCGGTCCGACGTTGTCGAACAGGCTGCCCTCGTGCAGGTCGGCGTAGTAGTCGTTGATCTGGCGGGCCCGCTTGGAGGCGAAGATCACGAGCGCGTACTTCGAGTCGACCTTCGAGAGGAGCTCGTCGATGGGCGGGTCGATGATGCCCTGGGTCTTGTCAACCATGGATGTGCCGCTTCCTCATTGCATGGAAGAAGGCCGTGCGGGTCCGCTTCATGCACCGACGACCTTCCTGGATCTCATCAAGTCTACGACCTCGCCCGCCGCTTCCGCGACATCGCGGTTGACGACGAGGTGGTCGAACTCGTCCTGGGCGGCCAGCTCGACCTTCGCGGTGTCCAGGCGACGCTGCTGCTCCTCGGGCCCCTCGGTGCCGCGGCCGACCAGGCGGCGCACGAGCTCCTCCCAGGTGGGCGGCAGCAGGAACACGAGCCGCGCCTCGGGCATGGCGGCCTTCACCTGGCGCGCGCCCTGGATGTCGATCTCGAGCAGCACGCTCCGGCCCTCGGCCAGCGCGGCATCGATGGGCGCGCGCGGCGTGCCGTAGCGGTGGGCGTTGTGCACCGTCGCCCACTCGAGGAGCTCCTGCTGCTCGACCATGCGGTCGAACTCGGCGTCGGAGACGAAGTAGTAGTTGACGCCCTCGACCTCCCCGGGACGCGGCGCGCGCGTGGTCGCGGAGACGGAGAGCAGCACGTCGGGCTCGTTCTCGCGGATGAAGGTGGAGACGGTGCCCTTGCCGACCGCGGTGGGGCCCGCGAGCACGACGAGTCGGCTGGGCTCGACGATCTGCTTGGCCGCCTGCCACTCCTCGAGGAAGCGCGTGAGCCGCACGCGCTGGTGCACGCCGAGCCCGCCGAGGCGCTTGGCGGTGGAGATGCCGAGCTCACCGAGGATCCGCTCGAGCTTGGTGGGGCCGATGTTCGGGATGCTCGTGAGGAACTCGGTGACGCGGAGGGTCGCCTCGGCGCGGCGGGCGGGATCCGCGGACGCGTCGAGCACGCCGAGCGGCGTGCGCTCCCCCGTGACGATGTCGTGCTTCACCCGCGCGCGGGCGCGGCGGGCGGCGACGGCGGCCTGCGACGCGGCGACCCGGTCGACCTCGGGTGGTTCGGGCCTCATGGCAGCACCTCTTCGAGTCGTCCGGCGTGGTCGGTGACGGCCTCCGCGACACGCCGTGGCCCTGCCGTGAGGATACTCCGCGACGCGGCCGCGATGACAACGCCGGCGGCCGGGCCGAACAGCTTCCGGACATCGCCGAGCAGCGCGCCCTGGTGGCCGAAGCCCGGCGCGAGGATCGGGGTGCGGACGAGCTGCGCGAGGTCGAGGCCGGCGTCGGCGGCGTCGACGGTCGCGCCGACGACCAGGCCGAAGGACCCGGGACCCGCCGACGGGTCGTCGAGCGGGCCGTTCGCGGCGACGGCGGCGTCCTGGATCCCGCGGGCGACCGTGCGGGCGTCGTCGCCGGATCCGTCGGACGGCAGCACCGCGCGCTGCAGCTCGCGGGCCTCGGGGTTCGAGGTGGCGGCGAGGACGAAGACGCCCGCGCCCCACGCGTCGGCCGCGGCGCGGACGCCGTCGAGGGATCCCACGCCCGTGTAGGCCGTGAGGGTGACGGCGTCGGCGCGCAGCGGGCTGTCGGGCGCGAGCCAGGCGGCGCCGTACGCGTCGACCGTGGAGCCGATGTCGCCGCGCTTGGCGTCGGCGATCACGAGGAGGCCCGCGTCGCGCGCCGCGGCGAGCACGCGCTCGAGGGCGGCGTACCCGGCGGATCCGTGGCGCTCGAAGAACGCGACCTGCGGCTTGACGATGCCGGCCCGCCCCGCGGTCGCCTCGACCACGCGCAGGCCGAACTCCTCGAGTCCGCGCGCGTCGTCGGCGAGGCCCCACACGTCGAGCAGCGACCGGTGCGGGTCGATGCCGACGCAGAGGTGCCCGCGCTCGCCGAACGCGCGGGCGAGGCGCGCGCCGAACGGCGGGGCGGCCGGGGCCGCCCCGCCGTCCGCGGTGGTCACCTGCGGGCCTCGCGGGCGATCGCGTAGTCCTGCAGGCTCGTGACGTCGAAGCCCGCGCGGATGGCGTCGAAGGACGCGACCGCGGCCGTGAGCTGCGCGATGGTCGTGAACAGCGCCTTGTCGGCCGCGACGGCCGCCGCGCGGATCTCGTAGCCGTCCGCGCGGGCGGTGCGGCCCGACGGCGTGTTGATGACCACGTCCACCTCGTCGCGGTTGATGAGGTCGACGATCGACGGCGAGTCGCCCGCGGCGGGCTCCTCGCTGTACTTGCGGACGACGCGCGCCTGGATCCCGTTGCGGCTGAGGATCTCCGCCGTGCCCGCGGTCGCGAGCACCTCGAAGCCCAGCTGCTGGAGGCGGAGCACCGGCAGCACGATGGAGCGCTTGTCGCGGTCGGCGACCGACACGAACACCGTGCCGGAGAGCGGGAGGCCGCCGAACGCCGCCTCCTGGCTCTTCGCGAACGCGCGCGGGAAGTCGCGGTCGATGCCCATGACCTCGCCGGTCGAGCGCATCTCCGGGCCGAGCACGGAGTCGACGATGAGGCCGTCCTTCGTGCGGAACCGCTTGAAGGGCAGCACGGCCTCCTTGACGGCGACGGGCGAGTCCATCGGCACGTCGGATCCGTCGCGCTCGGGCAGGAGGCCCTGGGCCTTCAGCTCCGCGATGGACGTGCCGACCATGACGAGCGACGCGGCCTTCGCGAGCGGGATGCCGAGCGCCTTGGAGACGAAGGGCACCGTGCGGCTCGCGCGGGGGTTCGCCTCGAGGACGTAGAGCACGCCCGCGCCGATCGCGAACTGCACGTTGAGGAGGCCGCGCACGCCCACGCCCTCGGCGATGGCGCGCGTGGCGTCGACGACCTGCTGGATCTGGCCGCGGCCGAGGGTCACGGGCGGGAGGGTGCAGCTCGAGTCGCCCGAGTGGATCCCGGCCTCCTCGATGTGCTCCATGACGCCGCCGACGTACAGCTCGGTGCCGTCGTAGATGGCGTCGATGTCGATCTCGATGGCGTCGTCGAGGAACCGGTCGATGAGGAGGGGCTTGCCCGCGCCGATGATGCCCTGGTCCGCCATGCGCAGGAAGTAGTCGTGCAGCGTCGCGGTGTCGAAGACGATCTCCATGCCGCGGCCACCGAGCACGTAGCTGGGGCGGACGAGGACCGGGTAGCCGATCTCCTCCGCGACGACCACGGCCTCGTCGATGGCCGTGGCCGTGCCGTTGCGCGGCGCGACGAGGCCCGCGGCGTCGAGGATCCCGGAGAACAGGCCCCGCTCCTCCGCGAGGTCGATGGCCGACGGGCTCGTGCCGAGGATCGGGACGCCCGCGGCCTCGAGGCCCTTGGCGAGCCCGAGCGCGGTCTGGCCGCCGAGCTGCACGACGACGCCGACGAGCTCGCCCGCCTGCTGCTCGACGTGCACGATCTCGAGCACGTCCTCGAGCGTGAGCGGCTCGAAGTAGAGCCGGTCGCTCGTGTCGTAGTCGGTCGAGACCGTCTCCGGGTTGCAGTTGATCATGATGGTCTCGTACCCGGCGTCGGAGAGCGCGAAGGACGCGTGCACGCACGAGTAGTCGAACTCGATGCCCTGGCCGATGCGGTTCGGGCCCGAGCCCAGGATGATCACCTTGCGGCGGTCGGACGGCACGATCTCCGTCTCGGAGTCGTAGCTGGAGTAGTGGTACGGCGTGAGCGCGGGGAACTCGCCCGCGCACGTGTCGACCGTCTTGTAGACGGGCCGGATGTCCGCCGCGTGGCGCGCGTCGCGCACCTCCTGCTCGGTCAGCCCGCGGATCTCGGCGATCTGCGCGTCCGAGAAGCCGTGGTCCTTCGCCTCGCGGAGCGTGTCGGCGTCGAGCTCGTCGGCGTCGCGCACGGCGTCGGCGACCTCGTTGATCAGCACGATCTGGTCGATGAACCAGGGGTCGATCTTGGTGGCGTCGAAGACCTGCTCCGCCGTGGCGCCCGCGCGGAGCGCCTGCTGCACCGTGACGATGCGGCCGTCGGTGGGCGTGCGGCTGACCTCGAGCAGCTCGTCGACCGAGCGGCTCTCCGGGCCCCAGTGGAACGAGGATCCGCGCTTCTCGAGCGAGCGCAGCGCCTTCTGCAGGGCGGTGGAGTAGTTGCGGCCGATGGCCATGGCCTCGCCCACCGACTTCATGGTGGTGGTGAGCTCGGCGTCCGCGGCCGGGAACTTCTCGAACGCGAACCGCGGCACCTTCACGACCACGTAGTCGAGCGTGGGCTCGAAGCTCGCGGGCGTGACCTTGGTGATGTCGTTGGGGATCTCGTCGAGCCGGTACCCGATGGCGAGCTTCGCGGCGATCTTCGCGATCGGGAAGCCCGTGGCCTTCGACGCGAGCGCGCTGGAGCGCGAGACGCGCGGGTTCATCTCGATGACGATGAGGCGGCCGTTCGTGGGATCCACCGCGAACTGGATGTTGCAGCCGCCCGTGTCGACGCCCACGCGGCGGATGATGTCGATGCCGATGTCGCGCATGTGCTGGTACTCGCGGTCGGTGAGCGTGAGCGCCGGCGCGACCGTGATCGAGTCGCCCGTGTGCACGCCGACCGGGTCGACGTTCTCGATGGAGCAGACGACGACCGTGTTGTCGGCGGTGTCGCGCATGAGCTCGAGCTCGTACTCCTTCCAGCCGAGGATCGACTCCTCGAGGAGCACCTCGGTGGTGGGGCTCGACTGCAGGCCGTCGGCCACCATGCGCTCGAGCTCCTGGCGCGTGTGCGCGAAGCCGGAGCCGAGGCCGCCCATGGTGAAGGACGGGCGGATCACGAGCGGGTAGCCGAGGTCCTCGGCGAACTCCACGGCCTGCTCGAGCGTCTTCGCGACGTGCGAGCGGGCGACGTCGGCGCCGGACTCGATGACGAGGTCCTTGAAGAGCTGGCGGTCCTCGCCCTTCTGGATGGCCTCGACCTTCGCGCCGATGAGCTCCACGCCGTGCTTGGCGAGGATGCCGAGCTCGTCGAGGCGGATGGCCGCGTTGAGCGCGGTCTGGCCGCCGAGGGTGGGGAGCACCGCGTCGGGCTTCTCCTTGATGATGATCTTCTCGAGCACCTCGCTCGTGATCGGCTCGATGTACGTCGCGTCGGCGAAGCCCGGGTCGGTCATGATCGTGGCGGGGTTCGAGTTGACGAGGATGACGCGCACGCCCTCCTCGCGGAGCACGCGGCAGGCCTGCGTGCCGGAGTAGTCGAACTCGGCCGCCTGGCCGATGACGATCGGCCCGGAGCCGATGACGAGGACGCTGTTGATGTCGTCGCGCTTGGGCATTACACGGTCTCCTGGGGGGTCGCGGCGGATGCGGGGGCGTCGCCCGCGGCGTGGATCAGCTCGATGAACCGGTCGAAGAGGTACGACGAGTCGTGCGGGCCGGCCGCCGCCTCCGGGTGGTACTGCACGCTGAAGGCGGGGATGTCGAGGCAGTTGAGCCCCTCGACCACCTGGTCGTTGAGCGAGACGTGGCTGACCTCCGCGCGGCCGAAGCCGGCGGGGCTGTCCACGGGGCCGTCGAGCGGCGCGGAGACCGCGAAGCCGTGGTTCTGGCTCGTGATCTCGACGCGGCCCGTGCGGCGGTCGAGCACGGGCTGGTTGATCCCGCGGTGGCCGAACGGCAGCTTGTAGGTGTCGAACCCGAGGGCGCGGCCGAGGAGCTGGTTGCCGAAGCAGATCCCGAAGAACGGGATGCCCTTCCGCAGCACGTCCTGCAGCAGCTCGACGTGGTACTGCGAGGCCTCGGGGTCGCCGGGGCCGTTCGAGTAGAAGACCGCCGTGGGCGCGAGCTCGGCGAGCTGCTCCGTGGTGATCGACTGCGGCACGACGTGCACGTCGAGGCCGCGGGCCGCGAGGTGCTTCACCGTGGCGGTCTTGATGCCGAGGTCGAGCACCGCGACGGATCCGATGCGCTCCCCTTCCGCGGGGATCGTGTACGTCTCCTGCGTGGACACCTCGGCGGAGAGGTTGCGGCCCGTCATGTCGGGCGCCCGCCGCACCTGCGCGAGCTGCTCGTCGTCGCCGAGCGCGTAGGCCTCGCCGGAGAAGACGCCGGCGCGCATGGCGCCCTCGTCGCGGATCCGGCGCGTGGCGGCGCGCGTGTCGATGCCGGAGACGCCGACCACGCCCTGGGCGACGAGGTCGTCCTCGAGCGTGCGCTGCCCGCGGAAGTTGGAGACCACGCGGGAGGGGTCGCGGACGACGTAGCCGGCGACCCAGATGCGGCGGGACTCCATGTCGTCGTCGTTCATGCCGGTGTTGCCGATGTGCGGCGCCGTCTGGAGCACGATCTGGCCCGCGTAGGACGGGTCGGTGATCGTCTCCTGGTAGCCGGTCATGCCGGTGGCGAAGACGGCCTCGCCGAGGGTCACGCCGCGGGCGCCGTACGCGCGTCCGACGTACCTCCGTCCGTCCTCGAGCACCAGGACCGCCGGTTCGTGTCGGGCCATGTCGGTCACTTCCCTTCGTTGTCGTCGTCGTGCACAGGGCGCGTGATGTGGTGGAGGGCGTCGACGAGCGCGGTCTTCTCGCGCGGGTCGATCACCCGGAGGTACGTGTCGACTTGGGTCTCGGCCGCGGGGTCGAGGATCCAGGTGACGGCCACGAGGCCGCCCTCCTCCACCACGCGGTCGATCGCGTAGGTCGCGAGCCCGGATCCCGTGATGCGGTCGGCGGGCACGAGCACCTCGCGCTCGCCGTCGATCGCGAGCACGAGACCCGAGTCGTGCACCCGTGCCGCGGCGCGCCCGCGGAAGCCGAGGGGCGTCACGGTGAGCCGGTCGAGCGGCTGGCCTGCCGTGGTCGTGGCGACGTAGAGCACGTCGACCTCGAGCGCGGGCGCGCCGAGCCCCGCGGGCGGACGCGGCGGCTCGGGCAGCGCGCGCTGGCGTCGGCGGCGCGCGCGCCAGCCGAGCACCATGAGCGCGAGGAGCAGGAGGAGGAAGGCGATCACCGTGATCGCGGGTCCGATGCGGTCGCTCATGCGCGTCCCGCCCGGGCGTCGGTGGAGGCCGCGTCGCGCGCGTCGGCGTCCTGGCGGTCGCGGACGACCGCGGCGCGGGCGACCGTCCCGGGGTCGACGAGCGCGGCGTCGAGCACGGTCGGGTAGCCGCGGTGGAAGGTCGCGACGACGCGGCCGGGCAGCGTCATCTCCAGGTAGGGCGAGTTGCCGCTCAGCCCGCCGAGGTCGTCGCGGCCGAAGACGCGCGACGCGGACGGGTCGTAGAGCGTGATGTCGGCCGGGGATCCGCCGGCGAGCGCGTGCCCGTGCTCGGCGAGCCGGCCGATGCGCGCGGGCGCGTGCGACATGACGCGCGCGACGCCCTGCCAGTCGAGGAGCCCGGTGTCGACCATGGCGAGCTGCACCACGGAGAGCGCCGACTCGAGGCCGACCATGCCGAACGCGGCCGCGTCCCACTCGCAGTCCTTGGCCTCCGTCGGGTGCGGCGCGTGGTCGGTCGCGACGACGTCGATCGTGCCGTCGGCGAGCGCGGCGCGGAGGGCCTCGACGTCCTCGCGGCGCCGGAGCGGCGGGTTCACCTTGTAGCGCGCGTCGTAGCCGGCGACCAGGTCCTCGGTGAGGAGGAGGTGGTGCGGCGTGACCTCGGCGGTGACGTCGACCCCGCGGGCCTTGGCCCAGCGGATGACGTCGACGGAACCGGCGGTGGAGACGTGGCAGACGTGCAGGCGGGATCCGACGTGCTCGGCGAGCAGCACGTCGCGCGCGATGATCGACTCCTCGGCGACCGCGGGCCAGCCCGTGATGCCGAGCTCGCCGGACAGGGCGCCCTCGTTCATGGTCGCGCCCTCGGTGAGGCGCGGGTCCTGCGCGTGCTGCGCGATGACGCCGTCGAAGGCCTTCACGTACTCGAGCGCGCGGCGCATGAGCAGCGGGTCCGAGACGCACTTCCCGTCGTCGGAGAAGACGCGGACGGCGGCGCGGCTGGACGCCATGGCGCCGATCTCCGCCATCGACTCCCCCGCCAGGCCCACCGACACGGCGCCGATGGGCCGGACGGTCGCGTACCCGGCCGCGTCGCCGAGCGCCTTGACCTGCTCGACCACGCCCGCCGTGTCCTGCACGGGCATGGTGTTGGCCATCGCGAAGACCGCGGTGAAGCCGCCGAGGGCCGCGGCGCGGGATCCCGTGAGCACGGTCTCGCTCTGCGCGTAGCCGGGCTCGCGCAGGTGCACGTGCAGGTCGACGAGGCCGGGCAGCGCGACGAGGCCGTCGGCCTCGATGACGTGCGCGCCCTCGGGGGCGACGAGGTCGGGCCCGATCGCGCGGATGACCCCGTCGGCGACGAGGATGTCGGCGCGCTCGCCCGAGGGCAGGGTCGCGCCGCGGATCAGGTGGGCGTCGCCCTGGATCGTGTCGTTCTGGGTCATCGGTCGGCCTTCCCGTCGCCGGACAGCAGGAGGTAGAGGACGGCCATGCGCACCGAGACGCCGTTGGCGACCTGCTCGCGCACCGTGGACCTCTCCGAGTCGGCGGCGACGGCGGATATCTCGAGCCCGCGGTTCATGGGCCCCGGGTGCATGACGATCGTATCGGGCCCGAGGAGCGCGAGGCGCGCGTCGTCCAGCCCCCAGATGCGCGCGTACTCGCGCGGGTTCGGGAAGAACGCGGCGCGCATGCGCTCGGCCTGGATCCGGAGCATCATCACGGCGTCCGGCTTCCCCTCGGCGAGCGCCGCGTCGAGGTCGTAGCGCACGGTGACGGGCCAGGATCCGACGCCCACCGGCACGAGCGTGGGCGGCGCGACGAGCGTGACCTCCGCCCCGAGCGTCGTGAGCAGCCACGCGTTCGAGCGGGCGACGCGCGAGTGCAGCACGTCGCCGACGATGACGACGCGCGTGCCGCCGAGGCCCTTCCCGCGCGCTGCGGAGCCGTGCAGCCGGCGGCGGATGGTGAACGCGTCGAGCAGCGCCTGCGTGGGGTGCTCGTGCGTGCCGTCGCCCGCGTTGACGATGCCCGCGTCGATCCAGCCGCTGCCGGCGAGCGTGTGCGGCGCGCCCGAGGAGGGGTGCCGGACGACGACGCCGTCGGCGCCCATCGCCTGCAGCGTCTGCGCGGTGTCCTTGAGGCTCTCGCCCTTGGAGACGCTCGACCCCTTCGCGCTGAAGTTGATGGCATCGGCCGAGAGGCGCTTGGCGGCGGCCTCGAAGGAGATGCGCGTGCGGGTGGAGTCCTCGAAGAAGAGGTTGACGACCGTGCGGCCGCGGAGCGCGGGGGTCTTCTTGATCTCGCGCGTGCCGACGTCGGCCATGTCCTCGGCGACGTCGAGGATGTGGACCGCCTCGTCCCGGGAGAGGTCGCGGGTGGAGAGCAGGTGCCTCATCGGGTCGCTCCCCGGTCCGCGGCGGCGGTTGCGGGCTCGTCGTCCGGGCCGGCGATGCTGACCGACTCCTCGCCGTCGGTCTCGTCGAGCCGGACGAAGATCCGCTCGGCGAGGCTCGACGGCAGGTTCTTGCCCACGAAGTCGGCGCGGATGGGGAGCTCCCGGTGGCCGCGGTCGACCAGCGCGGCGAGCCGCACGGCCGTGGGGCGGCCGAGGTCGCCGATCGCGTCGAGGGCGGCGCGCACCGTGCGGCCGGAGAAGAGCACGTCGTCGACGAGCACGACCGTGCGGCCGTCGACGCCGCCGGCCGGCAGGCGCGTGGGCGCGGGCGCGCGGGTCGGATTCCGCTGCAGGTCGTCGCGGTACATCGTGACGTCGAGCGAGCCCACCAGGTCGGCGGGGGCCTCGGGCTCGAGGCGGGCGATGATCCGGCCGATGCGCTCGGCGAGGACGGTGCCGCGGGTGGGGATCCCGAGGAGCAGCAGGCCCTGGGGGCCGCGGTTCGACTCGAGGATCTCGTGGGCGATGCGCGTGAGCGCACGGGTGATGTCAGAGGGCTGCAGCACGATGCGCTGAGGCAATCCGACCTCCTTCCCCGCCTCTCGGGACGGATGTTAAAGGTGGTCTGTTCCGGGAGCACTCTAGCGGGTCTCCCCCCTGGCGCGGGGGCCCGGCGCCCTGCCCGCGCGTGTCCTCAGCGCGGCGACGCGTCGAGGACCGCGCGGATCCGGCCGAGCACGGCGGCGTCCTGCAGGCTCGTGGCGTCCCCGAGCGTCCGGCCCTCCACGAGGTCGGCGAGGAGGCGGCGCATGATCTTGCCCGAGCGCGTCTTGGGCACGTCCGGCACCGCGACGATCCTTCGGGGCTTGGCGACCGGCCCGATCGCGCGCGCCACGTGCGCCGTGAGCACGGGGCCCAGCTCCGCGGCGAGCGCCGCCCACCCGTCCGCGTCGTCGTCCGCCGGGCGGTCGTCGCCGCGCGGCACGACGAACGCGACGACGCGCTGGCCCGTCAGGTCGTCGGCCACGCCCGTCACGCCGGCCTCCCCCACGCGCGGGTGCGCGACGAGCGCCGACTCGATCTCGATGGTGGACAGGCGGTGCCCGGAGACGTTGACGACCTCGTCGATCCGGCCCTGCAGCGCCACGTCGCCGTCGGCGTCGCGCCGGGCGCCGTCGCCCGCGAGGAACCAGCCGCGGTCGGCGAAGCGCTCCCAGTAGGCGCTGCGGTAGCGGGCCGGGTCGCCCCACACGGTGCGGGCCATTCCGGGCCACGGGCGCTGGACCACGAGGAGGCCGGCCTCCCCCGCCGCGGCGGGCGCGCCGTCGTCGTCGACCACGTCCACGCGGAAGCCGGGCAGGGCGCGGCCGGCGGCCCCGGGCTTGAGCGTCGAGACGCCGGGCAGCGGCGCGATGACCGCGGCCCCCGTCTCGGACTGCCACCACGTGTCGACGACGGGCGCGGATCCCCCGCCGATCTCGCGGTGGAACCAGCGCCACGCGGCCGGGTTGATGGCCTCCCCCACGGATCCCAGCAGCCGGATGCTCGAGAGGTCGTGCCCCGCGACGCCGTCGGGGTACCAGCCCATGAGCGAGCGGATGAGCGTGGGCGCCGTGTAGTACGTCGTCACCCCGTACCGCTCGATGATCTCCAGGTGCCGCCCGCGGTGGGGCGTGTCGGGCGTGCCCTCGTAGATCACCTGCGTGAGCCCGTTGGAGAGCGGCCCGTAGATCTCGTAGGTGTGCGCGGTGACCCAGGCGAGGTCGGCCGTGCACCAGTGCACGTCGTCGGGCTTCGCGTCGAAGTGCGCCCAGTGCGCCCACGACGCGTGGGCGAGGTAGCCGCCCGAGGTGTGCACGAGGCCCTTGGGGCGGCCGGTGGTGCCCGACGTGTAGATGATGAAGAGCGGGTGCTCGGCGTCGAAGGCGCGGGGCTCGTGGACGGGCGACGCGGATCCCACGGCGTCGTGCCACCACACGTCGCGGCCCGGGGCCCACGGCACGTCCTGGCCCGTGCGGCGGACGACGAGCACGTGCTCGATGGAGGCGACGCCCGCGACGGCCTCGTCGGCCTGCGGCTTGGTGGCCACGGCCGTGCCGCGGCGGTTCTGCCCGTCGCTCGTGATGAGCAGCTTCGCGCCCGTGTCCTCGACGCGGAAGCGGAGCGCCTCCGCGGAGAAGCCGCCGAAGACGAGCGAGTGCACGGCGCCGATGCGGGCGACCGCGAGCGTCGCGACGATCGTCTCGACGAGCACGGGCAGGTAGATCACGACGCGGTCGCCCGGCCCGATGCCGAGCGCCGTGAGGGCGTTGGCGGCGCGGGACACCTCCTCCTGGAGGTCGCGGTAGGTGATCGTGCGGCGGTCGCCCGGCTCGCCCTCGAAGTGCAGCGCGACCTTCTCGCCGCGGCCGGCGGCGACGTGCCGGTCGACGCAGTTGGCGGCGACGTTGAGGCGGCCGCCCGCGAACCAGGTGGCGGCGGGGACCTGCGGGGTGCCGTCGGCGGCCACCGGCGGGATCCACGTGTGCGCGGTCTCCCACGGCATCTCCCAGTCGAGGCGGCGGGCGGCCTCCTCCCAGAAGGCGACCGGATCCGCCTCGGCACGCGCGTACGCCTCCTCCGTGACGTTGGCGGAGGCGGCGAGCGCGGCGGGCGGCGGGAAGAGCGCCTGCTCGGCGTCGGGTACGGTCTCGTCCTGCTCGGCGTCGGCGGTCTCGGCCTGCTCGGTGCGCGGGGAGGTCATGCGCCGACGCTACGTGCGCCGGCACGCGGATCCGGAACCGGCACGTCACGCGACGACACGGAAGCCGACGGGCGTCAGCCCCAGCGGCGCACGAGCACCCGCTCGAGGAGTCCCACGACCGCGTCGGTGACGGCGCCGAGCACGGCGAGCAGCACGATCGCGAGCAGCACCCGGTCGACGCGCCCGTTCGAGGACGACTCCGTGAGCAGGTACCCGAGCCCCATCGACGCGGCGAGCAGCTCCGCCGCCACGAGGAACAGCCACGACTGCGCGAGCGCGAGCCGCAGCCCCGAGACGACGGCGGGCAGCACGGCGGGCAGCTGGACGGTGACCAGCAGCGGGATCCGCGTCAGCCCGAACGCGCGCCCCACCTCCACGAGGTGCGGGTCCACGTGGCGGAGCGCGCCGGCGACGGTCGTGTAGACGGGGAACATCGCGCCGATGGCGACGAGGGTGACCTTGGAGTCCTCGTTGATCCCCATCCAGAGCAGCAGCAGCGGCACCCACGCGAGCGACGGGACCGTGCGGAACGCGCCCGCGGTCGGCGCGAGGAGGAGCCGGCCGACGCGCGAGAGGCCGACCACGGCGCCGAGCACGAGGCCCACCGTGGCGCCGAGCGCGAAGCCGAGCAGCACGCGCTGCAGGGAGATGGCGACGTACTGCCCGAGGATCCCCTGCTGGGCGAGCTGCACCCCGGCGCGCACCACGTCGAGCGGCGCGGGGAGGAGGTGGACGGGCACGGCGCCCGTCGCGGTGACGACCGCCCAGAGGCCGACCACCAGGACGGGGACCACGAGGCCCACGGCGACGCGGAGGAGCGCTCCGCCGGTCGTCCGGCCACGTGCGGATCGCGCGACGCGGTCGCCGTCGTCCGGGACGTCGGCGCCCGTGCGGTCGTCTGCTCGGACGTCCTCCCGCGCGGGCCGGAGCGCGGTCATCCGGCGGACCCCGAGGCGGGATCCGCGGCCTCGGCGTACTTCGGCTCGAACAGCTCGTCGAGGGCCGCGTCGACCTGCCCCTGGTCCTGCACGTCGTCCGACTCCACGAGGATCGGGCCGACGCGCTCCAGCACGGAGCGCTGCGCGTCGCCGGGGACGGGATCGACGCCGAGGTTCGTGCGGTCGATCACCGTGGAGGCGACGGCCGGGTCGATCGCGGCGGCCTGCGCGAGGATCGCCGCCGTCTCGTCGGGGTGGTCGACGGCCCAGGCGCGGGCCTCCTCGTAGGAGTCGACGACGGCCTGCGCGAGGTCGGGCGACGCGTCGAGGAACGACTGCGTGGCGTTGAGGAACCCGTACGTCGCGAAGTCCACGTTCCGGTACAGCAGCGTGGATCCCGCTTCGGCCTCGCTCGCGGCCATGAGCGGGTCGAGCCCGGCCCACGCGTCGACCGAGCCGTTCTCGAGCGCGGCCCGGCCGTCGGCGTGCTGGAGGTTCTGGATGGTGACGTCGGAGGCGGGGATGCCCGCCTCGTCGAGCGTCTGCAGCAGGAAGAAGTACGGGTCGGTGCCCTTCGTGGCGGCGATGTCCGCGCCGCGGAGCTGGTCGACGCTCGTGATGGGCGAGCCCTTCGGCACGACGATCGCGGTCCACTCCGGCTGCGAGTACACGTCGATGGTGCGGATGGGCGAGCCGTTGGCCCGGGCGAGGAGCGCGGCGGATCCGGCGGTGGATCCCACGTCGACGGCTCCCGCGCGCAGCAGCTCGTTGGCCTTGTTCGAGCCCGCGGACTGCACCCAGTCCACCTTCACGTCCGACCCGAGCCGCTTCTCCACGAGGCCCTGGTCCTTCACGATGAGGCTGAGTGGGTTGTAGGTCGCCCAGTCGAGGGTGAGCGCGTCGGCGCTCCAGCCCGCGGGATCCGCCGACGCGTCCGCGGCCGGGGCGACGGCCGAGCCCTCCCCCGCGGCGCATCCGGCGAGGAGCATCGCGGCGGCGCCCGCGAGCGCGAGGGCGGGGAGGGATCTGCGGGGCAGGAGACGGGTCACGGTGGGTCCTCGGTGCGGTGTCGGGTGGGGCGGATGGTGGTGCGGCGGGTGGTGGCGCCGGTCGGGCTCAGCGCGCCCGGTGGCCCGGCACGTCGAGCCCCTCGAGCAGCTCGGCGCGGAGGGCCGCGAGCGTCGCGTCGCCGCGGTCGCGGGGACGGGCCCCCGGCACCTCGAGCACGCGGCGGACGGGCGCGCCGGGCGCGGCGCCGTCCGCGGGATCCGGGCCGAGCAGCACCACGCGGTCGGCGAGGTGCAGGGCCTCGTCCACGTCGTGCGTGACGAGGAGGACGGTGGTGGGGATCGCGGCGTGCACGTCGAGCAGCAGGTCCTGCATGCGGAGGCGCGTGAGGGCGTCCAGCGCGCCGAACGGCTCGTCGAGCACGAGGACGCGGGGCCGCCGGGCGAGCGCGCGGGCGAGCGAGGCGCGCTGGGCCATGCCGCCGGAGACCTGCCGGGGACGGAGGTCGGCCGCCTCGGCGAGGCCCGTGAGGTCGAGGAGGTCGCGCACGCGGGCGTCGCCCTCGGCGCGCTCGACGTCGCGCGGCAGGCCGAGGCGCACGTTGGCGCGGATGGTCCGCCACGGCAGCAGCCGCGGCTCCTGGAACGCGACCGCGGAGCGCTGGTCGACTTCGTCGACGGGCGTGCCGTCGATGCGGATGGATCCGGCGTCGGGCCGGTCGAGCCCGCTCACCTGGCGCAG
This sequence comes from Clavibacter michiganensis subsp. insidiosus, assembly GCF_002240565.1. GTDB lineage: Bacteria > Actinomycetota > Actinomycetes > Actinomycetales > Microbacteriaceae > Clavibacter > Clavibacter insidiosus. Next base: position 1,638,667 of record NZ_MZMO01000001.1, on the reverse strand, counting down.
GAGCGTCGACTTGCCGCAGCCGGACGGGCCGAGGATCGCCACGACGTCGCCCGCCGCGAGGTCGATGTCCACGTCGCGCAGCACGACGCGCGTCGCCCCGGCCCCGGCGACGGGGAAGGTGCGCCCCACGCCGCGGAGCTGCACCGCGCCGGCCGCCGGGAGGGCGGGGACGGCAGCGGGCGGGGTCGTGTCGGCGACGGCGGTCATGCCCCGACGGTAGGGCCCTCCGTCGGCTGCCCTGTCACAGGCGGTAGCTCGACGTCACGTGACGTCACGCGACGTCGTCCCGCTGCGATCCGACCCGGCCGCATGCGATCATCCGGCCCTCGGCGCGGGTTGGGGGGATCAGCTCCCCGGGCACGGGTAGGTGCCGCGACGCAGCGAGTGCCCGCCGGTGTCGGCGTCGTCCGCGTAGTAGGTGGAGCGGACGCCGTCCACGCAGGTGGCGGCCGCGTCGATCGCGAAGCCCTCGTTCTGCATCGCGGGATCGGCGCCGGCGGGGGCCTCCTGCACCGTGCGCCGGGTGAAGGACCCCGTCCCGTCGAGGGCGTAGAGCGCCGTCCTCCCCGCGCTCGCGTCGTCGCTGACGACCCACAGCGCACCGATGTCGCGGTCGAACTCCACGTCGGCCACCACGGAGAACGGCGTCGCGATGGTGGCGACGCGCAAGTGGGCGCCATCGGGCATGAGGGCGTACGCGTACACGGTCGCCGTCCCCTCCACGCCGACCAGGAAGAGGCCGTCGCCGTGGCCGGGGTAGGCCTCCGGCTCGTAGCCGGTCCCCCGACGCTCGTCGCGGAAGCCGCCGGCGGTGAGGAAGGAGTCGGGCACCCACGTCACGCCCTCGGGACCGGCGTTGGCGGGGAGCCCCGGGAGGTCGTCGGCGAGATCCCACTCCTCCACGGCGGACAGCGTGTCCGCGGGGTCGGAGACGTCGTAGCGGAGGATGCTCGGTCGACTGACATCGGGCCGGTCCGCGTCGCGCTCCGCGGCGACGTACACGCCGCCCGCGGACGACTCCCCCGCGACCGTCACGCCCTCGGCGTCGACGGTCCCCGTGCCGTCCGCGAAGCGGAGCGTCCGTCCCCGGCTCCAACCCGAGGGATCGGGGCGACGGGATCCGTCCGGCTGAGCCAGGAGCCGGTGGAGCGTGCCCGTCTTGTTCTCCACGGCCCAGAGGACGCCCGGCGCGGATGTACCGGACGGCTCGATGTCCAGGCCGCTCAGGCTGCCCGTGACGAAGTCGACGGTGTCCACCGGCGTGAGCGTTCGGGAGCCGGGCCACGGCACCGTGTCCAGCGGCTCCGGGAACACGTTCTCCGCGCCGCGCGTCGCCCGCAGGGTGTCGGCCATGCCCGCCGACGCTCCCGGCCGCCGACCCAGGGTGGTCGGGGAGGGGCGGGTCCAGCTCCGCTCGTCCACGAGCGCTCCGTCCGGGGCCAGCAGGCGGACCGCGTCGGCGGAGCCGAGCCCGAAGTCGAAGCCGGCGGTCGTGTCCGAGGCCTGGTCGAGGACGACGAAGCCGCCCGGTGGGATCACCGTCCCGGACGGCAGCACGTAGCGGTGCGTCGGGTCGTCGTCGGTCAGCACGCACCCGCCGATGTCCACGGGCACGCTCCCGGTGTTGATGAGCTCGACCCAGTCGCCCGGGTCCCCGTCCGTGGACTCGATCTCGTTGATGCGCACCGCCGCGAACGGCGTCGCGGCGTCGGACGTCGACGACGACCGCGCGGATGCGGGGGCGGCCTGCGCGGCGAGCGCCCCCGCGAGGGCGATGAGCGCGACGACGGTAGCGCGGATGGAACGGCTCATGGGGTCCTCCTCACCGCAGGAGGATGGCAGATCCCCGGCCTCGACCCGCGTGCCCGTCCCCAGTCCGCGGCGCACGGGCACCCACGGCGGACGTGCGCCCCAGGCGCGACGAGGCGCGCTCGCACGCCGTCGACGCCGGATCTAGCCCTGCGCCGCCGCGATCCGTGCCAGCATGCCGTTCACGAACGACGCCGACTCGTCCGTCGACAGCGACGACGCGAGGTCGACGCTCTCCGAGATCGCGACGCCGTCGGGCACGTCGGCGTTGAAGAGGATCTCCCAGATGCCGATGCGCAGGATCGCGCGGTCGACAGCGGGCATGCGGGCGAGCGTCCAGTTCACCGAGTACGTCTCGATGAGCTCGTCGATCTCGTCCTGGTGCGCGACGAACCCCTCGGCGATCTCGCGCGCGTACTGCCACGAGGCCTGCCGGTCGGGCTCGGCCGCGGCGCGCTGCTGCTCGACCGCGAGGGTCGCGGGGATGGACTCGCCGCGGATGTCCGCGACGTAGAGGACGTCGAGGGCGCGCTTGCGCGCCTTGGTGCGTGCGCTCACGGGTCAGTCGGTGACGCGGCCGAGGTAGTCGCCCGTGCGGGTGTCCACCTTGACGCGCGTGCCCTGCTCGAGGAAGAGCGGGACCTGGATCTGGTGCCCGGTCTCGACCGTCGCGGGCTTGGTGCCGCCCGTCGAGCGGTCGCCCTGCAGGCCCGGCTCCGTGTACGTGATGGTGAGCACGACGGAGGCGGGCAGCTCGACGTAGAGCCCCTCGCCGTTGTGCAGCGCCACGGTGACGTCCTGGTTCTCGAGCATGAAGTTCTTCGCGTCGCCGACCTGGGCGGCCGACAGCGTGATCTGGTCGTAGTCGCTCGTGTCCATGAACACGAAGTTCTCGCCGTCGGCGTAGAGGTACTGGAAGTCGCGGCGGTCGACCGTCTCGGTCTCGATCTTCGCGCCCGCGTTGAACGTGCGGTCGACGACCTTGCCGCTCATCACGTTCTTGACCTTGGTGCGCACGAACGCGCCACCCTTGCCCGGCTTGACGTGCTGGAACTCGATGACGGTCCACAGCTGGCCGTCCATGTTGAGGACGACGCCGTTCTTGATGTCAGCGGTAGAGGCCATGCGGGGAGGGTCCTTGCCTGTTCGACGAGCGGGAGGTGCGGCGTCGGTGCGGCCGCACGGGGTGCCGGGCGCCGGCCCGGTGCGGGCGGCGTGGCGATCCGAGGGATCAGCCTAACGGGTGGCGGTCACGACGTGCGCGAGGGCCAGGAGGTAGGAGCCCTGCCCGAGCCCGGCGATGACGCCCGTGGCGACGGGCGAGATGACGCTCGTGTGCCGGAACTCCTCGCGCGCATGGGGGTTCGAGATGTGCACCTCGAGGAGGAGGATGCCGGCCTTCGTCACGAGCGCCGCGGCGTCGCGGAGCGCGTACGAGTAGTGCGTGAAGGCGGCGGGGTTCATGATCACGGGGCTCGCCGTGTCGACGGCCTCGTGCAACCAGCCGATGAGGGTCGCCTCGTCGTCGGTCTGCCGCAGGTCGATCTCGACGCCGTCGGGCGCGAACGCGACGAGCTCTCGGCGGAGGTCCTCGAGCGACCCGGTGCCGTACACGTCGGGCTCGCGGCTGCCGAGCCGTCCGAGGTTGGGGCCGTTGAGGACGAGCACGCGTGACATGCGCTCCAGCCTAGGGCGGGTCAGCCGACGCTCTGGCCGCCGTCGGATCGGATGCGCTGGCCGTTGATCCAGCCGCCCTCGGCGGAGAGCAGGAAGCACACGAGCGCGGCGGCGTCGCGGGGCTCGGCGAGCCGGCCGCGGGGCGTGGCCTGCCGGAGGCCCTCGCGCAGCTCGGGCGTGAACCAGCCGGTGTCGGTGGGCCCGGGATCCACGAGGTTCGCGGTCACGCGCACGTGCTCGAGCTCGCGCGCGGCCGCGATGACGATGCGGTCGAGCGCCGCCTTGCTCGCGCCGTAGGGCACGTTGCCGACGACGTGGTCGCTCGTGAGGGCCACGATGCGGCCCGCGCCGGGCTCCGCGCGGTACCGCCGGGCGAAGCCCTGGATGAGCTGGAGCGACGCCCGCACGTTCACGGCGAGGTGCCGGTCGAGGGCCTCCACGGTCGTGTCGAGGAGGCCGCTGTCGACCGACTCGGCGTGGCTGAGGACGAGGCCCGTGATCGGGCCGAGCTCGCGCTCGACCTCGTCGAGGATCCGCTCGGCCGCGCCCGTGTCCATCAGGTCGGCCTCGATCGCGTGCGCCCGGCCCCCGGCGCGCGCGACGGCCTCGGCGACCCGCGCGGGGTCGTCGGGCTGCGGACCCCAGGGCATGCGCGCGTCGTAGGCGGACCAGTAGGAGAAGGCGACGTCCCAGCCGCCGAGGGCCAGGTCCTCGGCGATGGCCGCGCCGAGACCCGCGACCCGGCCGACGCCCGTGATCAGCGCGACGGGGCGGACGGGCGCGTCGGGATGCGCGGGGTCGGTCATGAGCCGATCTCCTGGTACGCCGCGAACAGCAGCGCCTCCTCGGGCCCGTTGAGCACGCTGGCCCGGCCGACGCCGTCGAGGACGATGAAGCGCATCATGTCGCCGCGCGCCTTCTTGTCGCGCTTCATGCTCGCGACCAGCGTGGGCCAGCGGCCGACCGGGTAGCTGGTGGGCAGGTCGAGCGAGTCGAGGATCCGCCGGTGCCGGTCGACCGCCTCGTCCGAGAGCGAGCGCGTGAGGCGCGAGAGCTCCGCCGCGAACACCATGCCGACCGCGACGGCCGCGCCGTGCCGCCAGCGGTAGCGCTCGGCGTGCTCGATGGCGTGGCCGAGCGTGTGCCCGTAGTTGAGGATCTCGCGGCGGCCCTTCTCCGTGAAGTCCTCCCCCACGACCTCGGCCTTCATCGCGATCGACAGCTCCACGACGCGGCGGAACTCGCCGCTCGTGGGGTCCGTGACGCGCGCGACGTCCCGCTCGATGATGTCGAGGATCTCCGGTACCGCGATGAACCCGGCCTTCACGATCTCCGCGAAGCCCGTGACGATCTCGTTCCGCGGCAGGGTCGCGAGCAGGTCGAGGTCGACGATCACGGCGGTCGGCGCGTAGAAGGCGCCGACGAGGTTCTTGCCCTCGGACGTGTTGATGCCGGTCTTCCCGCCGACGGCCGCGTCGACCATGGCGAGCACGGTCGTCGGGATCTGGATGAGCATCACGCCGCGCAGCCACGTCGCCGCGACGAAGCCGCCGAGGTCGGTCGTGGCGCCGCCGCCGAGCGTGATGACGGCGTCGGAGCGCGTGAAGTCGGTGGTTCCCATGATCTTCCAGCAGAACGCGGCGACCTCGACGCGCTTGGCGCCCTCGGCGTCGGGCACCTCCGCGAGGTACACCTCCACGTCGCCCTGCAGGCGCTCGCGCAACCGAGACGCCTCCTCGGCGAGGGCGGGCGCGTGCACGATGAGCACCTTGCGCACGCGCGGGCCGAGCAGCGCGCCCACGCCCTGGACGAGGCCGCGGCCCACGGTGACGTCGTAGCCGGGCGTGCCGGACACGTGGATCACGGTGGGCGCGTCGGGCTCGGCGGCCGGCGGCGTCGCGGCGGCGGCGGTCCGGGCGGTCTCGGTGGGGGTCGGTTCGGTCATGGCTGCCTCTCCCGGGCGAAGCGCTCGATCTCGCGGGCGATGCGCGGGAGCGGGCGGTCGGAGGTGTCGATGGTCAGGTCGGCGAGCGAGCGGTAGAGCTCCTCGCGGTCGGCGACGATGCGGCGCCAGCTGTCGAGGCCGTCGACGAGCGGGCGGTCGTGGCCGCGGATCCGCGCGCGCACGGCGTGCTCGCTGACGGTGAGGAGCACGACCCCGCACGACGCGAGGTCGGCGCGCGTCGCGGCATCGAGGACGGCTCCCCCGCCGAGCGAGACGACGCCGTCCTCCGCGAGGGCGGCGGCGACCGCGGAGCGCTCGAGCTCGCGGAACCGCGGCTCGCCGTGCTCGCGGAAGATGTCGGCGATGGATCCGTGCGCCGCGACGATGGCGCGGTCGGTGTCCGTGAACGGCACGCCCAGCGCCTTCGCGACGCGACGGCCGACCGTGGTCTTGCCCGCGCCGGGCGGGCCGATCAGGACGACCGGCACGCTCAGGCCTCGGGAGGAGCCGGCGGCGCGGCGTCCGCCTCGTCCACGAGATCGGCACCCGTGCGGCGGCCCTCGGGGATCGCGTCGAGGTAGCCGCGGAGGTTCCGCAGGGTCTCGCCCACGGAGTCGCCCCCGAACTTCTCCAGCACGGCGTCGGCGAGCGTCAGCGCGACCATGGCCTCGGCGACCACTCCCGCGGCGGGCACCGCGCACACGTCGGAGCGCTGGTGGTTCGCGGGGGCCGCGCCGCCCGTGGCGGTGTCGATGGTGCGGAGGGCGCGCGGCACGGTCGCGATGGGCTTCATGCCGGCGCGGACGCGGAGGACCGTGCCCGTCGACATGCCGCCCTCGGTGCCCCCCGCGCGGTCCGTGGACCGGCCGATGCCGGCGTCCGTGGAGAACAGCTCGTCGTGCGCCTCGGATCCGCGGCGCGTGGTGGTGAGGAAGCCGTCGCCGACCTCGACGCCCTTGATCGCCTGGATGCCCATGAGCGCGGCAGCGAGCTTCGAGTCGAGGCGGCGGTCCCAGTGCACGTGCGAGCCGAGGCCCGGCGGCAGGTCGTAGGCGAGGACCTCGACGACCCCGCCGACCGTGTCGCCGCTGGACTTGGTGTCGTCGACCTCGGCGACCATGCGGGCGCTCGTCTCGGCGTGGAAGCAGCGCAGCGGATCCGCGTCGAGCGCGTCCACGTCGGCCGGCGTCGGCAGCGGCGCGCCCTCGGGCACGCGGACGGGGCCGATGGCGAGCGTGTGGCTGACGAGCGTGATCCCGAGCTCGGCGAGGAACGCGCGCGCCACGGCGCCGAGCGCGACACGGGCCGCCGTCTCGCGGGCGCTCGCGCGCTCGAGCACGGGGCGCGCCTCTTCGAAGTCGTACTTCTGCATGCCCACCAGGTCGGCATGGCCGGGGCGGGGACGCGTGAGGGCCGCGGCGCGCGCGCCCTGCAGCTTCTCCGGATCCACCGGCTCGGGGCTCATGACGTCGACCCACTTGGGCCACTCGGTGTTGCCGATGCGCACGGCGATGGGGCTGCCGAGCGTGCGCCCGTGGACGACGCCGGTCGAGAGGCGCAACTCATCCTGCTCGAACGCCATGCGCGCGCCGCGGCCGTAGCCGAGCTTGCGACGGGCGAGGTCGGCGCGGATGCCGTCGAGGCTGACGGGCACGCCCGCGGGCAGGCCCTCCAGGACGGCGATGAGTTCGGGGCCGTGGGATTCCCCGGCGGTGAGCCAACGCAGCATGGCCCCATCCTCCCACAGCGGCAGGGTCGGTCCCGCGGGCCGGGCTCCCGTCGACGGCCTCCCACAGCGGCAGGGTCGGTCCCGCGGGCCGGGCTCCCGTCGACGGCCTCCCACAGCGGCAGGGTCGGCCCCGCGGCTCAGGCTCCCGTCCAGGGCCTCCGCGGATCCCGGCCGACGCTCGCGAGCATCGCCGCGAGCACCCGCTCCTCGTCGGGCAGCGGCAGCTCGGCGTCCCCGGCGACGAACAGCCTCACCTGGCCGAGCGCCTGCTGCACGAGCATGTCGATCCCCGGCACGACGCGCCCACCCGCGCGCTCCCACCCGGTGGCGATGCCGGTGGGCCAGGGCGCGTAGGTGACGTCGAGGAGCACGGTCGCCTCGGGCACGGCAGCGGGCAACGGCACGGTCGCGGCGGCGTCGCCCGGGAGGGTGCTGACCACGGTGTCGGCGTCGCGGAGCGCGCCCGGCGCGTCGTCGAGCGGCACGGCGCGGAGCGCGAGGCCCAGCTCGTCGGCCAGGGGCGCGAGCTCCCGGCCCTGCGCCGGGCGGCGGGCCGCGACGACGACCTCGCGCGCGCCCATCCGGGCCAGCGCGACGACCGCCGAGCGCGCGGTGGATCCAGCGCCCAGCACCACCGCCCGCCCGCACCGCTCGACGCCGGCCATCCCGAACGCGCGCACGATCCCCGGGACGTCCGTGTTCGCGCCGCGACGCCGCGTCCCGCCGTCGCCGTCCTCCTCCAAGAGCAGCGTGTTCGCCGCGCCCGCGAGGCGGGCCGTGTCGTCGAGCGCATCGAGGAGCGGCAGCACGTCGCGCTTCAGCGGCATCGTGAGCGAGAGGCCGCGCCAGCCCGATCCGAGGACCGCGACGAACGCGCCCAGATCCGCTCCCGTGCACTCGACCGCCTCGTAGGACCAGTCGAGCCCGAGCACCCGGTACGCCGCCGCGTGCAGCCGCGGCGAGAGCGAGTGCGCGATGGGGCTGCCGAGGACCGCCAGCCGCACGGCCGGCGTCCGCGGATCAGCCATTGCCCGGGTTGTCCTTCATGAACTGCTGCCACTGCGCGACGGCCTTCTCGTGCTCCTCGTACGTCTGCGAGAACACGGTGTCGCCCGTGATGGTGTTGACCGTGACGAAGTACAGCCACGGGCCGTCCGCGGGCGCCAGCGCCGCCTTGATCGCGAGGTCGCCCGGGTTCGAGATGGGGCCGACGGGCAGGCCCGGGTGCACGTACGTGTTCCACGGGTTGTCGTCCGCGCGCTCGGCATCGGTGGTCGTGACCCGGCCGACCGAGTTCGCCCCGTACGCGACGGTCGCGTCCGACTGCAGCGGCATGCCGATCGCGATGCGGTTCTGGAACACGCGCGACACCTTGTAGAAGTCCCCCTCGAAGCGGGCCTCCTTCTGGATGAGCGCGGCGAGCGTGAGCACGCGGTGCCGGTCGGCGGGTGCGACGCCGGCCTGGTCGAGCGCCTGGAAGGTGCGGCTCACCATCGCCTTGACCATGTCCGTCGCGGAGGTGCCGGGAGGGAAGTCGTACGTGGCCGGGAAGAGGTAGCCCTCGATGTTCGGCGCCTCGGCGGGGATGCCCAGCGCGGCGCGATCCGCGGCCGCGCCCTCCAGGTCGGCGACGGGCGTGCCGGTGCCCTCCGCGATGAGCTCGAACGCCTGCGCGGCGGTCTGCCCCTCGGGGATGGTGACCATGGCCTGGCTCTGGCTCGACGGATCCTGCAGCAGCGCCAGCGCGGACGCCGCGCTCATCTGCTTCCGCAGCGTGTAGGTCCCCGGCTGGAACACGACCTCGCCGCCCGAGGCGACGACGGCCCGGTAGAACGCCTTCGACGTCTTCACGACGTCCTGCGCGGCGAGCGTGTCGCCGATGGTGCTGCCCGTGTCGCCCGTCTTGACGACGACCTGCACCTCGCCGGATCCGTCGCCGTCGTAGTCGGTGGGCTCGGCGGGCGTGAGGAGCGCCGTCACGACCGGGCCGAAGAGCGACGTGGCGATGACCGCGGCTCCGCCGAACAGCGCGATGAGCAGGACCACGACGTACGGCCACTTCGGGTGGCGGCGCTTCGGCTTCGGGGCGACGGGGGCCGCGCGGGGCGGCGGTGCGCCGCGGCCGTCGTCCGCCGTCCTGCGGGTCGGCGTGAGGGGGGTCGGGGTGGTCCGGGCAGCGCTCGCGGCGGCCGCCTCGACGCGAGGACGCTCCTCGGACGCGGGACGCGGAGCGCCGGCGGAGGCGAGCGGCGCGGTCTCGCGCGCAGCGGGACGCTCGTCGGCCACCGTGCGTCGTGGTGCGTCGTCCGGTGCGGGAGTCCCCGCCTGCGCCTCCGCCGCCTCGCGCAGCGCGCGGAGCTCGCGTCGCGTCTTGGGGGCGCCGGTGCCGATGCCGGGTCCGTCGCCGCGAGGAGCGGGCGAGGGATCCGGGGCGGGAGCGGCCGCGTGCGTCGGGGCCGGGGAGTCCGCGGCCTGGTCGCCGAAGAGGCTCTCGAAGGGGTCGCCACCTCCACCCGCGGCCGCCGTGGCGCGTCGGGTGGGATCGGTCTCAGGCGTGTCGGTCAGGATCGACTCGGTTCCTCGGGACGAGAGCACCGGGTGGGGAGCCGGCGGCGCGCTCGGTCTCGAGCGCGTGTTGAAGGATTATAACGGCCGCCACCTGGTCGATCACCGGCTTCTGCTGACGAGAGCCTCTGCCCGAGGCCCGCAGGGCGCCCTGCGCGGAGACCGTCGAGAGGCGCTCGTCGACCAGCCGGACGGGGATCCCGGTCGCGTCCGCGAGCCGCCGGGCGAACCCCTCCGCGTCGTCCGTGGACGCGGTCGCGCGGCCCGAGAGCGCCAGCGGCAGGCCCACGAGGAGCTCCGCGCAGTCGATCTCGGCCGCCACCTCGAGGATCCGCCGCACGTCCGCCGAGCCGCCCGCGTCGCGCGGCACGGTCTCGACGGGCGTCGCGATCAGCCCGTGCGGATCCGACCGCGCGAGGCCGATGCGGGCCTTGCCCACGTCGACGGCCAGCCGGGATCCGATCCGCATCAGGAGGCGAGCGCCTGGCGGACCGCGGCCAGCGCGTCGGCGATGGCCGACATGTCGGATCCGCCGCCCTGCGCCAGGTCGTCCTTGCCGCCTCCGCCGCCCCCGAGCACGGCGGCCGCGGCGCGGGCGAGCTGCCCGGCCTTGGCGCCGGCGTCGCGCGCGGCCTGGTTCGTGGCCACGATGACGGTCGGCTTGCCGCCCGCATCGCCCGCGAGGGCGACCACGACGGGCTCGGATCCCGCGCGCTCCCGCACGAGGGTGACCAGCTGGCGCACCTCGTCCGCCGAGCGGACGCTGCCGAGCGACTCCTGGATGAGCGTGACGGCGCCCACGCGCGCGCCCTGCTGGAGGAGCGCCGGCACGCGCTGCTGCAGCGCCTGCGCCTCGAAGTCGGCGATGCGCCGCTCCGCCGTCTTGAGGTTCTGCATGAGGTCGGCGATCCGGTCCGGCAGCTGCTCGCGCGGCGTCTTGAGGCTCGACGTGAGCTGCGACACGATGGCGCGCTCGACGGCGAGGTCCTGGAACGCCTCGCGGCCGACGAGGGACTCGATGCGGCGGTTGGTGGATCCGACGGACGACTCCCCCACCACGTTGATGAGCCCGATCTGCGCGCTGGACGACACGTGCGTGCCGGCGCACAGCTCGCGCGACCACGGTCCGCCGATGTCGACGACGCGCACGGTGTCGCCGTACTTCTCGCCGAACAGCGCCATGGCGCCGAGCTGCTTGGCCTCGTCGATGGGCATCACGCGCGTCACGACCTGCAGGTCGTCGCGCACGGCGCCGTTGGCGATGTCCTCGATCTCGCTGCGGGTCTCGGCGCTCAGCGCCTGGTTCCACGCGAAGTCGAGGCGCATGTAGCCGGCCCGGTTGTAGGAGCCCGACTGGTGCGCGTCCTGGCCGAGCACCTGGCGGAGCGCGGCGTGCACGAGGTGCGTGCCCGAGTGCGCCTGGGTCGCGCCGCGGCGCCAGTCGGCGTCGACGACCGTGGTGGCGGCGTCGCCGACCCCCACCTCACCCGAGCGGACCTGCACGCGGTGGCTGATGAGGCCCTTCACGGGCTTCTGCACGTCGAGCACCTCGAGGTCGAAGCCGTTCCCGACGATGCTGCCCGCGTCGGCCTCCTGGCCGCCGGACTCGGCGTAGAGGCTCGTCTCGGGGAGGATGACCTCCGCGATGTCGCCCGCGACCGCATGGTCGACGCTGTGGCCGCCCACGATGAGGCCGAGGATCGTCGTCCCGGTCTCCAGCTCGTCGTAGCCGGTGAAGCGCGTCTCGCCGGCCGCGCGGAACTGGCTGTACACGGTGAGGTCGGCCAGCGCCGTCTTCTTGGATCTCGCGTCGGCCTTGGCGCGCGTGCGCTGCTCCAGCATCAGCCGGTCGAAGGACTCGCGGTCGACCGTGAGGCCGTTCTCCTCGGCCATCTCGAGCGTGAGGTCGATGGGGAAGCCGAACGTGTCGTGCAGGAGGAACGCGGTGTCGCCCGCGATCCGCTCGCCGCCCTGGGCCTTCGTCTCGCCGACGGCCACGTCGAGGATCGTCGTGCCGCCCGAGAGCGTGCGCAGGAAGGTCTCCTCCTCCGCGTACGCGAGGCGCGAGATGCGGTCGAAGTCGTCGGAGACCTCGGGGTACGCGGCCTTCATGGCGTCGCGCGACGCGGGGAACAGCTCGCCGAAGGTCGCCGCGTCCACGCCCATGAGGCGCATCGCGCGCACGGTGCGGCGCATGAGGCGGCGCAGGATGTACCCGCGCCCCTCGTTGGACGGCCGCACGCCGTCCGACATGAGCATGAGCGAGGAGCGCACGTGGTCGGCGACGATGCGCATGCGCACGTCGTCCTCGTGGTCGGCGCCGTAGCGGCGGCCGGCGAGTTCGGCCGCGCGGTCGAGCACCGGGCGCACCTGGTCGATCTCGTACATGTTCTCGACGCCCTGCTTGAGGAACGCGACGCGCTCGAGCCCCATGCCCGTGTCGATGTTCTTCTTCGGCAGGTCGCCGAGGATCTCGAAGTCGCTCTTGCCCGTGCCGACCCCGCGCAGGTACTGCATGAAGACGAGGTTCCAGATCTCCACGTAGCGGTCGTCGTCGGTGGCCGGGCCGCCGTCGGCGCCGTACGCCGGGCCGCGGTCGAAGAAGATCTCCGAGCAGGGGCCCGCCGGGCCGGGCTGCCCGGTGTGCCAGTAGTTCGTGTCGCGGCCGAGGCCCTGGATCCGCTCGTCCGGCAGGCTCGCGATGCGCTTCCACGCCTGCCGGGCCTCGTCGTCCTCGTGGTACACGGTGACCCAGAGGTCGTCGGGCGAGAAGCCGAGGCCGCCGTCGGCCTCGCTCGTGGTGAGCAGCTCCCACGCGTACGCGATGGCCTGCTCCTTGAAGTAGTCGCCGAAGGAGAAGTTGCCGTTCATCTGGAAGAAGGTGCCGTGCCGGGGCGTGCGGCCGACCTCCTCGATGTCGAGCGTGCGGATGCACTTCTGGACGCTCGTGGCGCGCGGGAACGGCGCGGGCACGACGCCCGTAAGGTAGGGCACGAACGGCACCATGCCGGCCACCGTGAACAGCAGGGTCGGGTCGTCGCTCACGAGCGACGCCGACGGCACCACGGTGTGCCCCCGGTCGCCGAAGTACGTCAGCCAGGCGTTGCGGATGTCTGCGGTCTGCATGCGGTCTACTGCTTTCCCAGCTCGGTGATGGTGTCCTCGGCCTCGCCCACGGCGGAGCGGAGCTCGGCCTCGCGGCGGCGGTAGCCGTGCTCGACGGCCTCGCCGAAGCGGCGGGCCCGGGCGTCGACGCCCTGGAAGAGGCGGTGCCCGGCGGGCGTGCGGTCGACCACGTGGGCGACGGCGAAGCCGATGGCGACCCCCACGACGATGAGGACGAGGTTCTTCATGCTTCTCCCCTTCCGGGAGCGGCCCCCAGGTGGAGGTGACGTGCGGTGGCGGAGGCCGGCGGGGGCCGAGGGCGATCCTACCGGCCGGCCCGCGCGCGACCCGCGTGGGCCGGCGTCCGGATCGCGTCCCGCCCGGAGACGCCGAGAGGCGGGCCGCCCGGATGGACGACCCGCCTCGCGGACGGTGGAGCGGTGTGGCTAGCGTGCCGCGTAGTACTCGACGACCAGCTGGACCTCGCAGGTCACGGGGACCTCGGCGCGCTTCGGGAGGCGCACGAGGCGGGCCTGGAGCTTGTCGAGCTCGACCTCGAGGTACGAGGGGAGCTTCGGCAGCACGTCGGCGTGACCGCCGGCGGCGGCGACCTGGAAGGGCTCGGTGCCCTCGGAGCGCGGCTTGACGTGGATCATCTGGCCGGCCTTCACGCGGAAGGAGGGGCGGTCGACGATCTTGCCGTCGACCATGATGTGGCGGTGCACGACGAGCTGGCGGGCCTGCGCCGTGGTGCGCGCGAGGCCGGAGCGGACGACGAGCGCGTCGAGGCGCTGCTCGAGGATCTCGACGAGGTTCTCACCGGTCAGGCCCTGCGTGCGACGCGCCTCCTGGAAGGCGATCTTGAGCTGGGCTTCGCGGATGCCGTACTGGGCGCGCAGACGCTGCTTCTCGCGCAGGCGGACGGCGTAGTCGCTGTCCTGCTTGCGCTTGGACCGGCCGTGCTCGCCCGGCGCGTAGGGGCGCTTCTCGAGGTACTTGGCCGCCTTCGGCGTGAGCGGGATGCCCAGCGCGCGGGAGAGGCGGGTCTTGCTGCGGGTGCGTGACTTGGTGGACACGTTTTCCTTCCAGGGAGAAAGTCTCTGACTACGGGTGGTGCAGGGCGTCCGCGCACACGCATGGGCGCGCGACGATCGAGACCGCTGATGCGGTGTCCTGCGGAAGTAGAGGGATTCGCCACGGGTCGTCCGGCTACAGGACGTGTCCCTTGATCATGATGTCGACGCAGCCGCACGCGACACTCGATTGAGGCGTCAGCAAGCGTAGCACGCGATCGCCGTGATCCCCGGGGATGCGCCGCGCCGACATCAGCCTCCGCGGACGATGCGGCGCAGCTTCTCCAGCCGTGCCGACAGGTCGCGCTCGTGCCCGTGCTGCGTGGGCGAGTAGTACGTGCGGCCGACGAGCTCGTCCGGCAGGTACTGCTGCGTGACGACGCCGATGTCCGCGTCGTGCGGGTAGCGGTAGCCCTTGCCGTGGCCGAGCCGCTTCGCGCCCGGGTAGTGCGCGTCGCGGAGATGCAGGGGCACGCGGCCGAATGCGCCGGCGCGGACGTCCGCGATGGCCTGGTCGATCCCGAGGTAGGAGGCGTTCGACTTGGGCGCGGTCGCGAGGTGCACGACCGCCTGCGCCAGCGGGATCCGTCCCTCCGGCATGCCGATGAGCTGCACCGCGTCCGCCGCCGCGACCGCGACCACGAGCGCCTGCGGGTCGGCGAGCCCGATGTCCTCCGAGGCGGAGACGATGATCCGCCGCGCGATGAACCGCGGGTCCTCCCCCGCCTCGATCATGCGGGCCAGGTAGTGCAGCGCGGCGTCGACGTCGGATCCGCGGATCGACTTGATGAACGCGCTGATGACGTCGTAGTGCTCGTCGCCGTTGCGGTCGTAGCGGAGCAGCGCCCGGTCGACTGCGAGCGCGACCTGCTCGGTGGAGATGGGGATGGGGATGGGGATGGGGATGGGGATGGGGATGGGGATGGGGATGGGGATGGGCGCGGGATCCTCGGCGGGGGCCGCGTCATCGCCCTCCCGCTCGTCGTCGTCGTCCTCGTCGTCGTCGTCCGGCTCCCGGCCCTCGGACGCGGCCCGGGCCCGGCCCGTCGCATCCGCCCGCGCCGACACCGCCGCCGCCTCGAGCGCCGTCAGCGCGCGGCGCGCGTCCCCGGACGCGAGGCGGATGATCATGGCCCGCGCGTCGTCGTCGAGCGCGAACCGCCCGCCGAGGCCCCTGTCATCGGCGACGGCGCGGTCCACGAGCACGCCGAGGTCGTCGTCGTCGAGCTGCTCCAGCGTCAGGAGGAGGCTGCGGGACAGCAGCGGCGAGATCACGGAGAACGACGGGTTCTCCGTGGTGGCCGCGATGAGGATCACCCACCCGTTCTCCACGCCGGGCAGCAGCGCGTCCTGCTGTGCCTTGGTGAAGCGGTGGATCTCGTCGAGGAAGAGCACGGTCGAGACGCCGAAGAGGTCCCGGTCGCTCAGCGCCTTCTCCATCACCTGGCGCACGTCGCGGACGCCCGCGGTGACGGCCGAGAGCTCGACGAAGCGGCGGCTGGATCCGTGCGCGATGGCCTGCGCGAGCGTCGTCTTGCCCGTCCCGGGCGGGCCCCACAGGATGATCGAGACCGAGCCCTGCTCCCCCGCCACGTCGGAGGCGAGGCTCACGAGGGGCGAGCCGGGCGTCAGCAGGTGGCGCTGGCCGGTGACCTCGTCGAGGCTGCGGGGACGCATCCGGACGGCCAGGGGCGTCGCCCCCGAACGGAGGCCCGGTCGCGTGTCGGTCATGGTCTCGATGGTAGGCGCGACCGGCTATGGTTCCCGTACCGCCATCTCGGGCGGGACCGAACGTGAGGACGCCGTGGCCCCGAAGAACGACCGCGCAGCCCGCGAGGCGCAGGCCCGGCTCCGCCGCTACGCGGCCCGCCGAGAGCTGCACGCCCGGTCCGTGCGGCGCCGTCGCCGCGACGACCTGGCCGCGGTCGTCGCCGTCATCCTCGTCGCCGCCCTCGCGGTGGGGGCCCAGCTCGCGTACGAGTCCGGACCGGGCGCCCCGGACCCGGCCCCGTCGTCCTCGCCGTCGACCACGACCCCTTCCCCCGCCCCGGGGACGCCGGACGCCACGCCGACCCCCTGACCCGCCTCCGCGACCCCGTCCCCGCGGTGCGCGCGACCGGAGAGTCGGTCCCCCGGTCCTCACGGGCCCCTGCGAGGCGCGTCGGATCCGCGGAGACCCGAGCATCGGCGGCCCGCCCTGGAGCATGATCGACAGGTCAGCCAGCGCCCGTCGGGAGACGATCGCGCCCGCGAGGCGTGCTCTAGGCTGGCGTGCACGTCTCCGCACCGGTCCGGCCGGTCCTACGAACAAGGTGAGCATCCGTGGCTGACAACGATCAGACCCCCTGGGGCCGCGTCGACGAGACGGGCACCGTCTTCCTGCGCGAGGGCGACGGCGAACGCGCCGTCGGCCAGTACCCCGACGGCACCCCCGAGGAGGCGCTGGCCTACTTCCAGCGCAAGTTCACCGACCTCGCGGGGCAGGTGACGCTCCTGGAGCAGCGCGCCAAGCGCGGCGCCCCGGCCGCCGACGTCTCCAAGGCCGTCGCGCACCTCCTCGAGGCCGTGGACGGCGCCAACGCCGTCGGCGACCTCGCCGCTCTCCGTGCCCGGCTCGACGTCCTCGCCGCCACCGTCGGCGAGCTCACCGAGAAGCAGGGCGAGGAGCAGCGGCAGGTCGTGCAGGGCGCCATCGCCG